>NZ_LGHK01000198.1 GCF_001908235.1 Bradyrhizobium sp. NAS96.2
GGCTTCAGCCACTTCGTTACCTCCATGACTGCTCCGATTGCTTCCGGCTGGAGCGTTTGCCGGGTGGGGTTTGCACCCACTGGAAAGCGCCGCCTTCTCACGGCGCACACCCCGAGCGGACATTATTTGAAAAATGCTGTATCGTGACCGCACCACAACATTAGGGAGCGTCGATAGCATGAGCGGCACGTTCTCGGGGCAAGCAGCTTCTCCTTTCGCACCGCTATTGATTCCTTTCGCGTCTGGCGAGACATTCCACACCGGCCGCCTCGGCATTCAATGGAAAATTGACGGTGCTCAAACCGGCGGCCGCTTCTCCGTAGTTCATCATCAATTACCGCCCCGCACGTTGGCGGCGCCCTTGCATCGTCACCATCGCGAAGATGAGCATTCCTATGTGTTGACAGGAATGTTCGGGGCGCTGCTGGGCGACCACGTCGTCACAGCTGAACCAGGCACCTGGGTTTTCAAGCCGCGCGAGCAGTGGCATACGTTCTGGAACTCGGGTGACACTCCCTGCGAGATCATCGAAGTCATTTCACCTGGTGGTTTCGAAGACTACTTTCGCGAATTGCGCGCTATCTGGCCCGACAGAAGCAAGGCTGGCCCGCTTCTCACGAAGTATGAATTGGACATGGACTACGACAGCGTACCCGGCTTGTGCGCGCGATTCCGTTTGATTTGACCCGACGACAGCGTTCATTCGCATTGATGCGAGCCAGAAGTCTGCCGCTTTTTATGTCTGAAACTGGCCCATCGCGACATTATTGCGCCGCCGCATAAACTTAGTCGCTAAGGGAGCAAAGCGGACGTAGTCTGCGTTGCATCACGCGGCCAGGCTTTATGGGTACACCGGCCTAATTGAAATGTCTTCATTTTGCGCCTGACTACAGTGAAACGCCGCCCCTTTAGAAGCCGAATGCGATCGCCCTGCCCTACAGCGTCTGCACGTCGACCACGCCCGCGACCGCCTTGATCGCGCCGGCGATCTGCGGCGAGACCTTGTAGCGGCCGGGCAGCTTCATCTCGACCTCGGTTTCAAGGTCCAGCATCATCACCAGCGAGACGTCGCCGTCCGCCCCCCGCCATCGGTGCTGCCGGCGCGGCTGCCGGCTTCACCACAGGCGCCTTTGCGGGACCGCCCGGGGCCGGCGCGGCGTCCGGCATGTTGAGGCGGCGGGCGATCGAATCCAGCGGCTTGGTGTCGCGCACGAAGATCCGCAGGCCCTTTTGCGTCTTGGCCGCGGCATGATCGAGCGGCTCGGCGTGCAGCACCCTCGCCCGCACATCCTCGCCCTGCAGCTCGGCGCCGAGTTGCAGCAGCACGGCTGCGCCCGGCTCAAGCACGTCGCGGTACTGCGCCAATCCTTCTGAGAACAGCACTGCCTCGAAATGGCCGGTCGGATCCGACAGGCCCATGATGCCCATCTTGTTGCCAGTCTTGGTGCGCCGCTCCATGCGCGACACCACGGTTGCCGCGACCTTACCCGCGGTGGCGCCGGTCTTCACCGCGCGCGAGAACTCCGCCCAGGATTGCACCCGCAGCCGCTTCAGCGCGGTGGCGTAGTCGTCGAGCGGATGACCCGACAGGAAGAAGCCGATCGCATCATACTCGCGCCGCAACCGGTCCGCCGGCAGCCACGGCTCGACCTGCGGCAGGATGATGCTGGGCGCGTCCGGCGCGCTGCCGAACATGTCGTTCTGGCCCGAGGTCGCCGCCTCGTGGCTGCGCTGGCAGGCGGCAAGGATCGCATCGGCGCCGGCGAAGACGCGGGCCCGGTTCGGGTCCAGCGTGTCGAAGGCGCCGGCCGCCGCAAGACTTTCGATGATCCGCTTGTTGACGGCGCGCGGGCTTACCCGCGCCGCGAAATCGGCCAGCGAGGTGAAGGCGCCCTTCTTGTTGCGCTCCTCGATGATCTGCTCCACCGCCTGGATACCGACGCCCTTCAGCGCGGCGAGCGCGTAGTAGATCGTGTTGCCGCTGACCTCGAAGGTCGGGCCGGAGCGGTTGATGTTGGGCGCCTCGACCTTGATGCCGAGCCGCTGCGCCTCGGAGCGGAATTCGGACAACTTGTCGGTGTTGTTGAGTTCCAGCGTCATCGACGCCGCGAGGAACTCGACCGGGTAATGCGCCTTCATGTAGGCGGTGTGGTACGACACCAGCGCATAGGCCGCCGCGTGGCTCTTGTTGAAGCCGTAGTCGGCGAACTTGGCGAGCAGCTCGAAGATCGTCTCCGCCTGCCCCTTCGCCACGCCGTTCTTCATCGCGCCGGCGACGAAGATGTCGCGCTGCTTGTCCATCTCGGCGCGGATCTTCTTGCCCATCGCGCGGCGCAGCAGGTCGGCCTGGCCGAGCGAGTAGCCCGCCATCTGCTGCGCGATCTGCATCACCTGTTCCTGGTAGATGATGACGCCGAAGGTCTCCTTCAGGATCGGCTCCAGGATCGGATGCAGATATTCCGATTCCTCGTCGCCGTGCTTGCGCGCGCAATAGGTCGGGATGTTCGCCATCGGGCCCGGGCGATACAGCGCCACCAGCGCGATGATATCCTCGAAGCGGTCCGGCCGCATGTCGATCAGCGCGCGCCGCATGCCCTGGCTTTCCACCTGGAACACGCCGACCACATCGCCGCGCGCCAGCATCTGGTAGCTCGGCGCATCGTCGATCGGCAGCGTCGCGAGGTCGACATGGACGTCGCGCTGCTTGAGCAGCTTGACCGCGACGTCGAGCACCGTCAGCGTCTTCAGACCGAGGAAGTCGAACTTCACGAGCCCCGCCGGCTCGACCCATTTCATGTTGAACTGGGTGACCGGCATGTCGGATTTCGGATCGCGGTACATCGGCACCAGCTCGCTCAGCGGCCGGTCACCGATCACGATACCCGCGGCGTGGGTCGAGGCGTGGCGCGTCAGACCCTCGAGGCGCTGCGCGATGTCGAAGGCACGCGCCACCACCGGATCCTCGTCGCGGAACGCCTGCAGCTTCGGCTCGCCCTCGATCGCCTGCGCCAGCGTCACCGGCGCGGCGGGATTTTGCGGCACCAGCTTGGTCAGCTTGTCGACCTGCCCGTACGGCATCTGCAGCACGCGCCCGACGTCGCGCAGCACGCCGCGCGCCTGCAACGTACCGAAGGTGATGATCTGCGCCACCTGGTCGCGGCCGTAGCGCTCCTGCACGTACTGGATCACCTCGCCGCGGCGGTCCTGGCAGAAGTCGATGTCGAAGTCCGGCATCGAGACGCGTTCCGGATTGAGGAAGCGCTCGAACAGCAGCGCGAACCGCATCGGATCGAGGTCAGTGATGGTGAGCACCCATGCGACCAGCGAGCCCGCGCCGGAGCCGCGGCCCGGTCCGACCGGAATGCCCTGCGCCTTCGCCCATTTGATGAAGTCCGACACGATCAGGAAGTAACCCGCGTATTTCATGCGGGTGATGACGTCGAGCTCGAAGGCCAGCCGCTTGCTGTAGTCCTCCTCCGTCATGCCCGGCGAGAGACCGTGCACCCGGAGACGATTCGCGAGCCCCTCCTCGGCCTGGCGCTTCAGCTCGGCGGCCTCGTCGGCGGCGGCATCGGAACTCTGTGCGGCACCGACCGTGAAGAACGGCAGGATCGGCTTGCGGGTCTTCGGCCGGAACGAGCAGCGCTCGGCGATCTCCACCGTCGAGGCCAGCGCCTCCGGAATGTCGGCGAACAGCACCGCCATTTCCGCGCGGGTCTTGAAGCGGTGATCCGGGGTCAATTGCTCGCGGTTGGTCTCGGCGATCAGGTGGCCGCCAGCGATGCACAGCAGCGCGTCATGCGATTCGTAGTCGTCGCTGCTGGCGAAATACGGCTCGTTGGTCGCAACCAGCGGCAGGCCCTTCGCATAGGCGAGATCGATCAGGCCGCCTTCGGTGCGGCGCTCCTTGTCGATGCCGTGGCGTTGCAATTCGATGTAGACGCGATCGCCAAACAGGCCGGCCAGGCGTTCGCAGCGCGTGGCCGCCAGCGCCGCCTGCTCGGCGCGCAGCGCCAGCGCGATCGGCCCGTCGGGCCCCCCGGTGAGCGCGATCAGGTCTTCGGCGTTGTCGGCGAGCCAGTCGAGCTTGATGTGCGGCGTGTGGTTGACCGGCGTCTCCAGGAACGCCCGCGAGTTCAGCCGCATCAGGTTCTGGTACCCGCGCTCACGTGCCGCCAGCAGCACGATTCGCGTAGGTCCGGTCGTCGCCAGGATGCTCCGCGTATTGGGGTCGACATCGCCGAAATCCACCGCAACCTCGCAGCCGACGATCGGCTGGATGCCGTAGCCGGCCATCTTGTCGGAGAATTCCAGCGCCCCGAACATGTTGTCGGTATCGGTGAGCGCCAGCGCCGGCTGGCGGTCGGCCTTCGCGAGCTCGCCGAGCTTGGCGATCTTGATCGAGCCCTTCAGCAGCGAATAGGCGGAATGAACGTGAAGATGAACGAATCCGGCATTCGGCATGGCTGCTTAGGGGATCTCTTGCGTCAGGGATGGAGCGAGTGCCAAAGCCGGAGCTCGGAAGCGTCAGACCCGACTCGCATCCCCATCGTGGGGCCTTCACCCTGCCAAGTCCACGCCGAACGCGGCGTGGCGGCGGGTCCTCCCGCTTTTCCCCAGGGGGACATTGAAGGGGACATTGGAGGGGTCACCAAAGGCGAGCTATGCCCCTGCCCCCGCGCGCACATTTTCAGAACTGGGTGATCAGCTGGGCCCAAACCGCGATCATCCCGACGAACAGCGTGATCGATGCCAGCGCTGCAGCTTCCTGCACGAAAATCTTCAACATGGCCGCTCTCCCTGAACTGGAACGTATGCAGAACATTGTTCCTTTTTTGTTCTTGGAGTCAAGCAGGCGTATTGGGTCAGTTTGAAAACTGCCCTCGAAACAATTCGCTTGGTTAATTCGGCTGATTAGGCGGAAAGATCACGCCGAGACGTGACGGGGACGCACTCCAATTCCGAGGCATCACGATGCAGGACCAGCCGTAAGGCTGGTGTCAGCCAGAAATGCTTAGATGCAGCCACTGCAACATGGAGAGAACAGTTACCGCCCGGCAGCCTTGCGGTTGCCGGGCGTTGTTCATTTGTCTCCGACAAATTCGGAAATAAAAGTTCCCCTCGTCAGGCTCGCGTAAGCCGGCGCAGCTAACCGTTAAGCCGCGCTGAGTTCTCAGCTCAGCGAAAAGCATGCCCTTGCTTGGGAGCCTCATCCGTTGGAAACGACGGGTGAGGCTTTTCCATTCGTCCGAATTTGCCGCGTCGGGTGTCCTAGCTGGGATAGCCCCGAACAGTTGCCGCCCGCGCCGGGCGCTCTTCTATCCGTGATCCTGATAGTGTCGAAAGGTGGCGCGCGTACTCGGATTGCGTCCACGATGCAGCCAAGACCAATAGCGGGCTCGACTTCGCCGATTTCGATTGATGGTCCAGGCTCGGTCATTGCTCAGGTAGGAGGATCCGCCGAGCCAACAAAAAACCCCGGGCCGAAGCCCGGGGTTTTCGATGCCGCTTGGATCAAGCGAGCAATCAGTATCAGTACTTGGCGATGATCGGGCCACCGAACTTGTAGTTCAGACGGCCGAGGACCATGTCGGTGTCGCCACCGGTGTGGAAGCCAGCAACGGCAACACCAGCCGGGGTGACGAAGGTCGCGCCGTGGGTGTCTTCGAAGATGTGGTTGTATTCCACGCCGAGCGACCAGCCCTGCGAGAAGGCGAATTCGAGGCCAACACCGACCGTCGGGCTCCAACGGGTGTCGAAGCCGGTCGAGGACGCCAGGGCGCCGCCCGGTGCCAGGAACTGGTAGTTGCGATCGGTGACCGCAGCACCGCCCTTGGCGTACAGCAGGACGTTGTTCCAGGCGTAGCCGATCTGACCGGTGAACAGGCCGAACGCGTCCGTCTTCGAGCGAACGGTGCCGCCCGGGACGAGCAGGTTGCCGGTGCTGCCGGTGAAGTCAGCCCAGTTGCCCTGAGCTTCCAGACCCCAGACCCAGCCGCCGGTCTGCCAGCGGTAGCCGATCTGGCCACCGACGGTGCCGCCGTTGGCGTCGTAGCTGCCGACGCTGCCGACACCATCGACCGAACGGTTGTCGTGGCTCTGGCCCCAACCACCGTTGATACCGATGTAGAAGCCGGTCCAATCATAAACAGCGGCAACCATGGGCGGCGGAGCCTTGGTGTAAGGGCGAGCCGCGAGGTCAGCCGCGGAAGCAGCCGTCGCGCTGAGCGCAATCATGCTGGCGGTGACAAGCAAAATCTTTTTCATTTTCCCGTTCCAACTTTTTCTACAGGCCCCCAAGGCCGCGAGACACCGTCATAGCACCCCTCGACAGAATTGCTGTAACTTCGCTGCAACAGGCAGGGCCAAACGACTTCGCTCAAATTTGAAGTTAATACTGTATTACAAGCACTTCTTGGAACTTTTGCCACATAACTGCCGCAGAAACTTCACAATTCAAAAACCGCGCGCGCCGCGACCCGCAAGATCGTGTTGACCGGAACCGGCTTGTCCGATTTGGATCGTCGCCAAGATCGAATCTTCGCAGCGATAAGGAATGCACATGCGGACGATGATTCTGGCTGCTGCGGCGTCTGCGGTCGCGCTCGCATCGCTTGGTACGGCGCCCTCGCATGCGGTCGGCGTCCGCTACCCGTTCTGCATCCAGGGCGACCGCTATCCCGGCCTGAGCAACTGCTCCTATCCCTCCTATGAGGCGTGCCTGGCCACGGCATCGGGCATCGGGCAGAACTGCATCGCCAACCCTTATTATGCCGGCGATAACGACCCGCGCTCCTATCTGCACGTCCCCCCGCGGGATCGTCGCGAGGGCAATTTCTTCGATCTGTTCTTCACTGACCGCTGATGCGGCCGAGATCAGCGCGGGAATGTGAGTTGATGCATCACCCATGCCGGTGCCTGTTCGCGCCATGAGCGTCGCTGACGCCTGATTGACTGGAGATTCCGATGCGCAGCCTGATTCCGGCGCTATTCCCGGCAGTTTTGGCTTTGGGTACCGTCGCCAGCGCACCAGCTAACGCCCAGAAATACGACACGACCTCGCCGGTCTGCAAAACCAACTACCGCTGGGGCGGTGAGGATACCGACTGCGGCTACACGTCGCTGGCGCAGTGCCAGGCATCGGCGTCAGGCCTTGCCGCGATCTGCATCAACAACCCCTATTATGCCGGGCCGCCGAGTGGCGGCCGCTCGCGCGAGCCTGGCCGCGCGCGGCGCTCCGGATATTGAGGATGAGAGCCTTCCCGCTTCGATTAAACGGGACGAAAAAATATTTTAGTTCAATGTCTTGACGCACGATCTTAACGCAAGCCGTTAGCCACTTCACGTGAGGACGGCTTACTCGAGCTCGACGACCTGCCCGTTCGACAGCGAGACGCGGCGATCCATCCGCGCGGCGAGCTCCATGTTGTGGGTCGCGATCAGCATCGCGACCCGGGTCGCCTTCACCAATTGCATCAGCGCGTTGAAGACGTGATCGGCGGTTGCCGGATCCAGATTTCCGGTCGGCTCGTCCGCAAACAGCACCCGCGGTGCGTTGGCAACCGCGCGCGCGATCGCCACGCGTTGCTGTTCGCCGCCCGACAGCTCGGCCGGACGATGGGTGATGCGGTCGCCGAGCCCGAGATAGGCGAGGATCTCGGTCGCCCGTTTCACCGTTTCGGAGCGCTTCAGGCCACGAATCATCTGCGGCAGCATGACGTTCTCGAGCGCCGAGAACTCCGGCAGAAGCCGGTGCGATTGATAGACGAAGCCGATATCGGAGCGGCGAATCTGCGTGCGGTCGACGTCGGACATCTGCGAGGTCGGCGTACCCGCGACATAGACCTCGCCGTCGTCCGGGCTCTCGAGCAGGCCGGCGATGTGCAGCAGCGTCGACTTGCCGGAACCTGAGGGCGCCACCAGCGCCACGGATTGACCGGGCCACAGCGCGAGCTTGGCGCCGTTCAGGACCGTCAGCGTCGCCTCGCCCTGCCTGTATTCCCGCTTGATATCATGAAGATAGACGACCGGTACGTCTTCCGCCCCCTCCGCCATGTGGGCTCCTTATTCGTACCGGAGCGCTTCGACCGGATCGAGGCGCGCGGCGCGCCACGACGGGTAGAGCGTCGCAAGGAAGGACAGCGTCAGAGCCATGATCACGACGGCGAGAGTCTCGCCGAAATCGACCTCGGCCGGAAGCTTGGAGAGGAAATACAATTCGGGCGAGAACAGCTCGGTGTTGGTGAGCCATGACAGGAACTGCCTGATCGATTCGATGTTCAGGCAGATCAGCATACCGACCGCAAAGCCGGTCAGCGTTCCGACCACGCCGATCGAGGCACCGGTGATCAGGAATATCCGCATGATCGAGCCTTGCGAGGCGCCCATGGTGCGCAGGATCGCGATGTCCTGCCCCTTGTCCTTCACCAGCATGATCAAGCCGGAGACGATGTTGAGCGCCGCGACCAGCACGATCATGGTCAGGATCAGGAACATCACGTTGCGCTCGACCTGCAACGCATTGAAGAACGTCGAATTGCGCTGCCGCCAGTCGACCAGGAAGACCGGCCGCCCGGCCGCCTCCGTCACCAGCTTGCGGTAGGTGTCGATCTTGTCCGGATTGGTGGTGAACACCTCGATCGAGGACACGTCATTGTTGCGATTGAAATAGGCCTGCGCTTCGGCGAGCGGCATGAACACGAAGGTCGAGTCATATTCCGACATGCCGATCTCGAACACGGCGGTGATCTTGTACGGCTTGATGCGCGGCGTGGTGCCCATCGGCGTCACCGCGCCTTTCGGCGAGACCAGCGTGATCATGTCGCCGGCATGCAGCGAGAGCTGGTCGGCGAGCCGGCGGCCGATCGCGACCCCCTGCCCCTCGTCAAACCCCTCGAGCGTGCCCTGCTTGACGTTCTTGGCGATCGAGGTGAGGTTGTTGAGATCGTCGGCGCGGATGCCGCGGATGAACACGCCGGCGGCGTTGAACGGCGATGATCCGAGCCCCTGCCCGTCCACGACCGGCGCGGCGAGGCGAATGCCCTGGACCTGGCTGATACGGTCGGCGACGTCCTTCCAGTCGGTCAGCGGCGATTCCAGCGGCTGCACCAGAAGGTGGCCGTTGAGGCCAAGGATCTTGTCGAGCAATTCCTTGCGGAAGCCGTTCATGACGGCCATCACCACGATCAGCGTGGCAACGCCGAGCATGATGCCGAGGAACGAAAAGCCGGCGATGACCGAAATGAAGCCTTCCTTGCGCCGCGCGCGCAGATAGCGTCCGGACAGCAGCCATTCGAATGGCGCAAAAGGCGGGGTACGGACTGGCTCGCTCATGGTCTCATCCATCTCTCGATAATCCCATGATTCGGGCCAAATGTGGCCGGATTACCCCGCCGATCGCGCGGCGTGAATAAACTTTAACCCGCGAGCTTCGCGACGACGTCGGCGGGGCTCATATTGTCGCGTGAACCATCGCTGCGGCGCTTCACCTCTACCTTGCCCTCCGCAAGCCCCTTCGGCCCGACCAGAATCTGCCAGGGAATGCCGATCAGATCGGCCGCGGCGAACTTGGCGCCGGCACGCTGATCGGTGTCGTCGTAGAGCACATCGACGCCCTTCGCCGAGAGCTCGCGGTAGAGCTGCTCACAGGCGCCGTCGACCGCGGCATCGCCCTGCTTGAGGTTGAGGATCGCGGCGCGGAACGGCGCAACCGCTTCGGGCCACTTGATGCCCGCGTCGTCGTGACAAGCCTCGATGATCGCACCGACCAGACGCGACACGCCGACGCCATAGGAACCGCCATGGATCGGCACGTCGACGCCATCGGGCCCGGCCACCATCGCCTTCATGGTGTCGGAATATTTGGTGCCGAAATAGAAGATCTGGCCGACTTCGATGCCGCGGGTGTTCAGCCGCTTTGCTTCGGGCACTTCCTGCTCGAAGCGCGCAGCCTCGTGAACATCTTCGGTCGCAGCATAGACCGAGGTCCACTGCTTGATGATCGGCGTGAGGTCGCCGTCGTAATCGACGTCCTCGCCCGGCACCGGCAGATCCAGCACATCACGATTGATGTAGACGCCGGACTCACCCGTCTCCGCGAGCACGATGAATTCGTGGCTGAGGTCGCCGCCGATCGGGCCGGTCTCGGCGCGCATCGGGATCGCCTTCAGGCCCATCCGCGCGAAGGTGCGCAGATACGCAACGAACATCTTGTTGTAGGAGCGCCGGGCGCCGGCCTCGTCGAGGTCGAACGAATAGGCATCCTTCATCAGGAATTCGCGGCCGCGCATCACGCCGAAGCGCGGACGCTGCTCGTCGCGGAACTTCCACTGGATATGGTAGAGGTTGAGCGGCAGGTTCCTGTAGGACTTGACGTAGGAGCGGAAGATCTCCGTGATCATTTCCTCGTTGGTCGGCCCGTACAGCAGCTCGCGCTTGTGGCGATCGAGGATGCGCAGCATCTCCGGGCCGTAGGCATCGTAACGGCCGCTCTCACGCCAGAGATCGGCAAGCTGCAGCGTCGGCATCAAGAGTTCGAGGGCACCGGCGCGGTCCTGTTCCTCGCGCACGATCTGCTCGATCTTCTTCAGCACCCGGAAGCCGAGCGGCAGCCAGGCATAGATGCCGGCGGCCTCCTGTCGCATCATGCCCGCGCGCAGCATCAGCCGATGCGAGACGATCTCCGCCTCTTTCGGATTTTCTTTCAGGATGGGCAGGAAAAACCGCGACAATCGCATGGCGTTACTCGGGAATCAGGAAAGCGTGGGAAGAGCTGCAGTGAAACCGGATCGGCTGTGAAAACACAAGGCCGCCGAATGACAAAAACCCTTCAAATCAGGCGATTTTCGGCCATTTGAACGATTTGCGTCCCGCCGAAGTGCCCGGCGCACAGATCGTGCGCTTACCTGACCTCGAAATCGTCTTCCAGTGTCACTTTCTTGAAATCGGACACCAGAGCGTCGATCTGCATGTGCCAGCGGCCCGGGACCGGCAACGGGACCTTCTTCACGTGCCAGTAGCCGTCAGATCCGAGCGCGGCGCTGCGTTCCAACGGCTCGATGCCGCGATCCGGCAAGCTCAGCGTCAGCGTCGCCTCCTTGGCCGCAAACGGGCTGGCATCGCCGTTCATCAGCTGCAGCACGAAATCGTTCTGCCCGACCTTGCCCGGTGCGATCAGCACCTGGAACATTGCGGCATCGGTGTGGATGTGGACCGCGAGCGGAACGTCGTCCGACATTGCCAGCACGCGCGGCGGCGGCGTGAAGCGCCACAATGCGACGAGACCGAGGATCGCGATCATGAGCACGAATTCGAGCGCGATCGAGCGTTGCAGCGGCCGCGTCCGGTGAAACTCGCGCGCAATGGCCGGCGTGAATATCAATCGGTTCAGCGCGGCGAGCCCGAGCAGCAGCGCCACCAGCACAAGCTTCGCCATCAGGACGTTGCCATACTCGGTGTCGATCAACGCGCCAAAGCTTTCGAGCTGGACGATCGCGAGCGCCAGGCCCGACAGGACAATCAACGCGACGACCGGCACCGCCACCATCGAAAACCGCCGCAGCACCCGGAGCAGCGAGTCCTTGCGCTGCCAGGCAAGCACGGCCAGCGGCGCGAGCGCGCCCATCCAGAAGGCGAGGCCGACGCCGTGGATGAACAGCGCGGTCCGCGTCAGCCATTGCGGTGAGGCGGTGGCGGCATGGCCGCTGACGGCAAACGACAGTCCGACACAGATCATGGCGACCGCAGTGCGGATAAAGGCTGCGCTGAATGACGGGCTGCGCCACGCAATCGCCGCGATCAGCATCGCGGCGATCGCGAGCAGCAGGGCGGGAAACAGGCTGGTGCCGGCAGCACTGGCCCACGCCGCCCATGTCAGGAGGCCCGTGAGCGGCAGGTTCAGCAGGTCGACGCCCTGCAGGCCAAGCGAGGCAACCGCGCCGAGGAGGCCGATCTTGAGCGACCACATGATCAGCCGCTCGCCCGCCGGTCCCTGCCCGATCCAGGCGGCAAAGAACACGCCGCCGACGCCGGCAAACAGCCCCAGATAGAACCCGAGCCGCGCCAGCCAGATCAGCGCATGGAGCACGCCGTCGCCTGACGGCGCCGCCGAGCCGGTGACGACGCCGATCGAGAACAGCAATGAACCCGCAACCGGATGGCCGTCCTGCGACACCACGCGATAGCTGATCACTTGCGTGCCCTGCGGCAGGCCCGCCGGCAGGTTCACCATCACCGATTGATCGACGGCGCGGATCGCGACGTCGCGCGGCTTGCCCGCCGCATCGAGCAGGCTGACCGCAGTCGGCGCCACCGCTTCGTTGAAACGAAGCACCACCGTCTTCGGTGCTTCCGCCACCACGCTGCCGTCCGCCGGCTCGGCACCGATCAGGACGGCATGCGCATGGGCCGTGGTCGCAAGACACAGCGCCAGGAGCAGCGCAGCTAGCGTTGCGACCAGCCGCATGGCTTTAAGACTTCGGCAGCAGCTTGACGCCGGGCGCCGGCGTCTTGCTGCCATGGTCGTGCCCGCCGCCCTGCCCCTCGGCCGGGATGTCGATCCAGCGGCTGACGCCCTGCTCGCATTCCTGCACGACCGGGAAATAGAGCACGGTGTTCGGCTTCAGCATATCGGTGAGGAACGTCTGCATCACGAACTCGTCGTAGTTCTTGTCCGCAAGCTTGCCACCGCTCCAGGCGACTTCCTTGACGCCCTCGGAGAGCTTGGCGCCGTGGTAGTCGTATTCGGCGGCGTATTTTCCGGTGACCGTATCGAGAGTCCAGCCGGGCTTCGGCATCGGCTTCACCCCGATCACGCCTTCCGGAATCTGCACGCGGATCTTGATCGTCGCCGATCCTGCACAACCGTGCGGCACGGCGAACACCGCCTTGTAGTACGAACCGACCGGAGCCTGCTTTCCTTCAAGCGTGATATGGGCGATCGCCGGCGACGCTGCGAGCAGCGCCGCTGTTGCGATGAGGAACGTGGGTGATCGCATGGCGCCCTCACATCTTCTTCATGTCCATGTGACCGGAATGGTCGCCATGGCCGGAGTGATCGCTGCCACCCGGCGCCTGCGCGCCGACGGCCTGCACGTCGAGCGAGACCGCGACCTTGCCGGCCTTCTCGAATTCGAGCGTGACCGGAACCTTGTCGCCCTGCTTCAGCGGGCTCTTCAGGTCGAACATCATCAGATGGAAGCCGCCGGGCGCGAGCTTTACGGTCTTGCCGGGCTCGATGGCCAGTCCCTTGTCGAGCGCGCGCATCTTCATGACGCCATTGTCCATCGACATCTCGTGGACTTCGACCTTGCCGGCGACATCGGCTGAGCCTGAAACCAGACGGTCGGGCGTCGTCCCCTTGTTCTCGATCGTCAGGTAGCCGCCGCCGATCTTGGCGCCGTTCGGCGTCGCGCGCGTCCACGCCTGCGTGATCACGAGGTCGCCGGCCTTGACGTCCTCGGCGCGCGCGGACGTGGACACAACAGCAGCAGTCAGCGCCGCGAGAGTGAGGATACGAGAGAGCGTCTTCATGGCGACGGATTCCTTTCAGGTTGAAGTCGTCGTGTTATCGGATTGCTGCGGCCTGCGTGTCAGACCATTTGTTCAAATCGGCGATTTCGGCCGATCCTTCGATCGTCGTGATGGTCCCGTCCCGGGCGATCAGCATGGTTCGCGGGATATCGCCCTGCCAGGCCGGATCAATCTCAAATCTCAATCGTTCGGCGAAACCATCGCCGAAAATCCAGTTCTCGGCTGATGCGAGCCCCGCGCTATCCAGCATCGATCGCGTTGCCTGCGGCAGGTTTGGAACCAGGTCCGCGCTGATCGTCACGACGTCGATACCGGGGTGATCCTTCATGAACCGGCCGAGCTGCGGCAGCTCGACCTTGCATGGTCCGCAGGTCACGCCCCAAAAATGCACCAGGGTCGGATGGCCGGCATGGGCATGCAGCAGCTTCTGCCAGCTGCCGCGTTCGAACGGCTTTGGCGCGCCCTCGCCTGCCGCGAGTGCGGACGGCAGCGTTGCGAGCACGATCAGAACAGCGAGAAAACGGCGTTTCATGGTTCGCCCTCGATCGCCTGAAAATGGTAGCCGTCGGCCTTCGTCATCCACGACAGGTAGGTTTGCCGGTGGTCGGTCACGAGCAACGGATGGTCGGAGCTGTCGGTGGTGTCCGCGACAACAGTCGGTTTCGACCAGGTTGCTCCGTCGTCGTGCGAGGTCATCAGATTGATCGATGTCTTTTGCCCGTCGAATTCCTTCCAGGCCATCACCAGCCCCTGCGGGCCCGCGATCACCTGCGGCCGTGACGGGCTTCGGTTCAGTTCGCCAATCGGAAGCGGATCGGAGAAGGTTTTGCCGCCATCGCGTGACCGTGCGTAGAACAGCCCCTTGCGTGCCTTGCCGTTGGTGTACCACGTCACGTGATAGGTTCCCGCGGGCGAAATGGTCAGGCTGGGACCATGATGCGGACATGCCGCGATCTGCCAGTCGTCGCGGCTCACCCGATGCAACTCGCCTGATCTGGCCAGGTCGGTGAACGTCACGATCGCATGGTCGCGTACACCGCCATCGAAGATGTTGCGAAACGCCACCACCGGATGGCCTGCGCCATCGAACGCCAAAGCGAGCCGGCAGCACTCGCAGGTGTTGTCAGCCGCCATCCGCGCGTCGGAATAGGTCGCACCACCGTCCTTCGATGACGCGAAGAACAGTCCGGCACCGTCATACTTCTCGCCACGCTGCTGCGCCGGCACACGGTTGCGCTTGTCGAGCCAGACCGCGAATACGGCGCCGGCAGGATCGAAGCCGATCGCCTCGAAGCGCTGGCTCTCGTTGTTTGCAGTGATCGGCTTCGGGGGATCAAAGCTGTGGCCGCCATCGGTCGAGCGCGTGGTCAGCACCTGGCCATTGAAGGCCTGATCGCGAAAGATCGAGAACGCCAGCGCGATGTCTCCCTTGGCATCGATCGCAAGCTTCGGCCGCGCGTCCGGTCCCCAATCCAGGTTGAGCCGGTCCCGCGTCACCTGCACCGGCGCGGAAAAGCTCTTGCCCTGATCCTTCGAGCTCGCGACGGAGATCTGGCCTCCGGCCCTCCACGCCAGCCATAGCGTTCCGTCCGGGGCAAAGGCGGGAGTGACCTTGCTCGCGCAACGCAGGACGGTTTCCTCACACGCCGCTTCCGAAGCGTGCTGATGGCTCATCTGCGCGTCGGCGAGGTGCGGCAAGGCTCCGAGCATGGCTGCCGCGAGCACTGTCCGAGCCACAGATTTGCGAGAAATCATCGATGCGCTCCTCATTTGAACGCAATCTTCATGCCCGCGACGAACGCCCGCGGCGAACCGGCATAAATCGAGTTGGGGTTGTTCGCCAGTATGCTCGCAGGATTTTGAACGCCTGCCGCCGTCACCGAGTTCGTAATGTTGTTCGCCGAAGCCACGTAGGTTCGATCGAACACATTCCGCACCTCGAAGAACAGGTTCAGAGTCTTGAAGTAGTCGGAGATCAGATCGGTCTTGTAGTGCAGGTTGAGGTTGACGAGCTCGTAGCCGGGCGCCCTCAGGAGATTGGCGTTGTCCATGTAGAAGCCATCCTTCCACTGGACTTCGACGAACCCGCCGAGCCCCTGGAACGGACCCGACATCTGGTCGTAGCCAAGCCGCGTCGTGAGCTCGTTCGGCGAAATGCCGGGAATCTTGTTGCCGGCGCGATTGAAGCTGAACACCGCGCCGTTGGTGATGTTCTCGACGTATTCCGTGTAGACCTCATCGAGATAGGTGTAGGCCGCCGAGAACCGCCAGCCCGGCAGGAACTTCCAGTCGGCGGCCAGTTCGACACCGCGATGTTCCGACCGCGGCGCATTGAACGTGTAAGAGACACCCGCGAGCGGCGTTGCCTGGGAGACCAGTTCATCCTTGAAGAACTCGTAGAATCCGGTGACGCTGACTTTGACCGCGTTGTTGGGCGTCCAATCCGCTCCGAGGTCGTAACCGAGATTCTTTTGCGTCCGCAGCTGGGTGTTGTTGCCCGACAAACCGTTCGGCAGGATGAACAGATTGCTGACCTGCGGCGTGCCATATCCCGTTGCCACGCGCCCGCGGAGTTGCCACTCGCTGTTCAGGCGGTAGAGCAGCGCGAGCTCAGGCGCAGTGTTCTGGAACTGCCGGTCTGCCGTCGTGATGGCTGTGGTCGTCGTCCCGGCCGCGCCAGTGTAGGTGTAGGCGGTGTTCCGCCCGGTGAGGTTGGTGGTCTCCCAGCCGATGCCGGCGACCGCCGTCAAGGCGGACGTGAGCTTCAGTTCCTCGCGCGCGCGAAGGCCGTAATTCGTCGTCGTGCTGAACAAATTGCTGGAGAGGCTGCCCAGCGTCGCATTACCGCCCGGCATTACATTGCGGGTGTCGCTCGAGGCCGTGAGCGTGTTGTAGAAGCCCCCGAAATAGGTCGTCGTATCCATTCCGAAGATATCGCCGCGCCTGACGATGTCGCTCATATAGTTGTACGACGGGAAATCGCCGATCGCGCTCGTCGATCCTGTCGGCTGGTTGATGTTGCGGTCGTCGAACACGAACTGGTTGCGCCAGGTGGTCTGGTTGTCGAAATCATGCTCCCAGCGACCGCCAACGATGGTGCGGCGATCGTCGCGCCCGAGGCCCGCCTGGACCGCGGTCTCCTTGTCGGTGCCCGCCGCCGAATTGAAACCGTTGTTGAACAAGGTCACGGTCCCGCATCCCGGCGCGGCGGTGGCTCCGGTCGTGCAGCCCTGCTGGAACGGGTTCTGGTTGAATTGGTTGAGCGACGAGCGGATCGGCAGGCGCGCCGTCAAATCGTTGTTGATCAGCTTGAACGTGAAACGGTCGTCCGGCGTCACCTGGAGGGTGCCGAGGAAGTTGACGGTCTGGGTGTTGAACCAGCTGTTGCCGATGTAGCCATCGCCGCGGGTGTCGCTCGCGAACAACGAGCCCTCGAAATTGCCGACCTTCTTGCCTGCGGCCAGATAGTTGTTGAGATAGCCGAAGCTGCCGCCGTCGACGCCATATTCGACGCCGTCGATCGTGCCGCCCGGCCGGGTCCGGAAATTCAGCGCACCACCGGTCGCGTAATTGCCGTAGAGCGCCGATGACGGGCCGCGGACCACGTCGATCGCGCCATAGGCATGCGGATCGATCAGATCGCTGCGCGACAGACCGTCCGGCTGGGTGACCGGGAACCCGTCATCGAAGATGACGAGGTTGCGGATGCCGAAGCCGTTGCGGGCATTCGAGCCGCGGATCGAGATCCCGAAGTCACGCGGGCCGTTGCCCTGCTTGATCGAGATACCCGGACTGTCCCGCAGCACATCGGCGACGGAGAACGATGGCCGGTTGTCGAACTGGCTGCGGTCGATGGTGGTCTGCGTCTGGCCGGCCGGCGCCTGGTTCAGACCGTTCCGGGCCGCTGCAGCGGTCTCTCCCGGCCTCGCGGCGCGG
>NZ_LGHK01000199.1 GCF_001908235.1 Bradyrhizobium sp. NAS96.2
GACACGCTGCTTCTGGCCGCCGGAGAGCACCGACGGCCACTGCCCGCGCTTGTCGCCGAGGCCGACCTCGACCAGCGCATGCTCGGCGCGCGCCTGCGCGTCGGCAGACGAGCGTTCTCGTCCCAGACCCACTTCGACATTGGACAGCACCCGCGCCCAGGGCAGCAGGCGCGGCTCCTGGAACATGACGCGGACGTCCTGCGCCCGCGGCTCCTCGCCGAACGCGATGCTGCCCGCGGTCGGCGCGTCGAGGCCGGCGATCAGGCGCAGCAGCGTGCTCTTGCCGCAACCGCTGCGGCCGACGATCGCGACGAACTGGCCGGCCGGAATGTGCAGGTCGATGCCGCGCAACACCTCATTGTCGCCGAACGACTTACGCAAGCCGCGAATGGTCAGCGACAGGCCGCGGGCCGCATTTTCCGTCACTCGCCGCAAGTGCCGCGATTTCGCGACGATGTCGGCGTGGTCGAGCGGCTCGGCGTCGACGGACTGGAAACGAAGCGCTTCTTGCATGCTCATTCTCACTTCTTCTGGAAAGCCGGGTGCCACGACAGGGTGAGCCGCTCCAGCGCCCGCGAGGCGCTGTCGGCGAGCTTGCCGAGCAAGGCGTAGATCAGGATCGAGAGCACGACGACGTCGATCAGCATGAACTCGCGCGCCTGCATCGCCATGTAGCCGAGACCCGACGAGGCCGCGATGGTCTCGGCGACGATCAACGTGAGCCACATGATGCCGAGCGCAAAGCGCAGACCGACGAAGATCGACGGCAGCGCGCCCGGGAAGATCACCCGGCGGAACAGCTCGCCGTCGGTCATGCCGTAGATGCGGCCCATCTCGATCAGCTGCGGGTCGACGGTCCGGATGCCGTGCAGCGTGTTGAGATAGATCGGGAAGAACACGCCGAGCGCCACGAGAAAGAGCTTTGCCGAC
This sequence comes from Bradyrhizobium sp. NAS96.2, assembly GCF_001908235.1. GTDB lineage: Bacteria > Pseudomonadota > Alphaproteobacteria > Rhizobiales > Xanthobacteraceae > Bradyrhizobium. The sequence goes on from NZ_LGHK01000199.1 coordinate 931, forward strand.
TCGTCGATGCCGAACCACAGGATGACCAGCGGGATCAGCGCCAGATGCGGAATGTTGCGCACCATCTGCAGCGTGGTGTCGGTGAGTTTTGCCGACAGCTGCGACAGACCGTTGGCGAGCCCGAAGGCGAAGCCGATGCCGCCGCCGATCACAAAGCCGATCGAGGCGCGCCAGAAGCTGACCCAGATGTTGCGGACCAATTCACCAGATAGCAGCAGCTTCCATCCCGCCAGCGCGACATCGGTCGGCGCCGGCAGCACGCGCGAGGGGACAAAACCGGTGACGCAGGCGAGCTGCCAGATCAGGACAATGACGAGCGGCACGATCCACGGGATCAGCCCATCGACCTTGGGGAGTTTGGGCGCGCCGACGCGCGGTAGTGAATCGATCAAGCTCATGATTGCGATGCCTGCTTTTGCGGACGGTAATCATTGCCGATGGTCTCGCCGAACGGCCCGGTGTTGACGCGGATCGGCGTCACATTGCCCGGCTGCGCCAGCGACAGCAGCGGGAAGACCAGCTCGGCGAAGCGATAGGCTTCCTCGAGATGCGGGTAACCCGACATGATGAAGGTATCGACGCCGACGTCCTGATACTCCTTGATCCGCGCGGCGACGGTCTGGGGATCGCCGACCAGCGCGGTGCCGGCACCGCCGCGCACCAGGCCGACGCCGGCCCAGAGGTTCGGACTGATCTCGAGCTTGTCGCGACGGCCGCCATGCAGCTGCGCCATGCGTTGCTGGCCGACCGAGTCCATCCGTGAAAAGATCTTTTGCGCGGCAGCGATGGTGTCGTCGGTGACGTACTGGATCAATTCGTCGGCGGCACGCCATGCCTCTGCATTGGTCTCGCGTACGATCACATGCAGACGAATGCCGAACGACAGCTTGCGGCCGCGTTGCGCGGCCACCGCCTTCACCTTGGCGATCTTCTCGGCGACCTGCGCCGGCGGTTCGCCCCAGGTGAGGTATTTGTCGACGGTGTCGACCGCGACGTCGATGCCGGCGTCGGACGAGCCGCCGAAATACAGCGGCGGGCGCGGCGATTGCACCGGATTGAACAGCAGGCGGCCATCCTCGATCCGGATGTGCTTGCCTTCGACGTTGACTGTCTTGCCTGCCAGCAGATCGCTGTAGACGTTGAGGAACTCGCGCGTCACCGCGTAGCGCTCGTCGTGATCGAGGAAGATGCCGTCGCCCTTGTTCTCGATCGGATCGCCGCCGGTGACGACATTGATCAACAGACGGCCGCTCGACAGCCGATCCAAGGTCGCGGTCATGCGGGCGGCGACGCTCGGCGATTGCAGGCCGGGCCTGACCGCGACGAGATAGCGCAGCCGCTCGGTCCAGGGCGCGACGGCCGAGGCCACCACCCAGGAATCCTCGCAGCTCCGCCCGGTCGGCAGCAGCACGCCGTAATAGCCGAGCTGGTCCGCGGCCTGCGCGATCTGACGCAGATAGTTGAAGTTCACCTCGCGGCCGCCGATCGACGTGCCGAGATAGCGGCTGTCGCCATGGGTCGGCAGGAACCAGAGGATGTTGGCGTTGGTTGGGGTGCTCACGTGCCCGGCCTCCATGCGACGTCGGAAATCTTGATCTGTTTGGGGATCAGGCCGAGCGCGAAGAATGTATCGGCGACCTGCTGCTGGTCCGCGACCACGGCGTCGGTGACCGGCTTGATGCCGTAGGCCTGCCGCTTAAAAGCGACCTCCACGACAGGCACCGACAGGCCGATGCTCGGCGCCAGTTGCTCGGCAACGGCGTGGATGTCGCCCTTGGCCCAGTCATCAACTTCGCTGAGCTGCGCCAGCACGAGCTCAACGATCTTCGGATCGGCCTGCAAGAACTTCTTCGAAGAGAAGTAGAACTGATAATTCGCGACGATGCCGGTGCCGTCGGCGATGGTGCGCGCGCCGGTCGCGGCCTCGGCCGCGGCCTGGAACGGATCCCAGATCACCCAGGCGTCGACCGCACCGCGCTCGAACGCCGCGCGCGCATCGGCCGGCGCGAGGAACACCGGCTCGATCTCGGAATATTTGACGCCGGCTTTCTCCAGCGCCTTCACCAGCAGATAGTGGACATTGGAGCCCTTGTTCAGCGCGACCTTCTTGCCCCTGAGGTCAGTGACTGATTTGATCGGGCTGTCCTTCGGCACCAGGACTGCCTCGCCCTTTGGCGCCGGCGGCTCGTAGGCGACATACTGGATCGGCGCACCTGCGGCCTGCGCGAAGATCGGCGGTGCCTCGCCGGTGTTGCCGAAATCGATGGCACCGACATTAAGCGCTTCAAGCAGCGGCGGCCCGGACGGAAACTCGGTCCACACCACCTTGGTGCCGGCTGATTTCAACTTCTCCTCGAGCGAGCCCTTGCTCTTGAGCAGCACCAGCTTGCCGTATTTCTGATAGCCGATGCGGACGACCTTCTCCTGACCATAGGAGGCGCTGACGGTCGCAGCCACGATGCTTACCGACAGCACCGCGCGGGCGACCCAGCGCCGGAATAAACGCGTCATGGGAATATCCTCTGCATTGAAATGACCAAGCGCGCGCCGATCAGGTCTGGGTATTGCGCCAGACGATGTCGCGGATCGCGATCTGCTTCGGGATCAGGCCGAGCTTGAAGAAGCGGTCGGCAACCCCCTGCTGGGTCGCAATGACGTCGTCGGTGACGGGGCCGACCGAGAAGCCGGCCCGCCGCGCCGCGATGGTCTGGATGTCAAGCGGCACGCCGGTGACGGCGGCCAGCGATTTCGCGACCTCGTCGGGATGCGCCTCTGCCCATTTCGCGCTCGACGTCGTGACATCGACGATCTGCTGCAGCAGTGCGCCGTGCCGGTTCGCGAAGTCGCGATTGACGATGTAGAACGCGTTGGTCTTGGTGATGTCGCGGGTCTTGATCAGAATGCGGCCGTTCTGCCTGGTCTCGGCGATCGCGAAATACGGATCCCAGATCGCCCAGGCGTCGATCCCGCCATTGGCGAAGGCAGGGCCGGCGTCCGGCGGCGTCAGATAGACCGGCGTGATGTCGTCATAGGTCAGCCCGGCCTTCTCCAGCGTCTGGATCACGACGTTATGCGCGCTGGATCCCTTGGTGAAGCCGACGCGCTTGCCCTTGAGGTCAGCGATATCAGTGATTGCAGAATTCCGCGGCACCAGGATGCCTGACCCGTTGATGATCGGCTGCGCGGCGGCATAAACGATCGCCGCGCCCGCGGCCTGCGCAAAGATCGGCGGTGAATCGCCGACTGCGCCGTAATCGACGCTGCCGACATTCATCGCTTCCATCATCGGCGGGCCCGAGGAGAACTCGACCCACTTCACGCTGATGCCTTGCGGCTTGAAATGATTTTCCAAGGCCTCGCGCTGGCGCGTGATAACGAGCACGCCGTTCTTCTGATAGCCGATACGAATTTCCTTCGTGTCCGCCTGTGCCTGCGCGCCCCGCGACAGCGCTGCGGCTGCGGCTGTGACGAGTGACAGCTGGAGGAACTCACGACGCTTCATTCCAAGAGTCTCCTGACGATCAAGCGCGTTTCTCAACGCGCGATCATGCGATGTCAGGATGATGGGGCGCGCGAATGAAGCTGTCGAGCACCGCACAAAAATAGCGATGCCCGCACTTCGGTGCAGGCATCGCGCGTGCCGTTTCTTTTAAGGCGCCGATCACGTGTAGCGAATTATTTTCCTCACGGGATCGCGAGGTCGCTGCACATCAATTGATCAGCCTGCGGCGGCGGCTTTCGATCCGACATTGACCGCGAGTTTACCGTAGCGGTCCGAGAACGCCTGGGTATCGATCTCCTCGAGCCGGATCGAGCCATCGAGCACGCCCTTCTTCCAGGCATCGTGCTCGGGATCGTGCTGGAACTCCGGCATCACCTCTTTGGCGAACAGCTCGAGCGACTCGCAGATATGCTCGTGTGTGTTCTTGCCGGCCTGGTTGAGCAGGATCACCTGGTCGATATGCGACGAGCGGAAGCGCCGCAGCTTCTTGGCGATCGTCTCCGGTGAGCCGATCAGGCCGCCGCGCAGCGCGGCTTCCTGCGCCTCCGGATTCTCGCGCTTCCACTTGTTGTACTCGTCCCACATGTTGACGGTGCCGGGTGCCGGGCGCTGCCGGTTCTGCGCCTGGCCGTAATAGCGCAGCGCGAACTGGAAGAAGGTCGCGCCATCTGCACGCCTGCGTGCTTCCTCATCGGTCTTCGCACACATGAAGAACGAGACCAGCGCCATGTTGGGATTGATCTCATAGTCGGCAAGCTTCTTCAGCCGCTTGGTGATGGCGTTGTAATAGGCGTGCACCCAGGCATGCGCGGCTTCGGCGCTGACGAACTGGAAGCCGAGCGCGCCGAAGCCGTTCTGCCCGGCGCGTTCGATGGTCGGCAGCTGCGAGCAGGCCATCCAGAGCGGCGGGTGCGGCTTCTGCACCGGCTTCGGCACCACGTTGCGGAGCGGGATGTCGAAATATCTGCCGTGATGTTCGGTGCCGACCTTGGTGAACATCGGGAAGATCGCCTCGACTGCTTCCTCGAACACCTCGCGCTTGGTCTCCATGTCCCGGCCGAACGGCGTCAGCTCGGTGATCGAGGCGCTCTCGCCCATGCCGAACTCGCAGCGGCCGTTCGACAGCAGATCGAGCACCGCGACCCGCTCGGCGACGCGCGCGGGATGATTGGTGGTGAGCTGGAAGATGCCGTGGCCGAGCCGGATATTTTTCGTGCGCTGGCTCGCGGCGGCGAGGAAGGATTCCGGCGCCGGCGAATGCGAATATTCCTCGAGGAAATGATGCTCGACGACCCAGGCGTAGTCGTAAGCCAGCCGGTCGGCGGTCTCCAATTGTGTCAGCGCATTCTGGTAGAGCCTGAGCTCGTCGCCGTCGTTCCAGGGGCGCGGCAGTTGCAGCTCGTAAAAGATGCCGAATTTCATGGCGTCATCACTCCCAAGGTCGTGTCCTTGACCACTTGTCGTGGTCCCGACCGCTTGTTGTTTTGGATCAGTCTAGTGGCGGGGAAGGCCAAGTCCAGCCTCGGGGGTGAAACTCCAATTCCGTGCAGCGGGAGGCGGCTTGCCTGGAACGCATGAATGTTTAGCTTGTATTGGTGTGAGTCGCGGCGCTATCGGTCGCGCGCTCCTTCCTCCGAAAGCTCATGACCACCTTTACGCCGCATCAGGATTCCGCGCTGAAAGCCGTCGCCGACTGGCTGAAAGCCAAGCCCGGCAAAAACGGCACGCCGCCGGTGTTCCGCCTGTTCGGCTATGCCGGAACCGGCAAGACCACGCTTGCCCAGCACATCGCCGAGGGTGTCGACGGCGAGGTGAAGTTCGCCGCCTTCACCGGCAAGGCGGCGCTGGTGATGCGCAACAAGGGCTGCGACAGCGCGTCCACGATCCACTCGCTGATCTACCGCGCCCGGGAATCCGGCGTCGAGCAGCCGAGCTTTGAGCTCTGGGACGACGCGCCGGCCTCGAAGGCCAAGCTGATCGTGATCGACGAATGCTCGATGGTCGACGCCGAGCTCGGCCGCGACCTGATGTCGTTCGACTGCCCGCTGCTGGTGCTCGGCGATCCCGCGCAATTGCCGCCGATCCAGGGCGGCGGCTTCTTCACCGACGCCGAGCCGGACGCGATGCTGACCGAGGTGCACCGCCAGGCGCAGGACGATCCGATCGTGCGGATGTCGATGGACATCCGCGAGGGCCGCGAGCTCGAGATCGGCCGTCATGGCGAGAGCGAGGTGGTGTCGCGCAAGGAACTCGATCCGGACCGCGTGATGAGCGCCGACCAGGTGCTGGTCGGCCGCAACAACACCCGCCGCGCCTACAACATGCGGGTGCGGCAGCGGCTGAACATCGAGGATCCGCTGCCGGTCGCCGGCGACAAGCTGGTCTGCCTGCGCAACAACCGCAAGAAGGGCCTGTTCAACGGCGGGCTGTGGCGAGTCAAGGCGCGCGCGCAGTCGAAATCCAAGATCATCACCATGCGCGTGATGCCCGACGAGGATTTCGGCTACAAGGTCACCAAGGTCTCGGTGCGCGGCGAATGCTTCGACGGCGGCGTCGAGGGCGTGCCGTGGGAGCAGCGCAAGCCCTATGACGAGTTCGACTACGGTTATGTGCTGACCGTGCACAAGTCGCAGGGCTCGCAATGGGACGACGTCGTGCTGTTCGACGAGAGCTTTGCATTCCAGGACTCGCGCGCGAGGTGGCTGTACACCGGTATCACGCGGGCGGCGAAGCGCCTCAGCGTCGTGGTGTGAGGCCCTATCCCCCGTCATTGCGAGCGAAGCGAAGCAATCCATCATCCCGCTTGTTGAGACATGGATTGCTTCGTCGCTTCAGCGCAAAATTGCTTTGCAATTTTGTCGCGAGCTCCTCGCAATGACGAGATAGCCAACTCACCGGTGGCCGGCCGCCGGCCTAAGGTCTTGCGCGACCGCGATTTTATTCACGAAACCGTGTGGCCGGCGCCGTAACAAAACGTCCCCTCGCCCGTATTTTGAAGCGTCGGAGGAGCCCGGCCCGGTTTGCCAATGCCGGCCCCCGCTCTAGACTGGCCCCCAATTGCGATCCCACGAGGAACCCATGCCCAAGAGCTCCCTCAGCCGTCTCTCGCTCTGCGCCGCCGCGATCGGCGCGCTGGCGGTCGCCGCTTTTGCCATCGCGCCCTCGCTTGCCGCCGAGGACGCCGTGGTCATCCCGCCGCCGGCGGCGAGCGCGCCTGAAACCGGCATCAAGACCGCTGTGCTCGCCGGCGGCTGCTTCTGGGGTGTGCAGGGCGTGTTCCAGCACACCGCCGGCGTCGTCAGCGCGGTGTCCGGCTACTCCGGCGGCGGCAAGGCCAATGCCGACTACGAGAAGGTCTCGACCGGCACCACCGGCCACGCCGAGTCGGTCGAGATCAAATACGACCCGCAGAAGATCTCCTATGGCAAGATCCTGCAGATCTTCTTCTCGGTCGTGCACGACCCGACCCAGCTGAACCGCCAGGGACCGGACAGCGGCACGCAATATCGCTCGGCGATCTTCACGACCAGCGACGAGCAGAAGAAGGTCGCGGACGCCTATATCGCCCAGCTCAACGCGGCCAAGGTCTACAAGAAGCCGATCGTCACCAAGGTCGGCGCGCTGGAGGCGTTCTATCCGGCGGAGGGCTACCACCAGGACTATCTGACGCTGCACCCGAACCAGCCCTATATTGCGTATAACGACATCCCGAAGGTCGAGAACCTGAAGAAGATCTTCGCGGAGAACTACATCGAGAAGCCGACGCTGGTGAGCAGCACCAAGGTCACCAACTGAGGCGATGCTTCCCGTCATTGCGGGCGGAGCGAAGCAATCCATGCCGCAACTAGCGGAGAGATGGATTGCTTCGTCAGCGGAGTTTATCATCGGGCCGGCCAAAGGCCGGACCCGTTGGCTCCTCGCAATGACGATCAAACCAAGGGAGTTTCCATGTCCGATACCAAGACCGACGGCAAGGTCCGCAAGAGCGAGGCCGAGTGGCGCAAGGAATTGACGCCGATGCAGTACGCCGTGCTGCGCGAGAAGGCGACCGAGCGGCCGTTCACCGGCGAATACGAGCATGATCCCCGCAAGGGCACCTATGTCTGCGCCGGCTGCGGGCAGACGCTGTTCGAGTCCGATCAGAAGTTCGATTCCGGCTGCGGCTGGCCGAGTTTCTCGAAGCCCGCGGTCGAGAACCATGTCGACGAGGAGCGCGACATGAGCCACGGCATGATCCGCACCGAGGTGCTGTGCTCGAAATGCGACGGCCATCTCGGCCATGTCTTCAACGACGGCCCCGGCCCGACCGGCCTGCGCTACTGCATCAACTCGGCGGCGCTGAAGCTGAACGAGAAGAAGTAACGGCCGTCGGGCCTAGCGGGCCGAATAATCCACCGGCCCGTCGAACGTTTGATCCGCCCCGCGCGACCAAGAACCGGTCGCGCGGGGTTTTGTTTTGGCGCGGCCATCCTTCCGCGCGCCTCAACACAAGGAAATCTTGATGTCACGGATTCCAGGAAAGCTTTTATTCGGTCTCGGTCTTGCCGGCGTCATCATGGGGAGCACGGTGAGCATGCCGGCATTCGCCGCCGACAAGATCTCGCTGTTCAAGATCATTACCTCCAAGGACGAGATCGTCATCGGCCTGACCGATGCCGATCTCGCTGCGGTCGAGGGCCAGAATGCCGGCGGCATCGCCAAGATGCTGGTCGCCAAGGGCTCGATGAGCGTCTGGCAATACGCCGTGCACAAATCCGCCGCCGGCGATCTCGAACAGGCACCGCTGCACAAGGTCGGGCTGATCGCCCATGACTCGCTGCGGGTCGAGCCCTATCCGACCCCGCTGAAGGTGCTCCCGATCGACGAAAGCAAGAAGTGACGGCGAAGCCGTCATCCCCGGGGCAGTCCCAACGGTCGGCGCTTTCCGCCGCCGGGTGACGGGCTCCGGACTGAGAATCCCCAATTCGCAATTGCGAATTGGGGTTCGATGCCGCGCATCGCCCCAAAATGACGCCGAAGTTAACGACTCGCGGGCCGGAATGTGCTTTGCTCTGAATCTGCGGGGCCGTCGGCGTCTCGCCGTGCGGCTGCCGCCTGTTCTGAGGAGGGCGCCATGTCGCTCGGATTGATCCTCATCATCCTCCTGCTGGTTATCCTGCTGGGTGGCTACAGCGGCCGGATCCGCGGCTATGGCTATGGTCTCGGCCACTCCGGAATGGGGCTTTTCGGGGTGATTTTGATCGTGGTTGCGATCCTGGCCTGGCTCGACAAGATTTGATGGTCGTAAGCTATTGAAATAAATAGACTTATTTGACCGCGCGCCGTGCCATGCGCGGATTCAGCATGTGCCCTGCCGGGGGCGCTTCTGGGGTCGCATTTTTGTCAAAGAGGCCTATATTAGCGATCGAAATGACAATGTACGGCGCGCCGCCAAGTACAGGCCGCCGTCCCCCAAATCCCTTTCGCCACGCCAACTGCCAAGAACACAAGAGGTCGTCGACCATGCGTCCCCTGCGTCCGTTCAACTACAATACGTCTGCCGAACTGTTTCCTGCCGCGATCCGCAAGAAGAAGCGGGCGGGCTTCGCATACCGCCGTTTCGGCACCGCTGCCGAGGCCGTGCAGTTCGCGATGGAGCAGCTGCCGGCGGATTCGCTGAACGGCGCCTATCTGCAGGTCGAGGAAGCCCGTTTCGACCAAAACGGCATCCGCTCGCTCTATGAGAGCGAGGCGTTCCCGCTGCCGCGCCGTCCGCGCCCCGCCGCCAGCCAGACCGACGCCGACGCCGCATAAGATTTCTGCTCGTCGCCTAACGAAAAGCCCTCGGACGATCCGGGGGCTTTTGTTTTGGGGAAGACTCCCTTCTTGCGCATAATCTGATCGGAAAACCGCTGCACACTTTTCCGGATTATGCGCTAGAGCCGCGGCTGCTTGTCGAGCCAGCGCCGCAGCATCCGCACATTGCGGATATTGGCGCGGAACATGACGTCGAAGGCGTCGCCCGCCACCGGCACCATGCCGACCACGCCGTCGACGGCGACATTGGCGAGCATCCGGGCGGTGATGTGCCAAGGCGCGCCCAGCAGCCGGGCCTCGCGCACCAGCCACAGCGAGATCGCGGTCGTGATGAGATCGCCGATCACGGGGATCAGGCCGATCAGCCCGTCGATGCCGTAGCGGACATTAGTGCCCGGCACGACGAAGGCGACATCGAGCAGCTTTGCGATCATCTCCAGCCGCGCGAGCCGTTCCTCGCGCGTCAGATTACCGAACGGATTGGCACTGGAGTTGCGAAAGTCGAAGCGGAAGCCGTCCTGAAAGCCTTGGAACTGCGGATGCAGCGGACCATCTGAGAGCTCACGCCCGTCCTGATCGATCACCTTGCCGCGCGCATGCGCTCCGCCGAAGGGCGGCCGCGATCGCGTGGCGTGGGGCGTGAAAATGTCGTCCTCGGGCATGGCCATCACATGGTAACGCAGGCAGGCGGTTCAAGTTGCGTCACATTACCACTGTGTCACGTTCGAGGCTGTCACGCGCAAGGCCATCACGTGCCGCGCGCCGCCGACGGCGTCAAGCCGAAGCGGCGGCGGAAACAGCGATTGAAGTAGGACAGATCGTTGAAGCCGCAATCGAAGGCAAAGCGCGATGACGATTCAACCCAATCTCATCGCGCTTTAGTACACGCCCTTGTTCATGGTTCTGAGCCGCTGCGCCAGCGTCCTCATCACCTTGAGGGCGAAGTGCGGCGTCTGGCTGACGAGGAAGAGAAACTGCTTTTCCGAGACCGGGACGAGCTCGACATCCGTCAGGGCCGTGGCCGTCGCACTCCTCGGCTCGTTGTCGATCAATGCCATCTCGCCAAAGATGGTGTCCGGCGCGAGGTCCGCCATGGTCTTGTTGCCGACCTGGATCCGCACATAGCCGCTCTTGATCACGAAGAGCTCGTTGGCTTGCTCGCCCTCGCGAAAAATAACGCCGCCGGCCCGGACCAGGCGGGTTTCGATACTGTTGCCCGTCAGAAGGCTGAAGCTTGCATCTGCCACTCGAAATCCCTTTTCTGCGGTTCTGGCTAAAATAAATGCGCGAATAGAAAGTAGAGGACGCCCGAGATCAGCATCGCCACCGGCAAGGTCAGAACCCAGGCCATGGCGATGTTGCGGATCGTCGACCATTGCAGGCCCGATCCGTTTGCAGTCATGGTGCCTGCGATGCCGGACGACAGCACGTGCGTCGTCGATACCGGCAGACCGTAGCCGTCCGCCGCGGCGATGGTCGCGGCCGCCGTGATCTCGGCGCAGGCGCCCTGCGCGTAGGTCAGATGGGTCTTGCCGATCTTTTCGCCCACCGTCACGACGATCCGTTTCCAGCCGACCATCGTGCCGAGGCCGAGCGCGATGGCGACCGCGATCTTCACCCAGGACGGAATGAATTTGGTGGCGGCATCCAGCGAGCCCTTGTAGCGATTGAGCGTTGCGACATCGGCATCGCTTAGCCCGTTGTCGCTGCTCTTCATGAGCAGGCGAAGCGCCTCCGAGACCAGATACATATCGTTGCGCGTGTTGCGAACGGTCTCGGCGGGGAATTTTGCCAGCGAACCGTACTGAACGACCTGGTCTCTGATCTCGCGGACGAGGACGGCGAGTGACGGATAGGTGTCGTCGGTGAGCTGCCGAAGCGCGATGTAGTTCGTCACCGCCAGGCGCGGGTCGCCGGTGACCTTGCGATCAGCGCCCTTGTCCTCGACGACCTTGCTCGCCGCAGCCGAATTCGCGGTGAATGCCTCGATCTGGCTCGCAGGCATCGCGCGATTGAGCGCGTAAGCGGTCGGGACCACGCCGATCAGGATGAGCATGATGAGGCCCATGCCTTTCTGACCGTCGTTCGATCCATGAAAGAAGCTGACCAGAGTGCAGGTCAGGATCAGGATGCCGCGAATCCACCATGGCGGCGGCTGGTCGCCTTGCGGTTCGCCGAACAACGCCGGCGTTGCGCGCAACAATGCGGTCTTGAGTCCGTAGAGCAGGATGGCAGCCAGCAGAAATCCGAACAGCGGCGACAGCAGCAGCGCCTTGCCGGTGTTGACGGCCTGCGACCAATCCACGCCGGACGTCCCCTCTCGTCCGTGCATCAAGGCGTTCGATATGCCCACGCCCATGATCGATCCGATCAGGGTGTGCGAACTCGAGGCCGGCAGTCCAAAATACCACGTGCCCACGTTCCAGATGATGGCGGCGATCAGAAGCGCGAACACCATGGCGAAGCCGGCGCTGCTGCCGACCTGAAGGATCAGTTCGACCGGCAACAAGGAGACGATGCCGAAAGCGACGGCGCCGCTGGAGAGAAGCACGCCGATCAGATTGAAGAGGCCTGACCAGACGACGGCAATATGCGCCGGCATCGAGCGCGTGTAGATCACGGTTGCGACGGCGTTTGCGGTGTCGTGAAAGCCGTTGACGAATTCGAAGCCGAGCGAGATCAACAGAGCGACGAACAGCAGCAGGAACGCCGCATAAGAGGTCTTGCCGGCGCCCGTGGCGCCAACATCCGCGTAGATGCTGTAGGCCACGAACAGCAGCGCGGCGCCGATCACGCCGAGATAGATGATGCCGGTGAGCGGATGAAAGCCCTTCTCGAGATCGGGCCCCCTGCGCCGCGCGGGCTCGATCGAACCAGGTAACGCCACATCGCTCATGTGATTTGCCCTCATGGCCGCGGGAGGACAAAAGCGGCCATGTGACATTGGGACTACGTTTACATGACGCAAATGTGACAGTTACATGAAAGACGGTGCGCGCAGCTGGCGACGGGCGCCTAATGCATTGATAGGGTTGGTATAGTTTGGTCTAGTGCTGCGACACCGGCTGCGCCGGCGCGTGCAGCTCTTCGGCGTATTTGTGCGCGAGCCAGGACGTGATCACACCCGGAATGAAGCCGACCAGCCCATAGAGGATGAACTGCACCGGACCGCTCTCCGAACCGTGCGAGGCGTAGGCCAGCGCAGCGCCGACGAACGCCACCGCTCCGACGATCAGCATCCGCACCGTTGGCGTGATCCGTCGCATATGCATCAGGATGTCGTCGATCGCGCCGAACATCAGCGACGGCACGATGCCGAACAGATAATTGTATTGCAGCGACTTCACGAACACGACGAGCAGCTTTGCCACCTCGCCGCCATTGGTCTCGGTCCAATAGCCGGACTGATAGGTGGTCATGAGCAGCAGCAGGAAGCCGCCGATGAACGGCCCGATGGCTGCAAAGATCAGATAGCGTTTCATGGCGTGCCCTTGCCCGACGTCAGGCGAGTGTAACGCAGTCACGCGACGGTTCTAGGGAAAATCGAAAGCGCCCGGAATGTTCCGCGGACTGCGCGTCGGATGCGCTGCAACAGTCTGACGTCGCTGCGATACGGAATTGCCCGGACAGAGCCGGGCGATGGCATCGTGAGCACGAGGTGAGTGTCGAGGCCGCTACTCACCCCACGCCGCGAAGGCGTCGTTGAAGGCCCGCTCGCCGGGGGCGCCCTTTTCGATCGCGATGATGGCGCGGCGCTGGTTGGTATAGACCAGCGGCACGTCGAACCAGGAGCGCTCCTTCAGCAGTTGCAGATTGCGCGAGCGGTCGGCGTCGACGTTGGACAGGCCGACCAGGAAGAAGCCGTCGGTGACCTTGACCGCGAGGCCGGCCAGCGGCGTGCCGCGCGCCTGCTCGTTGGACTTCATCAGGATGCCCGGCACGTTGCCGACGCCGCCATTGGCGAAGTCCTGCGGCAGGATGAAGGTCAATTCCGCGGTATGGCTCGCCGGCAGCGATGAATCGGTGTTGCGGCGGAACGACATCGTCATCTTGAACTTGCGATCGGGGATGTCGATGTCGGCGCGCACGGCGATGTCGGGCTTCTGGTTGCCCGATCCCTTGACCTGCTCGGTACGCCAGACCACCGAACCGACATACTGCTTGCCCTTCGGATCCGAGGGATCCTCGTCATACAGCACCACGCGCTGCGCCACCGGAGCGACCGGCTCGCCCGACGAGGGCTGGCCGACGCGGTCGGTGATCTTCTTGCTCGACGGCGTCGCCGAAGCATCCTTCGGCGCCTCGACGGGAGCGGAGGGTTTGAACAGGGTGCTGACATAGGTCAGGGCCGGCTTGCCCCAGAGGATGCCGGCGCCGACCAGGATCAGCAGGATGCCGATCACGATCGCCGTCTTGAACGGGAACATCGACCCGACGCGCGGCCGCTTCGGCTCACGATCGGCGTTGCTGACCCGCGACCGCGGCGGCGGCGCCTGGGGCGGCTGCTGCGGGGTGTAGCGCTCCGCCTCCTCGATCGACTCGTCGTAGGAGTACGGCGCCTCGGGATCGCCGCCGCGGTTCTCCAGGCTCGGCTCGAGCCGGTCGAATTCCGGCGAAGGCGACGGCACGTTGGCGTAGGTCTTGCGCGCGTTGCGGCTGGCCTGTGCTGCGGCTCGGCCGAGATCGTCGGCGTCCGCGGTGATGTCGCGGAAGCCGCGTACACCCGGCGCGGAC
>NZ_LGHK01000002.1 GCF_001908235.1 Bradyrhizobium sp. NAS96.2
GCGGCGACGTGCGGCGCCGGGGCAGGACGGTTGCCGGCGGTGGGCAAGGCGTGTCCTGCCGGGGGCGCGTGCCCTGTCGTTTGAGCGTGTTCCGTCGGTGGAGCGTGCACTGCCGAAAGAGCGTTTCCTGTCGGGAGAGCGTGTCCTGCCGGCGGAGCATTCCCTGCCGGTTGAGTGTGTCCCGCCGGCAGAGCATTTCCTGACGGGAGAGCGTGACCCGTCGTTTGAGCGTGTTCTGCCGGTGCAGCGTGCACGGGCGGCAATGCGTTTCCGGTCGGCAGAGCGTGTCCAGGCGGCACGGCATTGCCCGTCGGCAGAGCGTGGCTTGCCGTCGGCTGCGCATGCCCGGGCGGCGGCGCCGCGATCGGCTTGCCCGGTCGCGCGGCGATCACGCCCGCGCCGCTGAATTGTGCGGCGTGTGCGGTCGCGGCGACCGCGGGATGACCATGGTTGTTGGCGAGCGTCAGCGCCGGGTCTTTCATCGCCGCTGCCGCGTGCCGCGTCTGCTCGGCGGTCGCAGCCACATGTTGCCCGTTCTGGGCGGCGAGCTGCTGTGGCGTCGGCCTCACCGTGGTGCCGCCAGTGCCGCCATTGTAGCTGACGTTGGTCGTGTTGTTGATGACGGTCTTGTTGTAGACGTTGGTGACCGAGACGTTGGAGATGTTGTTGACGGAGCTGTTGTAGAAGAAGCTGCCGCCGCGCCAGTAGCCGCCCTCATAGCCGACGCCGGTGTAGCCGAAGCCATAAGAGATGCCGCCGTAGAAGCCGACGGTCGCTCCCCAATATCCGGCGTGGAACGCGTAGACGCCATCGTTCCAGCCCCAATAGCCGGGCGTCCACAGCAGCTCAGGTGCGGGCGGAAGCACCCATGTGCCGGGCACCCAGTAGTAACCGATATCGTCGCTCCAGGCCCAATAGCCGGGGGTCCAGATGTAGCCGACCGCGGGCATCGGCGGCTGCACGTAGACCGGCAATGGCGGCGGTGCCGCGTTCACGGTGATGCCGATGCCGATGCCGAGCTGCGCGTGTGCAGCGTCGGGCAGCGAGAGACAGCAAAGGCTGAGAGCTAAGGCGAGAGGCAGTCCGGCGATGCGGCGCATGGCACATACTCCAATCTTCTTCCCCCAGCGTTGGAGTCGAATAGTGGCGCCGACATGAACTCGCTGTGAATGTTTGTGGCAACCCGCGATCATGAGGCCGCGTCACGGCGAAATTTTTCGCAGTGGTGAATGCAGTTCAGCTTGGTGTCAGGATGGAACGCGATTGTGCGGTCGAAGTGGAAACATGAGCCAAGCGACGCCTGCCAGAGTTCCGCGTGGTTGCATCGCGCTCTGCAGTCGCGGCCTCTTCGTTGCCGCGTTCGATCATCTGTGTGGCTTCAGTTCGCTGCTGAGTAACGTTGCGCGGACGTCGTGTGCTGCAAGGTGCCAGCTTCATCACTGCGCCAAATAGTCGAATTTTAGTTTTGAATTGGACGCCGACCCCCTGCGCGTCATCAATCGATGACCGAAACATCCGGCTCGCACAAGGCCGGGCAGGGAGGTCTGGAATGGCGCGAACCGCCGACATCGACATCAACGCGGGCGCGCGCCTCGACCGGCTTCCGATCTGTGGATTCCATTGGCGCATCCTGGCCCTGATCGGGGCCGGCATGTTCCTCGACGCGTTCGATATCTATCTGGCCGGCGGCGTGCTGGGAGCCGTGCTCAAGGAGGGATGGTCGACGCTCGAGCTCAACGCCGCCTTCGTCTCCGCGACCTTTGTCGGGATGACGATCGGTGCCTGGTTCTCCGGCATCCTTGGCGACCGCTTCGGCCGCCGCTTCTCCTACCAGATGAACCTTGCGATCTTCGGCCTCGCGTCGATCGCGGCGGCCTTCGCTCCGAGCATGACCGTCCTGATCGGCCTGCGTTTCATCATCGGCATCGGGCTCGGCGCGGAGATCGTGGTCGGCTACGCGGCCTTGACGGAGTTCGTGCCGGCGTCATCGCGCGGACGCTGGATCGGGCTCTTGGCTGTGATCACCAACTTCTCGCTGTTCGCATCGTCCATGGTCGGCCTGTGGGTGATCCCGACGCTTGGATGGCGCTACATGTTCGCCCTTGTCGGCCTCCTTGCGATGGTCGTCTGGATTCTGCGCAAGTCGATGCCGGAGTCGCCGCGCTGGCTCGCCGCCAACGGACGCGCCGATGAAGCCGAGACAATTTTAGCGGCGATCGAGGCGGAGGCGGCGCGCAAGGGGCCACTCGCTCCCGTCGCGGCCGGCGCGCCAGCGCAGGAATCTCCGGGTGCGGTCTGGCGTCTGTTCCAGCCGCCATATCTCGCGCGCACGCTGCTCGGCAGCCTGTTGCACGTCGTCGTCGGTTTCAGCCTCTATGGGTTCATCGGCTGGCTGCCGACCTTCATGGTCAAGGGCGGCCACAGCGTGGTCTCCTCGCTGGGCTACACCACCGTGATGGCGCTGGGCGGGCCGGTCGGATCGCTGATCGGGCTTGTACTGGCGGACCGGCTCGGACGCAGGCTGTCGATCGTCGGCTCGTCGATCGCCGCGGCCGCGCTCGGGATCGCCTATCCGCACATGGCGGACGGTATTGCGCTTGCGAGCGTGGGCTTCCTGCTCGTCACCGCGATCTATGTCATGCTGGCGACCGGGTTCGCGATGCACGTCCCCGAATTGTTCCCGACGCGCTATCGGCTTCGCGGCACGGCGATCTGCGCCACGTCCGGACGGATCGCGACCGCGCTGGTCCAGTATGTCGTGGTCGCGATCTTCGCCTGGCAAGGGTTGACCGGGGTGCTGACGACCCTGGCCGGCATCCTCGTGTTCCAGGCCGTGGTCTTTCTCATGTTCGGCTTCGAAACCAAGGGACGGTCGCTGGAGGACGCATCGGCGGTCGCGGAGGCCGAGGCAGGAAGCCAGTCGTCGATCGCGCGAAGGCCGGCGGATATCGGGGCCTAACTCAGGCCGGAGCACGCCGCCCTGAGCCGATCGCGGAGCCAGCCGTTCGCATTGCTCTGATCATATCTGCGATGCCAGTACAGCATCCAGTCGAACGGCGCGGATTCGAACGGCAGGTCCTCCATCCGCAGGCCGTCGTCCATCAGCACGGCGGCCAGATGTCGCGGCATCACCGCGAGCAAATCGGTGCTCTTCAAGACATGCGGCACGACGAGCCAATGCGGCACATTCAGCGTGATGCGCCTTCGATGACCGCGCTCAGCGAGCACGTCGTCGACGAAGCGAAGATCCGTCGGGCTGATCGAGACCTTCATGTGCTCCTGGGCGATGAAGCGCTCGAAGGTCAATTTTCCGCGCTTGATTGGGTGACCGCTCCGCATCAGGCAGACCATGCGGTCGCGCAGCAGCGTCTCCGAGCGGATCGATGCCGAATGCTCGAGCCCCATGCTGACCGCGACGTCGATCTCGTCCCGCTCCAGCGCATCGATCGTCAAGGCGGGCGGCAGATGGATAATGTTGTAGGAGATCCGCGCGTCGGGCGATCGCGCCGCGGCGAGCCTCGGCAGCAGCAGGCAGGCGAGAATGTCCGACATCCTGATCGTGAAGCTGCGTTCCGTGCGGGTTGGATCGAAGCCGGTGTCGCTTGCCATCACGCGCTCGACCTGACGCAGCACCTGGCGCAGCGGCTCCGCCAGTTCGGTGGCGCGCGGCGTGGGCTTCATCCCGGCCGTCGTTCGCACCAGCAGCTCGTCCTCGAACATCGCGCGCAACCGGTTGAGTGCGTTGCTCATCGCCGGTTGACTGAGGCCGACCCGGTCGGCCGCCTTGGTGACATGACGCTCGGTCAGCAGTGCGTCCAGCGCGACAAGCAGGTTGAGGTCGATGGATCGAAGGTTCATCCGTCATTCATATCGTGAATAGCGAAAGACTACAAATCCATTTCATCCATGATGGTGCAGGGCGTATCAATCGATCCGAACCAAGGAGGCATCAATGAGCTTTGAGACGATCAAGCGCGACGTGAAGATCTGCATGTTCGACCAGTACGGCACGGTGGTCGACATGCAGGGCGGCCTGACCAAAATCGCCGCGCCGTTCCTTGCAAGGAAGGGCTGGAAGGGCGATCCGAATTCCTTCGTCACCTGGTGGCGCCGCACGCATTTCGAGAACTCGATGATCGATGCGCTGCTGCATCGCGAGCACACGCCCTATCGCGAGATCGGGCACCGCGCGGTTGCCCACGTGATGGACCGGGCGAAGATCGACTACACGATGGAAGATGTGCGCTATCTCGTCGGCGAGATCGAGAAGCTGGTGCCGTTTCCGGAAGTGCCGGAAGCGCTCGCGCGGCTGCAAAGCAAGTACAAGCTCGTCGTGCTCTCGAACGGCGATCCGGACATGCTCGAGACCGCGAAGCAGTACCACAAGGTCCCGTTCGATCGCGTGATCTCGGTGGCCGAGGCCAACTCGTTCAAGCCGCATGTCGCGACCTATACGAAGGCGGCGGAGATCATGGGTGTGAAGCCCGCCGAGGTGCTGTTCGTGGCCAATCACGCCTTCGACTGCATTGGCGCCAAGTCCGCCGGCATGCGGACGGCGTTCATCGACCGGCGCAGCCGCCCGTTCGGCATCACGCCGCACCAGCCCGATATCCTGGTGCCGTCGATGAAAGACCTCGCCGATGCGATCGTCTGATCGCGAGCCGCTGTCCGGCATCAGGGTTCTCGACCTCTGCCGGGTAGTTTCCGGTCCATTTGCGACGATGCAGCTCGGCGATCTCGGCGCGGATATCGTGAAGATCGAGGATCCGCGGCAAGGCGACGAAAGCCGCCGTTACGGGCCGCCCTTCGTCGGCGGCGAGAGCGCGTATTTCCTCTCGGTGAACCGCAACAAGCGCAGTTGCGCCATCGACCTGAAGTCGCCTGCGGGGCGCGACGCGGTGCTCGATCTCGCATCCGTCGCCGACGTCGTGATCGAGAATTTTCGCCCGGGCACACTCGACAAATGGGGGCTCGGCTTCGACGCGCTGCGGGCGCGCAAGGGCGACATCATCCTGTGCAGCATCTCGGGGTTCGGCCGCTCCGGTGCGGACGCCTTGCGCCCCGGATACGACCTGATCCTGCAGGGTGAATCCGGCGTGATGGACATCACCGGCGATCCGGATGGACCGCCGACCAAGGTCGGCACCTCAATCGCCGACCTCGTCACCGGCCTGTATGCGTCGCATTCGGTGCTCGCTGCCTTGATGCGGAAGAGCCGGACCGGCGAGGGCGGCCGGGTCGACGTCTCCATGCTCGACGCCATGGCGTCGCTGCTGACGTTCAACGCCGGCATGTACTTCGCCGCGGGACAAAGCCCGCGGCGCCGAGGCAACGTGCATCCGACCATCAGCCCGTACGAGCCGTTCGTAACCAGTGACGGCTGGATCAATGTCGGGGTTGCGAACGATAAATTCTGGGCGGCCTTCTGCGACGTCATCGGCCGTCCCGACCTGCGCGATGACCTGCGTTTCGAAACCGCCCCGAAGCGTGCGGCGAGCCGGAATGAGCTCGTCGCGATCCTCATCCCCATCTTCGCCCAAAGGAGCCGCGCCGACTGGCTGCAAGCGCTGGGCGCGGCGGGCATTCCCTGCGGCGCGATCAAGTCGGTCGGCGAGGTCTGCGAAACGCCGCAACTCACGCAGCGCGGCATGGTCCAGACCGTCCGCCATCCGGCCGCGGGAGACGTGACGTTCATCGCCCGGCCGACGCGGTTCGGCGATGATCCGCCGGCGCCTTCCACGCCGCCGCCGATGCTCGGCGAACACACGCGCGAGGTGCTTGCGGAGTGGCTCGGCTGGACCGACGATCGGCTCGAAAGAGTAGCGGTCGAAGGCGCGTTCGGAGACTTCGGACGGAGCTTGGTGCGATCGCCCATGTGAGTATCGTCAAGAAAAAATCGTCATGAGAGAAATCGCCGAGCAGATGATGCGCCGCGCCGTCGAAGACGAGCGGCAGGAATTCGGATCGTTTTTCCTGTCGCGTCTGTTCGGCCTGGAGATCGCCTACCAGGGCGAGACATGCACCGTGTCCTTTGACGTCGTGAGACCACTGTTCAACCCGCAAGGCTCGCTGCACGGCGGCGTGCTCGCGACCGCGCTCGACATCTCGATGGGGCATCTCGTCAACCATGTCGCGGGTGCCGGCACCACGCTCGAGATGAAGGTGCAGTATCTCGCCGCGGTCCGCGAAGGTCGCGTCACCTGCCGCGCGAGCTTCCTGAAGCGGGGCCGCAAGACCTTCTTCGTGCAGTCGCAGGCATCCACCGCCGCCGACGAGCCGATCGCGCATGCCACCTCGACCTGGCAGCTGCTGAATCGAAGCTGAAAGCGCTGTCCGGGCGTTTGACGTATCGCAACCAGTGCGGGGCAGGGAAGCAGGGCCGAGTGGGCTGGTGTCCCCGTGATTTTACGGTAGGGGAAAAACGGGACGAGCGTCACCCTTGGAAGCTATTCCGTCGTTGTGGGGCGCTCGCCTCGGTTGCGCTCAGACGCTATGTTGCGGGGGCACTCATTGGAGGCTTTGAGGAGTGAATACGTGCGAGTCATAAGAAATGGGTTTCTATCGCTTCTGGCCTTGGGAGCGTTGGCTCCGGAAGGTCACGCGCAAACCACGGTCGCAGCATTGGAGTGCGATTTTCCACTCGCTTCAACTGATGACTGGAGCATGGCCGCGTCGACCCTGCAATACTACATCGATACGGCAGGAGGCTGGAAAGTAGGCCAGGATTCGTTCTCCTTCGATGGCCCGACAAACGTCACCATCGATGGCAAGGATCGCGTCGCTTCGCTGTCGATCGTTATTTCCCGACAGTCGGGCAAAGCCACCAAGACGCTTTCGTCGGGAGGGAAATCCCTGACTGTCAGCGGCGAATGCAAAAAAATGGAATCCACCGGACGAAAGTTCTAAGCGCGCGCGATGTCGAGCCGCCCACCATGGTGTTGACGCGCCGCCGGGGGCGGCGGCGGAATGACCTCGAACGAATGGCATCCCAGCGACGGATGTCTGATGAGCCTCGGGCGGTCATCTGAATGGCGATGGCGACAGGATCGCCATTAGTGATCGCCGTCGATCCCATTCGCGCGGACGTCTCGAATCAAAATGCGGTGTTCGTTCCGCGCCCCTCAACGGCAACCTTTGCTGGCTCAGCGGATTTGGCGATGCCGGTTGCGGCAAAAGGCCGTGTTTTGGCTGGCGCACCCGACACGATTCGAACGTGTGACCTTTGCCTTCGGAGGGCAACGCTCTATCCAGCTGAGCTACGGGTGCGTGCAGGGGTTCATTTAGCTGATTGGCTCCGGGTCGGCAACGGCGTTGTCCGGCCGGTTAGGGGCTGTAGACTGCCTGCGCCAATATGACAGGTCCAAGGAAAAGGGCCGTCTTTCGAGGGAGTTTGCCCATGCGTCCGCTGGAATTCGGCTGGTATCTGCCCACGCACGGCGACACCACGGCCTATGGGCTGATGGAGGCGCAAATCGCCGGGTCGCCGGAACTCTGCGAGCGCGTGGTCAAGGCGGCCGAGGACGCCGGGTTTGAATATCTGCTCATCCCCGTCGGTTCGGTGTGCTGGGAGGCCTGGATAGCCGGGGCGTTCATGGCGGCGCGCTCGGCGCGGATCAAGCCGCTGATCGCAGCAAGGCCCGGCTATATCAACCCGGTGCTGATGGCCAAGATGATCTCGACCTTCGACCAGATGTCCGGCGGGCGGATCTGCATCAACCTGATCGCCGGCCAGAATGAGAGCGAGGTCGAGGCCGAGGGCGTCCGCTACGCCAAGGAGGAGCGCTACGCGCTGATGGAGGAGGAGGTCTCGATCCTGAAGGCGCTGTGGACGACGCGCGGGCCGGTGACCTTCCAGGGCAAGTTTCACACGATCTCGGGCGCACATATCAGGCCGCGTCCGCTGCAGCAGCCATTTCCGAAATTCTATCTCGGCGGCGGCTCGCGGCAGGCCTGGGAGGTGTCGGCGAAGCATTCCGACGTCCATCTGTTCTGGGGTGATCTGCCGGAGCGCATCGCAGAGAATATCGCCGAGATCCGCCGCATGGCGCGCGACCATGACCGGGAGGATGCGATCGGCTTTGGCATGCGGCTGCAGGTGATCTGCCGCGAGAACGAGGCGGATGCCTGGGAGGCCGCCGACCAGCTGGTGCGCCACGCCACCGAGCGACAGAAGCAGGAGATGAAGACGCTCTATAACCGCTCGGAAGCCAATCAGCGCGTGCAGCAGCTCGCGCGCGACTATGGCGATCTCCTGATGCCGCATCTGTGGACCGGCATCACCAAGGTGCGGCCCGGCGCCGGCATCGCGGTTGTCGGCAACCCCGAACAATGCGCCGCGACCTTGCAGCAGTTCATCGACGCCGGCTGCCACTCCTTCTGCTTGTCCGGCTATCTGCACGACGAGGAGGCCGAGCGGTTCGGCCGTCTGATCCGCCCGATCCTTGCCGCGAACAATCGCGGACGGCTCGCGGCGTGAGCTGCCCTGCCTTTCCGAAGTTTCATGCATGAAGTGAAGTCCAATGCGCCATGATCCGGCCGGATTGCATCGCCGCTCGCGGCACCAACGGAGTCGAATCATGCATCATCGGGGCTGGCTTGCGGCGCTGACGCTGCTCACCGCGACCGTTCACGTGCCGGTCGCGTCGGCAACGCAGGCGCAGATCGAGCGCGACAAGAAGCCGGTCAAGGAGGTCGCGAGCGGGCGGATCGCCGTCGGCAGCGCGACCTTCCCCGTTTATCTCTCGGCGGACTGGTCCAATCCGCTGCCCGACATCACCCGCGCGGTACTGGTGCTGCACGGGGTGCTGCGCAATGCCGACGATTATTTCCGCGCGGCGCTGAGCGCACAGGCTGCGGCCGGCGAGGCCGGCAAGAGCACGCTGATGATCGCGCCGCAGTTTTTGATCGAGCCTGATGTCGATGCGTTCATGCTGCCGGCGGAGACCCTGCGCTGGAGCCTCTATGGCTGGCAGGGCGGTGAGCCCGCGCTCGCGCCCAATCCGGCGAGTTCGTTCGAGGCGCTCGACGCCATCCTGGCGAAGCTCGGCGACCGCAAGCTGTTTCCGAACCTGAAGCAGGTCGTCGTGTTCGGCCATTCCGGCGGCGGCCAGGTGGTGCAGCGTTATGCGATCGCGGTGAAGGGCGATCAGGTGCTGCTGCGCGAGGGCATCGGCGTGCGCTATGTGGTCGCCAATCCCTCTTCCTACGCCTATTTCACCAAGGAGCGGCCGGAGCCCGCGATCGCGGCGGCATGCGAAGGCTATAACAGCTGGAAGTTCGGCATGGACGATCGCCCGCCCTATCTCGCCGAGCCTTCGCCGGCTGCGCTGGAACAGGCTTATGTCGCGCGCCGCGTGATCTATCTGCTCGGAACGCTCGACACCAATCCCAATCATGCCGCGCTCGACAAGTCCTGCATGGCGGAAGCCGAAGGGCCGTATCGCTATGCGCGCGGGCATTCCTATGTCGCGGCGATGCAGGCCCGCGATGGCGGCACGCCGAACCACAGCGTGTGGGACGTGCCCGGCGTCGGCCATGAGGGCGGCAAGATGCTCAACTCGCCCTGCGGCCTGACCGCGGTGTTCGACATTCCCGGCTGCGAGGCGGCGCGGTAGAGCATGATCCGGAAAAAGTGGAGACCGGTTTTCCCGCGCGACAAACGCGGAACGCGTTTGCGTGGAGATCATGCTCAAACAATGAGGTGCGATCATGATGCGATGCCATGGAATCGCATTATAATCGCATCACGCACACCGGAATTTGTGCGTCGGCTCAGTGGCAAGCTGTGTCGAGATCGCCTATGCTTATGTTGAGCATCACGACCGACAGCTCGATGGAGACCGTCATGAGAGCATGTTTGTTCGCGGTTCTGACTGCAGGTGCATTCCTCGGGCTGACCCCGGCCAACGCCGCGGAGGGGTGTGGCGACGGTTGCCACAGGACCTCAGGAGGCGCTTGCGTGATTGACGGCTGGGGCACCAGCGCGCGGGTCAGGAACGAATGCCCCGCCACCACCCGCGCACGGCCCCCATGTGGTGGCCATGGATATATCTGGCGGCGCGACTACCAGGCCTGTTCGCAGACGACGAAGGATTGGCTTTAGAGCACGATCCGAAAAACAGCGAAGCGGTTTTCCCTCGCGACAAACGCAGGGCGTTTGCGCGGAGATCATGCTCAAGCAACGGACGAGAGCGGGATGAGGATTCAACCAAATCTCATCGCGCTCTAGCTTTCCGCGACGTCGACCGGTCCGTCTTACGCCGGCACGATCACCTTGCCGATCGGCCACAGCGCGATGCCGGCAAGCTTGAGATGTGCCCAGGCGAAGGGGATGCCGACGATGGTCACGGCCAGAAGAATCGCCGTGATCACGTGGCCGATCGCGAGCCACCAGCCGGCCAGGATGAATCAGATCAGATTGCCGATCACCCCGAGCGGTCCGGTCCCGATGTCCGAATATCCGGTGACTTCATCGCGGCGTACCGCACGCGAGCCGAACGGTAGCAGCGTGTAGACGGCGATGTTGAAGGCGGCGCGCGCCCAAGGCAGCCCGATGATGGTCACGGCCATGATCACCGCGGCGACCAGCCAGCCGAACGCCATCCACGCGCCGCCGATCAGGATCCAGAGGACGTTCAGGAGGATAGACACAGGCTGCATGGCAGGCACCTTTGCTCCGCGTGACACCGCCTCAATATAGGCCGGCGGCCGGCGCCGCGGTAGGGTGCCGCGCGGCGGCGATCCTCGCCACCGGTCGTACAATTGTCGCAGAGGCAGCCGCGTCGCAAAGGGAGAACGACAATGAGAAAAAGACCTGGGACAAGTATTCCTGGCACAAGCATTCTCGGGGCAGGAATGTTGGCAGCGCTGGCATTTTCAGCGCAGGCCGCGCACAGCGAAGATGCCGTGCGGTTTGCGCCGCTCGAGGCCGAGGAGCTGTCGCCGGCGCAAAAGGCCTGGGCCGACATGATCAGCGCGCCGCCGCGCAATGCCAAGTTCACCGCGCCGCCCTACCGCGCCTATATCCGCAACCCCGACCTGGCGCCGAAGCTGTCGAACCTGTCGGAGTATCTGCGCTGGAATACCTCGCTGCCGGCGCGGCTCAGCGAGATGGCGATCCTGATCACGGCGCGGCACTGGACCGCGCAATACGAATGGTCCGCGCATTATCCGCTGGCGATGAAGGGCGGGCTCGATCCGAAGGTCGCGGACGCCATCGCCAAGGGCACGCGGCCCGAGGGCATGAAGGATGACGAGGCCGCGCTCTACGATCTCGGCATCGCGCTCTATCACGACAGGAAGGTCTCAGACGCCGTCTACAAGGCCGCGCAGCAGACGTTCGGCGAGCGCGGCATCATGGATATCATCGGCATCATGGGCTACTACGATTTGGTCTCGATGACGCTGATCACGATGCAGGCGGGCTCCGCGAACAATGGCGTCGCGCCGTTGCCGGTGCTGGAGAAGTAAGGGCGGGCTTGTCCCTCGCCGCGCTCTTGCGGTAGGGGAGATGACGTCTGCGGAGATCTTCCGCGGACTCCCTTCGCCTCTCCCGCTTGCGGGGGAGGCCGACGCGCGCCTAGCGCGGCGGGTGGGGGCTCTCTCCACGAAATGACTCGCGGAGAGAGCCCCCACCCCAACCCTCCCCCGCAAGGGGGAGAGGGAGCCGACCGCCGATGCTACCTGAATTTCATGTGCGATTGCCCTGGCTCTTGCGGGGAGAGAGCTGGCAATCAGCCGCTGCCTGCTTGAAACGAAGGAGCTGCTACCGCCGAAAGCCGTTGGCGCGCGAATAGCTCTGGCGACCGTCCTGGGACGGACGCGCGGCCATGCTGGCGCGGCTCTCGCTCGTGACCGGCGTCGCGGGCTTCAGGTCCTCGAGGAAAATCGGCCTGGCGAAGTAATAGCCCTGGGCATAGCGGATCTTGGTCGCCGCCTGCAGATAGGTGAGCTCCTCATAGGACTCGATGCCCTCGGCGATCACGGTCATGCCGAGCGCCTCGCTCAGCGATTCGATCGCGCGCAGGATGCCCTGGCTGCGCGGCCGCTGATGGATGTCGGTGATGAAGGAGCGGTCGATCTTGATCTCGTCGGCGGTGATGTCGGCGAGCGCCGACAGCGACGAATAGCCGATGCCGAAATCGTCGATCGAGATGCCGACGCCGATGCCGCGCAGGATCGGCAGGATCTGGTCCTGGAAGTGCGACCGGGTCACGAACGCGTCCTCGGTCACCTCGATCATGAAGCGCTTCGGGAAGCCGGTCTCCTCGATCGCGCGGGCGAAGCGGCGCATGAACTCGAGATTGCCGGCCTGCTTGGCCGCGACATTGATGCTGATTGTCGCAGTCGGGCCGAACGTGTCGTTGATCAGGTCGATCGACTTGACGATTTCCGCGAGCACCAGGAACGTCAGCTCGTCGATCAGGCCGAGCTCGACGGCAAGGTTGATGAAGGTGCCCGGCGCCTGGATCACGCCCTCGTCGTCGCGCAGCCGCACCAGCGCCTCGATGCCCTTGACCTCGTGGGTGCGGATATCGACCTTGGCCTGGAATGCGCAGCAGAAACGCTTTTCCAGGATCGCCAGCCGCAGCGACTGCTCGATCTTCATGCGCGCCAGTGCCTCGCGCTCCATGCTGTTGTCGAAGAACGCGGTCGAGCCCTTGCCGTTGTTCTTGACGCGGTACATCGCGATGTCTGCATTCTGGCGCAGCGCTTCGTAGCTCCTGCCGTGCATCGGGTAGAGGCTGACGCCGATCGAGGTCGAGGCGAAGATCTCGGAGTCCTCGATGAAGAACGGCGCCTTCAGCCGCTCCTGCATGACGTGGATGAATTCGGCAACCTCGTCATTGCCGCTGATCGGGTTCAGCAGCAGCAGGAATTCGTCGCCGGATATCCGTGAAAGGATGTCGGTTTCGCGCAACGCATGGCCAAGCCGCTTGGACAGTTCGACCAGCAGCGCATCGCCGATCGCGTGGCCGTAATAGTCATTGATGTGCTTGAAGTTGTCGACATCGAGAAAGGCGAGCGCGAAATGGCTCTGCGCGGTGTCGCGGATCAGGCCGTTGACGCGATGCTCGATCACCCGCCGGGTCGGCAGGCCGGTCAGTTCATCGTAATAGGCCGAGCGGAACAGCTGGTCTTCGAACGCCTTCTGCTCGCTGATGTCGGTCGAGGTCGAGATCAGGAGATTGCGGCCGGCGATCTGGACCGGCCGGTGCGAGGTGAGAAACACGTATTTGGATGCGCCGCAGGAGAGCACTTCCTCGAGTACCACCGGGCGGCCGCTGCGCAGCATGTCCAAATTGGCGGCATGACGATCATCGACCGGCGCCGGCTGGCTCGCGCTCGCCGCCAGCTGCAGCTGGCTCGCTGCCGCTTCGTTCACCAAGATGAACTGGCCCTGCTCGTCCTGCACCGTCACGCCCGCCGGCAGCAGCTGGAGAAGATCGCGCAAGATGCGCAGTTCATTTCCGGAAATGTCGTCTTGGCCGGTCGCTGCCGCGACCGCCTGAAAATCGTTTTTGTTGAAACTATGCATGTGCCGACCTTGGCAAAGTCCGTTGTAGTTTTGGTTAAGCGGACCTGCGAAATGCCGTGACAGAATGAGACCCGGGCTGCTTTCGCAAGCCGTCGCGGCAATCGTCATTAACAGAGTATCAATGTCGGCTTCGGCCGCTGGTGAAAGCGATTGCGGCGCGCGCGGTTGCATCAGCAACGCCGCCTGTGCCGGAAAGCCGACTTATCAACAGTTGGGAAGCTTGCACTGCATCGTGCAATGAACGCCGGTCTTCAGGTAGCTGATCTCGGTCCTGCCGTCGAACGGCCGCAGCGCCGACTTCAACAGCTTGGTGCCGAAGCCGGCTTCGCCGATCACATCGACCACCGGTCCCTCGGTTTCGTCCCAGATCACGTTGAGACGTCCATCGTCCACCGTCCACGACACCTGCAGAAACCCGCGCGGCGAGGAGAAGGCGCCGTATTTTCCTGCGTTGGTTGCGAGCTCGTGGAAGATCAGCGCCAGCGAGACGGCGAGCTTGGCCGGCAGGAACAATTGCTCGCCGTTGAGATTGAACCGCACGTGGCCGTAGGGGCCGAGCTCCGAGCGCAGCAAATCCTTGATATCGCAGCCATAGCCGTCGACCCGCGCGATCAGGTCGTCGGTCGCCGAGAGCGCGCGGATGCGATGGTCGATGCGCTGCCAGACATCGGGCCGGTCCTGCAGCGCCTGATGCAGCACGGCATGAATGGTCGAGGATTTGTTCTTCAGCCGGTGCTGCAATTCGTCGACCACGATCTTGCGGTACTGCTCCTCCTCGATCAGCCGCTTGGACACCTCGCGCTGCTGGGCAACCAGGGAACGGTAGTGCTCCACGCCCCAGATCGCGATGCCGCACACCGCCCAGAAGATCATCAGCAGTGCAAAGCGCGCCGGATCGGCGTGCCCGCTGCTGAAATTGATGATGACGCCGAGCAGGCCGCTTGCCAGCGCGGTCGCGATCCCGATCCGGAAGCCGCCAAGGGCGGTCGCGAAGAACACCGCCGGGAAATAAGGCGTGAAGAACACATCAGGCCTGATCTGGGCGAGCCCGAAGCGCGCGGCCGTGGCCAAAACGAGACAGAGCACCGCGAAGCTCGCCGCAAGCAGCATCGAAGGCGGGGAATCGCCCCGCCAACCCGCCCTGAATTCGTCGATCCATTTCGCCATCGGTCGTTCCAGTTCACGTGAACAGGCGACCCAAAATAAGGCCGCTGCGACCGAAAAACCGCAGTTGTGGCCTTCTGGCCACAGGTGGACCTCGACCACCGGTAACCGCGCCTCCGCTTGCGTTGGTGGAAGCAGCTGGGGAATATCCGCAACATCAAACGATAATCGAGGGATCGGCATGGGACGGCTGGACGGCAAGGTCGCGGTGATCACCGGGGCGACCAGCGGCATCGGGTTGCGCACGGCGGAGGTCTTTGTCGCCGAGGGCGCGCGGATCGTGATCGCCGGGCGCCGCGCGCCGGAGGGCGAGGCGCTGGCGCAACAGCTCGGCGAGGCCTGCGTGTTTCGGCAGACCGACGTCACGGTCGAGGACGAGATGCAGGCGCTGATCGCGCTTGCGGTGGAGAAGTTCGGCCGGATCGACTGCCTGTTCAACAACGCCGGCGGTCCGGCGCAGACCGGCGGCATCGAAGGCCTCGACGTCGAGCGGTTCGACGCGGCGATGGCAACCCTGGTGCGCAGTGTCATGCTCGGCATGAAGCATGCAGCGCCGTACATGCGCAAGCAGGGCTCCGGCAGCATCATCAACAATGGCAGCATTGCCGGACGGCTCGCCGGGTTCTCCTCGTCGATGGTCTATGGCGCGGCGAAGGCCGCCGTGATTCATTTCACCAAATGCGTGGCGATGGAGCTCGGCGAGTCCGGCATTCGCGTCAACTCGATCTCGCCCGGTGCGATCGCCACCGGGATTTTCGGCAAGGCGCTCGGGTTGTCGACCGACACGGCCGAGAAGACCGCTTCCGTGATGCGCGAGGTCTACAAGGCGGCGCAGCCGATCCCGCGCGCCGGCCTGCCCGACGACATCGCGCATGCCGCGGTGTTCCTGGCGAGCGACGAATCGAGCTTCATCAACGGTCATGACCTCGTCGTCGACGGCGCCATCACCGGCGGCCGCAATTGGAGCCAGCAGCAGGCGGGCTATGTGTCGTTGCGCAAGGCGTTCGATCAGGGGGCGTAGCTGGGACAGTCGCCGAGGCAGAAAGCATGAACGCCAGGCTCGAGCGGAAGCTGCAACGTCTTGCCGCCGTCCTTGTCGCCGGAATCCTGTCCGGCGTCGCGATCACGCTGAGCGCCTTCGGCGGCGGCGCTGCCCGGTTGACTGTCGGCATCACCTACGGGTTCCTGCTTGCCGGGGTGATCGGCTCGGTCGAGCTGTTCGTCCTTGAAGATTGGGACTGGGTCAAACGCCTGTCCTTCCTCTCCAATCTGGCCGTACGCAGCGCCATCTACGCGGCCATCATCATCGGCATCCAGCTGCTGCAGCCGGGCGAACGCATCGCAGACGTGGCGCCGCAGGATTCGCTGCAGGACTTCTGGTCGAGTTTCGCCCGCTCCGCCATCGTCGCGGTGCTGGTCAATCTGGGATTCGGCATCGCCAACCTGATCGGCTCGCGCGCGCTCCTGAATTTCGTCACCGGGCGCTATCACGCGCCGGTCGAGGAAGACCGTTTCGTGCTGTTCGTCGACATTGCCGGATCGACCGGGCTCGCCGAGCGTCTCGGCGGCATCGGCATCCATCGTTTTCTCGACCGTACCTTCCGCCTGCTGACGCAGTCGGTGGTCGATTATCGCGGCGAGGTGCTCAACTATGTCGGCGACGAGATCATCGTCACCTGGCCCGAACAGAGCGGCGCGGTCGATTGCCGGCCGCTGCGCTGTTTCGTGGCGATGCGCCGCACGTTGCAGAAGGCGGCGCCGCAGTTCGAGCGTGAATTCGCCGCGCCACCGCCATTTCCGCTGAGCGATCTCGGCACACTCCCGATCCGCGGCCGCGTCGACGGCATCGACGTCGTGGGGATCGGAGCGGTGGCGTAGGTGGGTGTAGTTGCAGTGTTAGCGTTGCTGAGTCTTATCGTTGTTTTCGTCGCGATCCATGCTGCATCTCTGACGTTTTGAGATGACTCACACATGACCACATTGGGACAACTGATTGACCTCTACCTAGCTGATCCGAATTCCGGGTTCAGCAATCTCAGCTATCGAGTTCGTGAGAGCAGCCGCCGTTACTTGCGGCGCATCAAGGCTGAGAAAGGAGTTTGTCCCATCGGCGAGATCAACTCTCCGATGCTTGCCTATTGGAATCAGATGTGGGGCCGCGACGGCAAGAATGCTACCGCTCGCGCATTGAAGTGGCAGTTAAAGTCTCTGTTTGAATACGGTGCTACTTCAAGACTGGACGCGAAGTGCATAGAGCTATTGGAAGCCATCAAATACGTGCACAACGAAACAGTCGCGCCTCGCATCGCGAAGATTAGCATCGAACAAGTTAACGCAATCATCAGGAAGGCTCATGAATGGGGCTCGCATTCCATCGCTCTTGCACAAGCCCTGCAGTTCGAAACTCCGCTGACGCAACGCGACTGCCTTGGCGAATACGTGCCACTGGAAGAACGCGGCTCTACCAACGTAGTTTGGAAGGGGATGAAGTGGCTACATGGCCTTCGCTGGACTGAAGTTGGCGACGATTTGGTTCTCCGACGGAAGGAGCTAGAATTCGATTTAAAGGATGCGCCGCTGACACTGGCCGAATTGGATAATTGGCGCGATTTTCGCCGTGGCGACACGCCGGTGGTCATTTGCGAAGGAACTGCGATGCCATGGATTGCCTCCGAATTTCGGCGCAAGTGGCGTCGTATTGCGAATGCGGCGGAGGTGCCAGCAAGTCTAAGAAATATGGATAGCTGAACTTTTGGGCGTGGCTATCAGGCTGCGACATATTAACTCGACGGGCAAATGAGCGCTTCCGTCGTCGGACAAATCAGATGTTCAATTCCGCTCGTCTCACCCGACACGAGGGGCGCTTCGCGGTCGTCACGAACGTGGGTCGAGATGCGGTGGACGCCGATTGCGCAACTGACGAGTGCGCATGAGGCG
>NZ_LGHK01000020.1 GCF_001908235.1 Bradyrhizobium sp. NAS96.2
CGCCCGCGCCGGCCGCGAACGGGCCGCGCGCCCCACGCGGCCTCGTTCACTAAGTCGACGTTTTCAGAAGAAGCGGTTGCTGCGGCGGCGCGCTCGGCTCAGGCGCGCCAGTCGTAGATCCAGTCCTGCCGCGCCAGCATGCGCTCCGGACCGATGGCGCGGATCGCAAGATCGCGCGCGATCGCCAATGGTCCACTCAGATGATAGATGCGGCCCTGCTGCCGCGCCATCCGCTGCACCTTCAGCACACGTCCGCGCCGCATCCGCGCGTAGCGCTTCAATGCGGCGGGAATGCCCGCGGTGTTCTCGCCGGTGCAGTCGGCCAAGGCCTTGGCGAGCACGGCCGCATCCTCGATCGCCATGCCGGCGCCTTGTGCGGCAAACGGCAACATCGCGTGCGCGGCGTCGCCGATCAGTGCGACGGCGCCTTCGCTCCAGCGGCCAATATCGGGCAGGGTGAACAGGGCCCATTTGCGCCAGCCATCGACCGCGCCGATCAGCATCCGCGCCGTGGCGGGCCAGCGCGCGGTGGCGAACGCGCCCTTGATCTCGTTGCCGTCGCCGGGCGCGCTCCAGCCGGGCCGATTCCAGGTGCCCGACACGATCGCGACCACGTTGATCTGGCGTCCGGCCGAGATCGGATAGGCCACGAGATGGGCGTCCGGTCCCATCCAGAGCTGCACGCGCGGCGCGGTGTATTCACGGGGCAGGGCGGTTGCGTCCAGCGTGCCGCGCCAGGCGATCAGGCCGGAGAATTGCGGCTGCACATCCGGAAACAAATGTCCGCGGACCGACGACCAGATGCCGTCGGCGCCGACCAGCGCGACCGCCAATTCCTCCTGCCGTGAATTGCCGCGGCGCTGCACCACCGTCAGGCCCTTGGCGTGCTTGGTGACGTCCTCGAACTGGCAGCCGAGCCGCAGATCGATATCGGGATGCTCGTTGACGGCGGCCTGCAATGCGGCCTGCAGATCGGCGCGGTGGATCACCCAATAGGGGGCGCCGGCGCGGAACTCGGCCGCCTTGCCGAGCGGCATCCGTGCGATCTCGCCGCCGGCCCGCGCGCTTAGGATGTTGACGGATTCAGGCGTGACCGCGCGCCGCGCCAGCGGCTCCTTGAGCCCGAGCTCGACCAGGATACGGCTGGCATTGGGGGAGAGCTGGATGCCGGCGCCGGCTTCCTCGAGCCGCTCGGCCTTTTCCAGCACCACGACGCGAAAGCCCTGTGCCGCCAGGGTCAGCGACGCCGTCAGTCCTCCGATCCCGGCGCCAGCAACGATGACGGTTCGCGTCAGCGCCACGGAGCGGTCAGGCGACCTTGTCTTTCAGCACGCATTCCGGCGGCCGCGCTTCGCCGGCAGCAAGGTCGGGCGCGAAGCGATAGAGCGTCGAGCAGTACGGGCAGATGATCTCGTTGTCGTTGCCGAGGTCGAGGAACACGTGCGGATGATCGAACGGCGGGTTGGCGCCCACGCACATGAACTCCTGCGATCCGATCTCGATCACCGAAACTCCGGCATCGTTATGGAAGTGCGGGACGACGTGGTCGGACATATTCTCACCTTGGTGGCAACGATGGGCAGACGCAATCAACAGCATGCGGCATCGCGAAATGCCGCGCACCATACTGGCGGGAACAGTTGATTCCTAGAGCCCCGATGGCTCATTTGCTCATGCAAATTCGACACAATCTTGTCGTCCCAGAGAAGCCCTTCTTTGGTCGGAGCCGTTGTGTCGCAAAAACGGCACACTATGTCCAAGGCGAACGAAACAAGGCGAATTAAACTTGAGGTTTCAAGCGGAATGAACGGGGTGCGCCTCGGCGTTGCGGTGGCTGGCCTGGCAGCAAGTGCTGCCATGGGCGTGGCTATTTGGCCGCATGCCCGTGACGCCGGCGCGGTGCTGTCAGCGCGGGACGATCCCGCAGATCTCGCCGACCTCAGGGTCAATTCCGTGCTGCGCAACAACCCGGCGTTGATCTCGGACAATATCGAGGCGGCACTCGCCTCCGGGGACGCCGATCTTGCGACCAGCTTTGTCGCGCTGGCGGGCGAAAAGAACATCGCGCTCAGTGCGGAACTCACCAAGCGCGTCGACGACGCGCGCGCCGAGCAGTCGTCCACCACGCATTTCGCCAAAGGGTTCGCCACCGGCCTCGTGACCGGCAACGCCGACGATGTCGCGAGCCTGTCCGGCACGGTCGCGGGCGACCTGTTCGTGTTCGGTGACATCAGGGATGTCGTGCGCGAGGGCAAGCATCTCGTGATGGGCGAGGACACCGACCGGCTGGTGCTCGGCCTTGCGGCCGCCGGGCTCGCCGTGACCGCGGCGACCTATGTGTCGGTCGGCGGCGTCGGGCCGCTGCGCGCCGGGCTGACGCTGGTCAAGGACACGCGCAAGGGCGGGACGGCTGAGCGAGGGCATGATCGAATGGGCCGGACGCTCGACCCGCGAGATGGTCGATCAGCCGGCGCTGCGCGAGGCGGTCGCGTCCGGCTCGGTGCTTCGGCCGGCGGAAACCGCAACCGCCATTCGCGCAGCGTTCCGCGCCGAGAAGGCCGGCGCGCTGGTGCGTGTCGCCAAGGATGTCGGGCGGATCGGCGAGGCGGCCGGCGTTCGCGCCGCGCGCGACACGCTGAAGGTCGCGGAGAACCCGCAGGAGATCGCACGCGCGACCCGCATCGCCGACGTGAAGGGCGGCCAGACCCGCGCGATCATCAAGCTGCTCGGCCGCGGCGCGCTGCTGCTCGTGGCCGGCACGTTCAATCTCGCCATGTGGCTGTTCGGCGCGCTGCTCGCTCTGTTCGGCTTCCTGTCGTCGATCAAGGCCACCAGCGAGCGAGCCACGGCGTGGTGGCTGAGACGAAGCAAGGCCCTGCGCCTGAAGCGGCAGATGGCTGCGCAGGCGGCGCTGGCGAGTATGCCTGCCAGAAGTTAGGTTTCTGGCTAAGCTGGCGGTCGCCGGTCGATCGCAAATCCCAACGACAAAAATCCCAAGAAAAATCCCAAGAACAAAACGGAATCGATGATGCCGAGTTTCCACCACGGCGATGTTGAAATTGCCTATATCGACGAAGGCGCGGGCGAGCCGATCGTGCTGGTGCACGGCTTTGCCTCGAGCAAGAACGTCAACTGGATCTATCCGACCTGGGTGTCGGAGCTCGTCAAGGCCGGCCGGCGCGTCATCGCGCTCGACAATCGAGGTCACGGCGAATCCGCCAAGCTCTACGATGCCGCGCAGTACGAGATCGCGATCATGGCAGGCGACGTGATCGCGCTGATGGATCATCTCGGCATCGCGCGCGCCGACATCATGGGCTATTCGCTGGGCTCGCGGATGACGGCGATCCTGGCGCGCGAAAATTCCGAGCGGGTGCGCTCGGCGATCCTGGGTGGCATCGGCATCGGGCTGATCGAGGGCGGCGGTCCTGGCGACGCCGTCGCGCTGGCGCTGGAGGCGCCGTCGCTGGACGATGTCACCGATCCGGTCGGCCGCACCTTCCGCGCCTTCGCCGATCAGACCCGCTCCGACCGCCGCGCGCTCGCGGCCTGCCTGCGCGGCTCGCGCCGGCTGATGACGCGCGAGGAGGCCGCCGGCATCCGCGTGCCGATTCTGATCGCGGTCGGCAGCAAGGATGAGATCGCGGGCTCGGCGTCAGCGCTCGGCCGCATCATTCCGGGGTCGCAGGTGCTCGACATTCCGAACCGCGACCACATGCGGGCGGTCGGTGACAAGGTCTACAAGACCGGCGTCATCGACTTCCTGTCGCAGCGCAAATAGCTCGTCGGCGTCGTTCTCGGCATCGTCTTTGGCGAAGGCACGCGCCCCCGCGATCAGCACCACGAAGGTTGCGACCCACACCATGCGCGCGCCGTAGCGGTCGTGCGGTCCCGAGATCACGCCGCAGATGGCGGCATTGCCGAGCAGAGCGAGCGTGACCGTGCCTGCCAGCAGCGTCAGATCGTCGAGCCGGCGCTGCCACAGCCCGCGGCCGAACAGCAGCACGGTGAGCAGCATCGAGGCCAGCGCGACCGGCACATGGATGCGGTTGATCGCGGTGAAGTCGAGATGCCATTTCTGTTGCCGCGCCGCGCGCATCGGCGCGACCTGCGCGGGAATGTAGCGCTCGATGATGCCGTAGGTGTGCGGGATCCAGCCGCTGGTGCCTTCGCCGGTCGCGACATGCATGAGCTGGTCGGCGGTCGCAGTCAACGCGGCCTCGGCCTGCCATGCCGGATATTCGGCCAGCGAACGCTTCACGATATAGCCCATCTCGTCGTTCAGTCCCTGGAAGCGGCCGAGCGTGTTGAACATGCTGTGGCCCCACAGGAAGTCGTCGGCGGTCGGCGGCAGCTCGTCGCGATAGGGACAGAGCTTCAGGTTCTCCTTCGCGCAGTTGTCGCGCAGATATTGCGCGACGATGCCATCCTGCAGCATGCGGCCGAACGCGACGCCGATGCCGCCGGGCGTCCAGGCCAGTTGCCCGGATAGCGCAAAATTCGCCGCCAGCAGCATTGCGGCACCCGCGACGGTCGTGAGGCTGCCTTGCACGAGGCTTGCGACCGGGATGCGCCGGCCGAGCCACGGCCGCAGCATCCAGCCGACGCAGCACAGGCCAAGCAGC
Source organism: Bradyrhizobium sp. NAS96.2 (assembly GCF_001908235.1). GTDB lineage: Bacteria > Pseudomonadota > Alphaproteobacteria > Rhizobiales > Xanthobacteraceae > Bradyrhizobium. The sequence goes on from NZ_LGHK01000020.1 coordinate 4,626, forward strand.
ACCCCGAGCGTTGCGCTGTGCGTTGCCGCCGAAAACGCGACGAAGCCGAACAGCACTGCCTTCTCCAGCGTCGAAACCCTGTCGCCGTGCAGGACGAGGATGAAGAGCGCGAGCACCGAAAGGCCGGCAAAGATGTCGGTCAGCAGCATGCTCGCGAGCCAGGGCAGCGCGGTGGTTGCGATCAGCGCAAGGCTGATCGCGATCATCCGGACCGGCCGGGCGAGGCCGAACACGCGCAGGGTCAGCTGCAGGACCCACAGCGTCGCCAAGGTCTGGATGCCGAGGTTGAGCCAGAAGCCCGATGTCTCGCCGGCATGGAGGTAGATGCCGAATACCGTGGACCGGCTCGGCACCAGATAGCCCTCATACCAGCGCGCCAGATAGCCGCCGGTATCCCATTGGAGCAGCGGATAGCCGTTCCAGAAGGCAGGGGCGAGCAGGAGGAGGGGGATGGCAATGGTGGCGATCCAGACCGACCGTGCGTCGGTCAGGCGGGCGCCCAAACTCCGGGTATTGATGATGTTTCCCCCTTTTTATTGGGGCCGACCATGCCCAAAACCACACTGGAGACGAAATCCGCCAATAGTTGCAGAAGCACGGCTTGATTTCGGCAAAATCCCGACCAACTCCCCTAGACGCTGGTCCGGGAGCGTGGGGGTGGGGTTTACCGCGCCGAGCCTTCCCGGGACGCGCTGGGTCCACCGTGCTATAACGCACATCAGAACAACCGAATTGCGAGAGCAGCTATGGCAGTTCATCAGGTCAATCCGCAGGGGAGCAAGCTGGCGGCGCTCGATCCGATCTGGGATCGGATCCGCGGCGAGGCGGAGGACATCCTGCGGCGCGAGCCGGAGCTCGCATCCTTCATCTATGCGACCGTGCTGCATCATGAGCGCCTCGAAGATTCAGTGGTCCATCGCATTGCCGAGCGGCTCGACCACGGCGCGCTGTCGGGCGACCTGATCCGCCAGACCTATGGCGAGGCGCTGCGCGACGAGCCCGATATCGGCAACGCGTTCCGCGCCGATCTCGTCGCCGTCTATGACCGCGATCCCGCGACCTCGCGCTTCATCGACCCCTTGCTCTACTTCAAGGGCTTTCATGCGCTGCAGACCCATCGCTTGGCGCACTGGCTCTATCAGAAGGGCCGCAAGGACTTTGCCTTCTACCTGCAAAGCCGCTCCTCGGCAGTGTTCCAGACCGACATCAATCCGGCCGCCAGGATCGGCCGCGGCATCTTCCTCGATCACGCCACCGGTTTCGTCTGCGGCGAGACCGCCGTCATCGAGGACGACGTCTCGATCCTGCATGGCGTGACGCTCGGCGGCACCGGCAAGGAGAACGAGGATCGCCATCCGAAGATCCGTCACGGCGTGCTGATCGGCGCCGGCGCCAAGATCCTCGGCAATATCGAGATCGGCCATTGCGCGCGCATCGCGGCGGGCTCCGTCGTGGTCAAGCCCGTGCCGCACAACGTCACGGTCGCGGGCGTGCCGGCGAAAATCGTCGGCGAGGCCGGCTGTGCCGAGCCGTCGCGCACCATGGATCAGATGCTGGGCGCGATCGGTCTTTGATTTCATTCGCTTTCTGATCGGCAGCGCGTTTCAGCGTGTGCGCAACATCACGTCGCCAAAGCCTGAAAAGGCTCTGGCGATCTTTGCCGTCTCGTCCTAAAACCTCCCCGAAAATCATCGACCCGATTGGAGACGGCCGTGGACGTTCAGGAAGTCAGGAAGCTCGACGCGTATCTGAAACGCGTGTTCAGCAATCCCAAGATCCGCGTGGTGCCGCGGCCCAAGAAGGACGACTCCGCCGAGGTCTATATCGGCGAGGAGTTCATCGGCGTGCTGTTCGTCGACGACGAGGACGATGATCGCTCGTTCCAGTTCCAGATGGCCATTCTGGAAGAAGATCTCGCCGAGTAAGGCTGAGCGGCTTGCCCCGTCATTGCGAGCGGAGCGAAGCAATCCATCGAACCTCACGCGCAGAAGCATGGATTGCTTCGTCGCTTCGCTCCTCGCAATGACGGATAGCAGGTCGCGCTAACCCTTCGCGCTGTGCATCTGCGCGGAGAGGCGGCCCATCGCGGTAGCGATGTCGCGCCATTGCGCGAGCCAGCTGCGCGGAAAGCGGAAGGTCAGGTCGGCGCCCTCAATGCGCTGCTCGCTCAGGCACATGCCAGGTGTTGAGGTGTCGCGGGTGCAGCGCGCGACCAGCTGCGGCTCGGTCGCGGTGAACAGGTCCTCGCCGCCATAGGGCGTGCCCTCGCGGAACGCGCGCGCCGTCAAGCCGTCATCGGTATTGGCACGCTCGTCGAGATAGCGCGGGTAGATCGTGCGCAGGCGCATGTCCGGCGCCAGTGAATCGTGGTGCGCCGCGATCGACACGAAGATCCTGTCGATCGGCTGCACCTTGTCCTCGACCGTATCGGCGCTGTAGTGCTTCGGCGCGGCAGGCGCCTCCAGCGACGGATAGAGGAAGCTCAGATCGACGCGCTCCTGCGGCCCGGAATGGCGCTGGATCTTCATGCGCACGGCCATCGTCGGCACGTTGAACAGCGTGCCGCCGACGCTGACCGGCAGCCGCGACGGATCGCTCGCCGGGACGGTCGTATAGGTCGGCCACAGCAGGTAGGCGACGAGCGCAATCGCGCCGGCCGCGATGACCGCCGACGCGATGATCGGGACGAGATGCGCGCGCGGATTGCGGCGGGTGTCGCGGGCGAGATGCTGGGCGGTCGACAGAAGCGTCATGAACGAGGCAAAGACCGGATCGGGGGTGGTCGAATCACCCGCCGAATATGCCATGAGGCGAGGAATTTCCGTACGATTCCAACGGAATCCCTGAGCGAATGGCCATGCGCAAACGCCGCGCCAGGCGAGCCGGATTAACCTTTCCTTAAGGATGATGTGGCGGCCGGCGGCCAATTCTGCGAAGCAGGGGTGAGTAGCCAGTTGCGTACCGGAAGTTCCCGATGTCGCCCGATACCTTGAATTCCCTGTTCTCGCTCTTGATTGGCTTTGCGTTCGCGGGCGCACTGGCGAGCGGCTATCAGGCAATGGCCGAGCGCCCGGCCGGCTTCGGCCTGCTGCAGGAGGGCGTGGCGCCGAAGACCTTCGCGGCGGTCCCGTTCCTCGTCTTCGCCGCACCTTTCATCATCATGCGCAACACGCTGCGCGGCGCACGCATCGAGCGCCGCCGCTTCGAGTTCGTGATGATGGCAACCGTCATCTCCGGCTTCTGGAGCCTGATGTCGGGCACCTTCTTCATGATGACGCTGCGCGCCGCGGGCGTGCTCGGCTGATCCGATCGTGATCCGCGCCGGATCATGGTCGCGCTTGCTTGAAACCATGTCGGCCGCTGTGCCAAGGTCTCCTCCGATCCAAGGAGACCTCAATGGCGATCTACGAACTCGACGGGCAGGGGCCCGATCTTCCCGCTGACGGCAGCTATTTCATCGCCGACAACGCCGTCGTGATCGGCAAGGTGCGCCTCAAGCCCGGAGCGAGCGTCTGGTTCGGCGCGGTGCTGCGCGGCGACAATGAGTGGATCGAGATCGGCGAGGGCTCCAACGTCCAGGACAATTCGACCCTGCATGTCGATCCCGGCTTTCCCCTGACCATCGGCTACAACGTCACGATCGGCCACAACGCGATCGTACATGGCTGCACGCTGGAAGACGGCGTGCTGATCGGGATGGGATCGATCGTGATGAACGGCGCGCGCATCAGGCGCGGCAGCGTGGTCGGCGCCGGCTCGGTCATCACCGAGGGCAAGGAGTTTCCGGAAAACTCACTGATCATCGGTGCGCCCGCGCGCGTGGTGCGCACGCTTGATGCCGCGCAGGCGGAAGCGTTGTCGCGGCCGGCCAAGTCCTACGCGATCAGGGGACCGCAGTACAAAGCCGGACTGAAGAAGATCGGCTAAAGCATGATCCGGAAAAATGCGAAGCGGTTTTCCCACGCGACAAACGCGTAGCGTTTGCGCGGAGATCATGCTTAGACAATAGTTCTGGTTTTCAGCGCTTGCGGCCCTGCTTGCGCGCAGCCTTCGGTGCTGCGGGGCCGGGCTTTGCTGCCTCCTGAAGTCTTGCGCTCTTGCGCAGCGCATCCTTCAGGTCGATCGGAATACCGTGCTTCCTGAGCAGGTCGGCGAAGGCCTCGTCTGCGAGCTCCTGCAAGGTCGCCATCCGGTCGCGTCCAAGCTGCTTCAGCTTGTCGAAAGTGTCGTCGTCAAACTCGATCAGCTTGCGCAAATTGCATTGCTCCCAAACCTTATCGCTCCAACGCCGGTGGGAACCGGCGTTTTGCGGACCCGTTGATGTTCGCAAGGGAGAACTTCCATGCGCAAATTATCCGTCACCATCGCACTCACGACAATCGTGATTCTGTCTGCGCCAGTCGTTGCGTTCGCCCAGGGTGCTGGGACCGGCAGCCCCTCATCAGCCAGCCCGACATCACCACAAGTGGCGTCGCCGCCCGGGACGAACAGGGCCGGGACCGCGCAATCCTCCGGCAGCCTCAATACCGGTAAGGGCGTCACCACCGGTTCGGCGACGACGACAGAGAGCGTCGACAAGGCGATCGCCGATGAGAACAAGGCGGTCGAGCAACGGCTGAAGGGCATCTGCCGCGGCTGTTAACTTTTGACGTGTGTGCCTTGATGAATGCGGGTCGCGCAGAAGTGAGCGCGACACAGGCGCGCGTTGGAAGCCGCGATCCTAGATTGGGTTAGCATGCGCGCGACGCGGCGGAGGAGGCTTGAAAAGAAGAGCCTTGGAAAAGGAGTAACGGGTGATGTTGCGTAAAACGATGATCGCCTTGCTGGCGACGGCCTCGGTCGGCCTGTTCACGGTCGACGCCGCGTCGGCGCGCGGCGGATTTGGCGGCGGTGGCTTCCACGGCGGCGGCGGTTTCGGCGGCTTCCACGGCGGTGCATTCCGCGCCATGGGCGCGGGCGGCGGCTTCCGGTCGGCTGCGATCGGCGGCGGTTGGGCTGGCGGAGGCGGTTGGCACGGCGGCGGCTGGCATGGTGGCGGCTGGCACCGGCGCGGCTGGGGCTATCCGTTCGCAGCGGCAGCGATCGGCTTCGGGCTCGGCTATGGCGCCTACGATTACTATGACGGCTACTACGGCAATCCGTACTACGCCGGCTACGGCTACGACGATGGCTACGGCTATGGTTATGGCTACGGTGACGGCGGCTGCTACGTCGTGCGCCGTCGCATGCTGACACCGTATGGCTGGCAGGTCCGGCCGGTGCAGGTTTGCAACTGAGCCATCCGCTGATGCATGGCCGGTCCATGCGATCGCCATGCTGATGGTCTTGGAATGTTTGGCGCGGCCTCGGTGTCTTGATGCCGAGGCCGTCGCGCATTGGTATGCAGCTTGCTTTGCGTGACGGCAGTTGCGTGAGCGCGTCGCGAATACACATGGTCCGGCTGCGGTTGGAGCCGGGCCTCAGAGGACATCCGAGATGCTGACCATTCCTGATCTGACATTGCTGTTCATGGTGGTTGTTTCGAGCCTTGCCGTTGCGCTGGTCTACATGCTCCACGAGCTCGAGCCGCAGCTTGCGCGGTTGCGGCAGAAGGGCGGTCGCGTCATGCGCGATCGCATCAAATAAGCGGCAGCGCCGTTCGCTGCGCTATAGCCGTAGCGATGCCGTAGATGCAGAGCCCGGTCAGCCGGGCTCGTCGTGCTGCTTCGGCTCGAGCGTTTTCGAGCGAAGTGGATACCGGTTCGCGTGAAGAAAACGCATCAAGACAAAAACCTAGAGCCCCGTTCCGACTCTGTCGGAACGGGAAAGACTCTAGGTGTCGGGAGCCAGGCCTTGGCGGGCCAGTCCCGAGACCGGGATTCCAGCGCCCCAAAAAACAAGGCCGTCGACGTAGTATACCGTCAACGACCTTGCCAGCCCCGGATATTGAAATCGGCTCACGCCATCCGGTGATTTAAGGATGACTCGGATTCGAAGTCGGTTATGTGAACCAGTTCACAAAGTCCGGATTAATTCACGGTAGCGGGCACTCAAGCGAGGCCGCCGTCAGCAGGCCTGGAGTCCGCGAGTTCCACCTTAGCTGCTGATCTTGTTCGGGATTTGGCGCATTTTGATGGCCGCCGGTGACCGGGTGATCGCCATCTTCGCTCGTCAACCGCGCGATCTGTGGCGCTTGCGGTTGGCGCTCCGTGTGGCGTTCGACCGCTTGCGCGGCTCGGGCTCGGCGGCCGGCTCATTGGCTTGCGCGCTCGCCAGCGACTGGCGCAACCCCTCGACCTGCTCGGTCAGTGCGGCGACCTGGTCGGACAGCCTCTTGGCGTCGGCCTGCTGCAGGGCGAACTGCTTGCGCATGGTCAGCAGCTGGTCCTGCACTTCCTGCAACTGGTCGATGGATTCCTGCTGGGTCGCCTCCATCCCCTTGGTCTTTTCCACCAGGGCCTCGGAGACCTGTGCGGTCCGCGCCTGCAACTGGCGGACCGCGACCATCCGATCGGTCTCCGGCACGTTGCCGCCGAAGCTGCGCCACAGCGCGATCGAGCCGAACCCGAACAGCACGAGCACCAGCGCCACGGCGCCGATCGCGATCGGCTGCACGCCGATCAGGCTGCTGGCTTGCGAATTCCGGGGGGCAAGTTCGACCATGCGACCAGAACCGGACATCAATTGAAAGGTTCGAAATAGCACAACCTCGCCGCGGGCAAAACCCGGGGCTTCAAGCCGATGGCGCGGGGTCTGCGAAATCAGCCGCAAATTCCGAGGCTTCTGCCCCAAAACGGGACTGTGCGGCGCCTCAGCCCGCGGGCGCGATCAGGCCGACCCTCATGTCCTTTGCCAGATAGACGCAAGCGCCGCCGGCGAGCACACGGCCATCGGCGATCCCCAGCACCAGGCGGCCGCGCCGGACCTGACGCATGTCGACCTCGTAGCGCACCAGCCTGACGTCGGGCGTGATGTGCCCCCGGAACTTGACCTCGCCGACCCCGAGCGCGCGGCCTTTGCCCGGCGAGCCCGACCAGCCGAGCCAGAAGCCGATGATCTGCCACATCGCGTCGAGACCGAGGCAACCGGGCATCACCGGGTCGCCGGCAAAGTGACAGGCGAAGAACCAGTGGTCCGGCGCAACGTCGAGTTCGGCCGCGACGCGGCCCTTGCCGAACGCGCCGCCGTCGATGTCGATATCGGTGATGCGATCCATCATCAGCATCGGCGGGGCCGGCAGCTGCGCATTGCCGGGGCCGAAATAGCCGCCCTCGCTCGAGCGCAGCAGATCCGGCTTGCTGTAGGACGATTGCGGCGTGTGAAAATCGTGCGGGTTGAACAAGATAGCCACCGACCTTGGGGTTAAAGTTGAACGTTAGGTGCGGCTGCGCCGCGTGGTCTTTGACTGCTGGGCGGGGGGCCGGGCGGCAGGCGCAGCGCGGCGGCCATGAAGGCCCAGATGTCCCCGGTCAGCCTTGCCGGATCCGGCCGCCGTTCGCCTGTCAGCGCGCCGATCAGCGCCTGGCGGATGCCGCCGATCATGAGCGCGATGGTGAGGTGAGGGTCGAGCTCCGCGGGCACGATCCCGTCGCGCTGCGCGGCTTCGAGCATGCGCGCACCGGCCGCGAGCTGGCGGCCGGTGAAGGCGGTCTCGACGTCGAGGACCTCGGGTGCACGGCTCAGCGGGCCGATCACGAGGGGTGCGAACGGGTGCTCACAGTGAAAGGCGACATAGACGCCGATCCGCGCCTTCTCCCGATCCGCCCAGTTCGTTGCGGACAGCTTGGCGCCGCCGAATGCCGCCTCGTCGAGGCGCTCATAGAAGTCCTCGACCACGGCGGCGATCAGGCAGGCCTTCGATCCGAAGTGGTGATAGGCGAGGCCGACCGAGACCTGCGCACGTCTCGCGACGGCCTGCATCTCGAGGTGCCCCTGGCCCTCGATCAGTTCCTGTTGGGCCGCCGCGAGCAGCCGTCCGCGTGTCCCGAGACTCGTTGCGCCCATCGCTTGTCCCTGAATTGAATTCAATTCAATCGAGTGGATGCTAGGATGTCAAGCCTCGGACGCCGGACGGCCGAGCGAACCGGCGAAAGGCGTGCGATGGCGTTTGCGATCAAGACCGAGATCCGTGAACCACGGGCGAAGGCGTTCACCTTCGCCGCGCAGAAAACCATGTACGGCGGCAAGCTGATCGTCGCAGGCGACGTCGTGTTCGTATTCGCGAGCGAGAACGAGGGCGGCAACGGCCTGATCGCGCGTGGCATCGTCACCGCGGCCGAAGCGGTGCCGCGCAAGGCTGGCATCGCCAGGCAAACGCCGCGCGTCGGCATCGCGGTCAGGCGCGTTGCGTTGGCAAGGCGCCCGCCCGGACGCGACCAACTCAAGCGCTTCAAGGATTGGGACGATGGCCGGCCCGAGACCGAGCTCAACTTCAAATTCTATCGGCAGGCCACCAACAAGATCGTCGGCATCACCGACCAGACGGCGGCCTTCCTCGATCGCTTCTTTTGATCAGCGGTCGCCGCTTTCCCAAAATGGTTGCGGCCAGGCTTTGGGGGAAGCCTGGCCGCGCGCGAACCGGTCTGGGACGGGGAGGGGTGGGGATGTGACCGGGTCGCGAACTCGATTCCTTGTTGCCGCTCAGCGCGAGCTTGCGGTTGAAATTGCGGGGCGGCTGTCGCCGAGCGAGACCCACACATTGGCATCGCTCTGCGATTGCCGCTTGACGAAGCGGTAGCCGGTCTCCGTCCAGGCGACGATGCTCTCGTTCTGGTTATCGAGCACGAACTCGCCCTTGTCGGTCTTCACCGTCAGCACCGCGTGGCCTTCGCCCTTCTTGTCGCGCACCACCGTGATCAACAGCGCCGAGCGCGGCCAGCCGGCATCCATCAGCATCTTGCGCTTCAGGAGCACGTAGTCCTCGCAGTCGCCGTAGCCGTCTGTCGGCAACGACCATTTCTCGATCACGCCCCAATGATCCATGTCGGTCATCGGCTTGATGGATTCGTTGACCCACTTGTTGACCCGCACGAGGTCGCGCCAAGCGGTCTGCGACATCACGATGTCGCGTGGTTGCGTCGCGCCGCCGCGGCATTCGGCCGGATTGTCGGCGCAGAATTCGACCCAGCCGATCGGCGAACGCGCAACGTCACCCAGGCTGGCGTAGACCACGTCGCCGGCCTTGGCCGACACGCACGTCGCAAACAGAATGGCGGCAACCGCCAAACCTTTCCCCTGTCCCCTGAACCCAAACATCGTGGCCCCCGTTCTTCTTGTTGGGACCACGTTTCGCACAAAGCTTTTGCGCCGCCGCTAAGTACGCAAAGTAGATTTGATGCGAATACTGGTAAAAGCTGCGGCGAATTCGATCTATACTTGAATCGAATTCGCGTAAAATTTGAAACAACTGCAATTGATTCAAATTTTATGCATTAACACGGCAAGCGTTGCGCCAGCGCGGTTTGTTGCGCCAAACGGCGCGGCCGTTAACCGCCGATTGTGCCGGGCCAAAAGCGGCGAAGGCGGCCACCGGTGCACCGGAGGCCGCCTTCGCAGGCTGAAAACGGGGGCTTGAGCGGTTTTTCGCTTTACCTCGCGGTAACGCTCTCTTCGAGGGTTTCCGCGGATTGCTCGTGGACGAACTCGAGCGCGAAGCCTTCCTCGAGGTTTCGCACCACGCGGGCCTGCACCCGGCCGAGCATCACCAGCGATTTCAGCGGCGGGCGGTTCTCGGCGGCAATAGCCGCACCGGACAAGGAGAGGTCGATGATGCGGCAGGTCATCCGCGTGCCGTCTTCCTGGGTCAGCAGGGCGATCGGGTTGCGCGGCACGATACGATCGTGGCGGCGATCCTCGGGCAGATTGAGGATGTCGCGATTGGCGAGCCAGGTGAGCTGGGCGGCGAGCTTGTCGCGCTTGCGCGCGGTGGCGCCGATCGTCATGGCAAAGCCGTTGTCGATGATGCGGGTGATGCGGCCCTCGACGCGGCCGATATGGTCGAGATAGGCGATCACGCGGTCGCCGACATTGCCGATGCCGGGCGCCAGCAGCGCGAGGCCGCCCGGGGACATGTTGATAATCTGGCAGGGAAACTCGCGCCGGTCGGGCAGCATGTAGCGGCCGAGCAGGTGCACCTTGACGCGCTGGAAGCGGCGCCGCTCTTCGGCAACGGGGACGACGTTAGTTTTCTTCTGTGCAAACGACATCACGACAAACCCGGCCACCGTCCATTCGGAGCCCCGATGACCCTAAAGCTGATAGGGTTAACGGGGCGTTACGGTTGTGAAATGGAACCCGGACACGGAGCGAGAGCGTCAGCGACGTTCGCCTGCGCCGTACCCAAAGGCGTCAGTCTCCTTGATATGCCGCGTCAGGCTCTCCGAACCATCGCGTCGCGGCTCGAGCAGTCTCCTTCAGATCCGGCTCGATTTCTGTGGCCCAGGCCACAAGTCCGTCAGGGCGCACCAGCAATGCGGTCAAGCCCAGCCGATCCCTGGCGTCGCTTGCGACATAGCCGATCCGGCCTCGCCAGCGGTCGGCAAGCGCTCGCAAGGGCGCGCGCGGATTAAAGTCCAGCAGCAGGCCGCGCCCGCCTCTGAGCATTTCGCCAAGTCTCATCCCGCAAGCGAGCTCGAAATTCGGCGCGCTGCGGCCCACCAGCGGATGGCCGCCGCCAAGTTCGTGGCGTAGCGAAACGCCCCACACCCGCTCGGCAAAATATGTCGCGCCGTCGGGCGTTGCGATCAGATCGCGGATGATGGCTTCGAGCGCGCGCGAACTCCGGCTCGGCCGCATCAGCGCGACCTGGGCGCGGGACCAGTCGAGAACCTGCGCGCCGACCGGACGCCGCTCGCGCGAATAGCTGTCGAGCAAATCCGCCGGCGCGTCGCCGCGGATCGTGGCCGCGAGCTTCCAGCCGAGGTTCATCGCATCGCCGAGTCCGAGGTTGAGCCCTTGGCCGCCCAACGGAGAATGGATGTGCGCGGCGTCGCCGGCGAGCAGCACGCGGCCCTTCCGGTATTCCGTCGCCTGACAGGCGCGATCCGTCCAGGTGGTGGCAAGCTGGAGCGCCGTCAACGTGACGTCGGTGCCGGAGACGCGGCGCAAGACGGCCTGCACATGCTCGCAGGTGATCGGTTGGGTGCGGTGGAACGCGCCGCCGTCGAACTCGACCATCGCGATGACGCCGGGGCGCGCGTACGTGTACATGCCCGTCGGCGTGTAGTGGCGGCCCGCGGCGAGCTTGCCCGGATCGGCGATCTCGACCACAGTCGAATAACCAGTGAACTCGGGTTCGGTGCCGGCGAAGTCGAATCCGGCCGCCTTGCGCACGGTGCTGCGGCCGCCGTCGCAACCGACCAGCCAACGTCCATGGAAAGTTTCGCCGCCGGCGCGAATGGCGACGCCGTCATCCGACTGCTCGAATGCCTCGACGCCCGTGCCGCGTCTGACCTCGACGCCCATCCCGGTTGCGCGAGCGGCGAGGGCGAATTCGAGCGACGCCATGTCGACCGCCATGCTGGTGCGGGCCGGACTCGGCAGGCGAAATGGCCATTTCGACGTGTCGATATCGTCGTGATAAAACTGGATGCCGGCGAAATGGCCCGCCGGGCGGCGCGGCTGTTGCATCCAATGCGCGGCGTTCGACGCGTTGCTGCCTGCGCTATCCATCGCACGCTGGAGCGCCGCGATCTCGTCCAGCATACCGCGACGATCGAAGGCTTCGATGGTGGGCGCCGACAGGCCGCGCATGCCGAACGGCAGCCGCTTCAACGGCGAGCGCGGGTCCGCGGCCTGCTCGAGCACCAGGACCGAGAGTCCTGCAAGCCGCAGCTCGCAGGCGAGCATCAGGCCGACGGGGCCGGCACCGGCAATCACGACATCATGGAGAAGGTGGTGGTGGTTGGGCATGAACGGCTCCTTTGTCGGTGTTCGACCGGAGCGGTTCGTCGGGTTGAGAACCACACGGACGAACAATGGGCGCCTTGATGGCGTCCGGTGTTCGTCGTGGGGATCCCGTGCACGAGGCAGGAGACCAGAGCTTTCGCTTTCGAAAGGACTTCGTTCGCGAAAGGACTTGGGCTTACCAAACCAAGTCTGCCTTTTCCGACAGGGGGCGATATAGCGGCATCTAGACAGATCTGCAACTCGCGCGGCGGACGGCACCAACGCGTTCGCTAGGTCCTGGCGACCGCACCGGCGTCATCAGGGCCGTCGACGCGGCGCGCGCCCGGGCGCGGCGCAAGATTGTCCGGCGTCTTGATGTTGCGCGCGAGACCTGCCGCCTCGAATGCCTTGATCAGCCACCAGCCGAGATCGATCTGGCCGGGCAGCAGCCCGAGCTTCGCGGAACCGGGATAGGCATGGTGATTGTTGTGCCAGCTTTCGCCCATGCTGATCAGCCCGGCGATGCCGACATTGTAGCCCTGGGCTGCAACGCCCTCGATGACCCACGTCTGTCCGCCCCTGCGATGCGAGTAATGACCGATCAGCCAGTGGCCGGTGACGCAGACGCTGACCCGGACGCAGATGCCCCAGACCAGCCAGCTCCACGAGCCGACTGCAAAAAACAGCAAGGCCCAGGGCAATTGCTGCCACATCCAGCTTCGCTCGACGAATGCATAGAAGCGATCACCCGCGAGCCGCGGTTCGAGCCGGAACAGCGGCGGGTGCTTCAGCACGAGCGTGCAGTGCAGCTGCCACCAGGCATCGCGCCAGAAGCCGGCCGCGTGGCAGGAATAGGCGTGACACGCCGCCTGACGTTGCGCCCAGTCGCGAAAATCATGCAGCCGCACCATGCCGTAGGGGCCGGCCATCCCGACCAGCGTGCGGAGATAGACGCAGAGCCGCTCCAGCCACAACGGGCAGTCGAAGCTCGCATGGATCAGGCGGCGGTGCATGCCGACCGAATGTCCGAAGCACAGGGTGATTGCGCTGGTCACGATGAACAGCGCGAATGCGCTCCACGAGAACAGCAGCGGCCCGAAGATGATCGCGCCCGCGGTCATGCTGCCGAGCCACAGCGACTTCGCCGGTGCCCATTGCACGCGTCCATCCAGCGGGTCGGTGCGCTCGTCCGCGAAGATTCGTTCGGAGCCGGGCTGTAGCTTCATTCCGTAACCTGAAATTGTGCCGCAGCTTGGGATGGAGCTGCCGTTACTGTCAATCCGCCGCGCCCGTCCGTCGTGTCGCAGCAGGCATTGGCAACCCCGGCGAGTTCACCTAGCCTCGACAATGAGTAGGCTCATGGGGTGGAGACGTTCAATCATGCGACTGAAACCGTGGCTTGCGCTTGTCGCGGCCATCCTCGCAGGCTGCGGCATGGCACGTGCTGCCGAGATGCGCGTCACCTTGCTCGGCACTGGAACGCCGACGCCGCGGCTCTCCAGCTTCAGCGCCTCGACGCTGGTGGAGGCGGGGCCCGAGAAGCTGATCTTCGATCTCGGGCGCGGCTCGACGATCCGCCTGTTTCAGAAGAATATCCCGATCGGCGCGATCACGGCGCACTTCATCACCCATCTGCATTCCGACCACCTCGTCGGCCTTCCCGACATGTGGCTGACGGGATGGATCGGCACGCCGTACGGCTCGCGCAAGACGCCGATGGTGATCTTCGGACCGAAGGGCACGGTGGCGATGACCGAAAATCTCACCAAGGCGTTCTCCGAGGACATCCGTATCCGCGTCGATGATGAGGACTATCCGCCTTCGGGTGTCGCGTTTGCGGCAAAGGACATCGAGCCGGGTCCCGTCTATGAGAAGAACGGCGTCAAGGTCACCGCGATCGAGGTCAATCACGGCGAGAAGATCAAGCCGTCGTTCGGATATGTCGTCGAGTATGACGGCAAGAAGGTGGTGCTGTCGGGCGACACCAAGCCGGACGAGCGGGTGGCGAAGGCGGCCGAGGGCGCCGACCTTCTGATCCACGAGGTCGCGGTCATCGATCCCGACCTGTTCAAGGCCTATCCGAACTACCGGGCGATCGAGAACCATCACACTTCGCCGGAAGAGGCCGGCAAGATGTTCGCAGAGGCGAAGCCGAAGCTTGCGGTCTATTCGCACATCGTGTTCGCAAGCCAGCCGCCGACCCAGGACGTGCCAGAGGACGTCCTGCTGAAACGGACGCGCACGACCTATCAGGGGCCGCTGGTGATCGGGCACGACCTGATGTCGTTCGTGATCACGGCCAAGGTCGAGGGCTTTGCCCCCGACGGCACCGCGATGAATTGACGATCTCCGCGGGAGCTGTGCGGTGAGGCGCTATTTGGCCTCGGCGTCCATGGCCGGCTCGACCGTCACCGCTGGTGGTTCAACGGTCACGGCTTTCAGCACCTTGCGCTTCGCCGCGCGGATCTCGAGCTGCATGGGCGGCTGATAGGACCCGGCGGGCGGCTCGAACATGAAGGCGTGGTGCCCGTCGCCCTTGTTGAGCTTGAGCAGGTCCTTGCGGAACTGATCGGCGACGACCTCGGCAACGAGCTCGCCGTTGAAATAGATATCGATCGTCACCCGTTTGTCGGGATGCTGGTCGTACAGGGCCCAGCCCGCGATCCTGTTCTCGTTGAAGACGTCGACATGGCCGGTGACCTCGCCTGAGAGGCTCTCGATGCCGGCTTCGATCACCTCGAGGTCGCTTCGGTAGATCGATCGCGTCACATCGAAGCTGAAATTCGCCGTATCGACGCATTGCTCCAGCAGGTTCTGCCGATGCTCCTTCATGCGTTGCAGCGTGTCCAGTTCGCCCAACTTGACGTACATGCCAACGATACCTTCGATACCTGCATTCATGGTGTCGTCCCCGCAATGCTACTCACTTCTGCGCACTCAGCTGCGTTCACAATCGATGGTTTCTTGCGATGCTTCCTTGCGGAAAAATACTCCCGTCAAGACTTGAAGCGCCTCGTCCCGCCAAGGTCAGTCATGAAGACCTTCATGACAGGCCTTCATGACATCCCAATCGTCCTGACCTAAACTCGGAGCGGCCGTACCCGGCCCAACGACAAGGACAGGGAGAGCGAACCGATGGAGCAGATCCGCGTTTGCACGCATGATGGACCTGGAGCCAAGCCCGTAATCCGGACCGTGCCATGGCCGGAAATCGGCAAAAAGGCGGCCTTGATCAAGGTCGGCGCCTGCGGGGTTTGCGGAACCGACCTGCATATCCTGAAGGGACATTGGCCGAAGCCCCTGCCATGGCCGTTCACGCTCGGCCACGAGCTCGGCGGCGTGATCGTCGAATGCGGCCCAGAGTTCACCGAAGACTTCATGAGCAAGCCGCTCAAGGTGGGATCGAAGGCGATGATCCCGCCCTTGATGCCGTGCGGCCGCTGCTATTACTGCATCCATTATCCAGAGAGCGCCAACAAGTGCCTGACGCCGGTGTATTACGGCCGCTATCTCGGCTTCGACAAGGCGCCTCACATGTGGGGCGGCTGGGCTGAATATGTCTATGTCGATCTCGACATGCTGCCCGGCACCAAGATCTACAAATTGCCCGACGACATGTCGCTGCGGCTGGGTGCGCTCTCCGAGCCCTTGACCTCCTGCATCCGCGCCTTCAACCGCGCCACCCGCGCCGGCGGCTTTTCCTGGGGCGGCACGGTGGTGATCCAGGGCTCCGGGCCGATCGGCATCCTCGCGGTGGCCGCCGCGCAGGAGATGGGGGCAGGGCGCGTGATCTGCGTCGGCGCGCCGGAAAATCCGCGGCTCAAGCTGGCGCGCAAGTTCGGTGCGGAGGCGACCGTCGACATCGAGCAGCTCAAGACGCCGGAGGCGCGCATCAAGGCGGCGCGCGACATCGTCGGCGGCTTCGGCGCCGATCTCGTGATGGATTGCTCCGGCCATCCGACCGCGGGACCCGAAGGCATCGAGATGCTGCGCGACGGCGGCACTTATGTCGAGATGGGCCAGTTCACCGATGCCGGCTCGATCAACACGTCGTGGCATCGCATCTGCACCAAGGACCTCAACGTGCTCGGCTCCTGGGGCTTCACCGGCAACGATCTGCCGCTCGGCGTCGACATGCTCTACCGCACCCGCGACAAATATCCCTGGCTCGACATGCAGACCATCTATCCGTTCACCGAGGACGGCGTCGCGCAGGCGGTCGCGGACGCAATGGCGATGAAGACGGTGAAGTCGACCATCGTGCCGTGGCCGGAGCTGGTGGGGTGAGGCAGGCAAATGGGAGTGCTGCAATTCCTGTTGCAGTGCTCCCAAGGGAATAGCGGCCGGGTGCTGCCGATCATGCTCTGATATCGCTCGCCGGGACGACGGCCTGGCGCTAACATCCGATCATGCAGTCGAACCGCGTGCCGCCGAGTGCAACGTTTGCGTGGGGAAACCTGTCCGAGGACTTCCCGCTGTTCAGGACGCTCAGCGCGGAGCAGCGGCTGATCGCCTTTGGCGCGATGACCCGGCGCGACCTGGTGCGCGGCGAACTGCTGGTCGAGCAGGGCGGCGCCTCGGACGCCTTGTTCCTGGTGCTGCACGGTGCGCTCGCCGTGTACCGGACCGATCATCCCGAGCCGATTGCGGAGCTTCGCGCCGGCGAACTGGTCGGCGAGATCGGCTTCTTCGCCAACATCCCGCGCACGGCCAATGTGATCGCGATCCGCGATAGCAGCGTGCTGGTGTTGACGCGCGCGGCCTATGCGCGGCTTGTCGAGGAAACGCCAGGGATCGTCGAGGCGCTGCTGGCCGCGCTCGCGCAGCGGTTTGCCATCCAGACCGCGCGGCTGCTGCCGGTCCGGACGTCACCGAAGGCGCGCACCGTCGCGCTGATCTCGGGCGGACGCGAGCCGGTGCCGGCCGCCTTTGAACAAAGGCTGCGCCAGGGCCTCGCCGCCGCCGGTGCCGAGATCGTCGACCTCGCGCGCGTCCAGGCGATGTTTCCCGGCCGCACGCTTGATGCCTCCGAGGTCGCCGACTGGCTCAACCGGATCGAGTACGACGCGCCGCTGGTGGCCTATTTCGGCGGCTCCGAAGCATCGGAATGGGCGCGCAAGACCATCCGCCAGGCCGACCTCGTCGTGTTTGCCTGCCGCGGCCCGGCGCCGACGCCTGATCTGACCGAGCTCGAGAGCTTCGCCTGCGCCGTGCATCCGGCGTCGGCGCGGCGCCTGGTGCGCGTTCATGACATCAGGCAGAACGAGGTCAGTGGCACCGCGGCCTGGCTCGCTCGGCTGCCCTGCTTCATGCACCACCATGTCGCGCTCGAGGACCAGATCGATATCGACAGCCTGGTGCGCTTCCTGTGCGGCCGTGCCGTCGGGTTCGTCGCCGGCGGCGGCGGCAGCCTCGGCACCGCGCATGTCGGGGTCTACAAGGCCTTTCGCGAGCGCGGCGCCATGTTCGACATCTTCGTCGGCACCAGCGTCGGTTCGGCGATGGCGGCGGGCTTTGCCAAGAACTACGACGCCGAGCATCTCGAGCGCGGCACGCATGAGATCTTCGTCTCCAGCCGCAGCTTCCGCCGCCCGACCTGGCCGCGCTATGCACTGCTGGACCACAAGGCCTTCGATGCGGCGCTTGCCGATCAATACGGCCACAATTGCCGGATCGAGGATTGCTGGCGGCCGTTCGCGGCGGTCGCCACCAATCTGTCGACGCACAGTCTCGAATTGATCCGAACCGGCCTGCTCTGGCAGGCGGTGCGCGCATCCAGCGCCATTCCCGGCCTACTGCCGCCGTTCTACACGAAGGACGGTCTGATGCTGGTCGACGGATGCCTCGTCGACAATGTTCCGCTGGCGCAGATGCACCAGATGAAGAGCGGCCCGAATCTGGTGGTCCATTTCGGCGAGCCGGCCACCGAGATGTTCGACGTCGACTACGCCGCGCTGCCGGGAAGGTTCGAGCTGCTTGCGACCTTGCTGATGCCGTTCCGGCGGAAGTCGCTTCCGGCCGCGCCGAGTGCCGTCAATGTGTTGTGGCGAAGCCTCGTCGCGCATCAGCGCTACGACACGCTGCCGACCACGCCGCTCGACATGGTGATGCGCCCGCCGACGCCCGATGGCGTCGACGTGACCGACTTCGACCGCCATCAGGAGATTTTCGAGTCGTCGTATCGCTGGGCCCAGGAAATCATTGCCGCCTCGGAGGCGGCGCATAACCCCGCCATTGCGGCGATCGTCGCGTCCGCCAAGAACAGGGACAAGGATACGGACAGGGATGCAGACAACAGCGCGGATCAGGTGACGACGGCGACCACGCCGGTTTCCCATCAGGCCCGCGTCGGTTGAGCCGCTTGCAGGCGCCGTCGAAGTCGACCATCGTGCCGGACTGAAATCCGGAGATGACGATGCCTTTCGATTTGATTCTGCGCGGCGGACGGGTGATCGACCCGTCGCAAAAGCTCGATGCGGTGACCGACGTCCGCGACGTCTCCGGGCTGATCGTCTCGCCGGGGATCATCGATTTGCACACCCATGTCTATTGGGGCGGCACCTCGCTCGGCATCGACGCGGAGGAATTCTGCCGCAACTCCGGCGTCACCACCTCGGTCGATACCGGCAGCGCCGGCCCGGGCAATTTCGCCGGCTTCCGCAAGCACGTGATCGAGCCGAGCCAGGTCCGTATCCTCGCCTATCTGCATGTCTCGCATGCCGGCATCTTCGGCTTCTCGGACCGGGTGATGGTCGGCGAGAGCGAGGAGTTGCGGCTGATGAATCCGGTCGATGCCGCGCGCGTCGCGGACGAGAACCGCGACCTCATCGTCGGCATCAAGGTCCGCGTCGGGCTGTTCGCCTCGGGCACCTCGGGGCTGGTGCCGCTCGAGATCGCGCTCGAAGTGGCGGAGCAGGTCGGCATGCCCTTGATGGCGCATATCGATCATCCGCCGCCGAGCTATGAGGAGGTGCTGGCGCGGCTGCGCCCGGGCGACGTGCTGACCCATGCGTTCCGGCCGTTCCCGAACACGCCGGCGACCGCGCAGGGCACGGTGAAAAGGAGCGTGCTGGAGGCGCGCGAGCGCGGCGTGCTGTTCGACATCGGCCACGGCAAGGGCTCGTTCGCCTTCAAGACCGCGCGCGCGATGCTCGCCAACGGCTTCTCACCCGACACCATCTCGTCCGACATCCATCAGCTCTGCATCGACGGTCCGGCGTTCGACCAGGTGACGACGATGTCGAAATTCCTCTGCATGGGGATGCCGCTGCCGGACGTGATCGCGGCATCCACCGTCAACGCCGCGATGGCGTTGCGGCGGCCGGAGCTCGGCAGCCTCAAGCCGGGCAGCGTCGGCGACGCCACGCTGCTCTCGATCAGGCAAGGTCAGTTCGACTATGTCGACGTGGTCGGCGAACATCTGACCGGCGATCGCAAGATCGCGTCGGAAGGCGTCGTGATCGGCGGCCGCTGGTGGCATCCGAAGCAGGACGCGGCCTCATTGACGCGCGGCCATAGCTCGGCCGTGTAGGTGGCAGGCAGTCACCCCACTACTCGGAAGCAACGAGGCCGCCACGTCGAGGCGGCCTCGCGACGAGAGCCCGGGCGTTCCCGAAGCGTCGTCCTATTTGCGCTCGATGAAAATCTGCCGGCAGTCTGCCGGGCCAATATTCTCCGACGAGTGTGAAGCGATGACGGGGACCGCATTCACGCTTCCGGCCTTGGTGTGGGTATCCGTGGTTTTTCCGTCAGCTGCGTAGAGCCTCGTATCGCAATCAGTCAGGTGGTAGAGAACCGACGGAAGAGGATGGCCATGCACCTTGTCATGGACCCCTTGCTTTCGCACCGTCTCGATGACGCGAAAGTTTTGATCCTCGAAGATCACCTTATAGACGTCTGGGTCCCCTTCAAACGTTGGCGGCGCGTTTTGCGCAACCGCGGCGGATGACACCAGATACAGTGCCGCGAATGCGCCCAGCGCGAATGTGCTGTCTCTAGTCATTTCGCAACTCCTCATTGGCGACGGTTGAGTTCTTCACGGACGTCGGGACGCGCCGCGGAATGCTTCGATGCTTCGAAAGGCTACGTGGCGATTTGACGTCGGCGGTACCGGATTGGATCATGCGCGCGCCTCGCCATTTCCACCACCAGCCAGCGCAACCGCGGTGACATCACTTCCGGACTACCTCGATTGGCGGAAGCTCGTCGTAGCGCGCTGCGCTCCGATAGGTCAGCGAACGGCAAGTTCGGCTGCGATGACGACGGGGAAGTTGAGTGGAAGGTGGGCGACGCCGATCGCGGTCCGTGCATGCGTGCCGACGTCAGGGCCAAAGCGCTTTGCCTTCATGAAGGCGACATGGAAGCCGGTCTGAATGAAGTCGGCCAGGGGCCGAGCGCGGACATCCCGCACACTTCCCAATCGCTTCAAAGTGCGGTCATATGCGTCCGCTCGCACTCGGCGTTTTGGGGCGAGGGTGTCCGCTTGCACGGGGGAGAATGCGCGTGAAGGAACTTGCTGGAAGGACCGCGTTCGTGACCGGTGCAGCGTCGGGCATTGGATTGGGGATCGCGACCGCTCTCGCCCAGGCGGGCGCGAAGGTCATGCTTTGCGATATTGAAGAAGCGGCTCTGTCCGCGGCGCTCGAGCAACTGAGGCGCACCAACGCCGATGTCGACAGCGTGAAGGCGGACGTCTCACTCAAGGCCGAACTCGCGGCCGCCGCCGAAGCCACGACGGCCCGCTACGGCAAGGTGCATATCCTCGTCAACAACGCTGGCGTCGGCGGCGGCGGCCCCTATGGCACCTGGACCGACGCGTCGTGGAATTGGACCCTCGAGGTCAACCTGATGGCGACCATCTGGGGGATCGAGATTTTCGGGCCGTTGATCGAGCAGCATGGCGAGGGTGGACACATCGTCTCCACGGCCTCGCTCGCTGGCATTATTTCAGGGGCGAGCACTGCATACAACGTTTCGAAGTATGGCGTCGTCGCGCTGTCCGAGGGACTGCGGCAGGAACTCGCGCCTCGCGGGATCGGCGTGTCAGTGTTGTGTCCCGGGTTCATCCGCACGCACATCATGGACTCGAGGCGCAACCTTCCCAAGCGCTTCGAGGGGGAGACGCGTACCTTGCCGACGTCGGGCCCGCTTGCCGAGCGGATCAATCAGGTCCGCCAACGCATCTCCGATGGCATCGATCCCATGTATGTCGGTGAACTCGTCCGCGAAGGCGTCGAAAACGACTGGCCCTATATCTTCACCGACCTCGAATTCGAGCCGGTGGTCGACGCGCGCTTCGCCGCAATCAAGCAAGGCTTTGACCGGATCCGCGGGCGCAACCCGAAACGTTGAGCACGCGGCCCGTCCACCAGCTGCTGCGAATGATGCGCAATCGCAGCATGCTTTTCGCGCCGATCGATGTCGCGCCACCAGTGCTGCGGTTCATTCCGTCATCAAAAAAAGATTGGCAGTGCGAATAAAGTTCATGCCTTGCGCCGCCATGGCCGCACCACATGTCCGCACCGCAATTCTTGGGTCAGGTTTGGGTCCCCAAACCGCCCAATTGCGAATTGTGGAGACGGACTATGGACTTCGTCGGTTTTCTTAATGGCTTGGGTTTAACCCAACCGGCCATTTGGACCGCAGTCGTGATCGCGATCGTGATCCTGCTGCGCGTATCGAACGTATTTCGCTACATTCCCAACAATCAGGTCGGCATCGTCGAGAAGTTGTGGTCGACCAAGGGCTCGATCGATGACGGCTTCATCGCGCTGAACGGCGAGGCCGGCTATGAGCCGGAGGTGCTGCGCGGCGGTCTGCACGTGATGTTTCCCCTCATGTATCGGATCCATCGCTCGGACCTCGTGACCGTCGGCCAGGGCAAGATCGCCTATGTGTTCGCGCGCGACGGCGCGGCGCTGGAGCCGTCGCAGGTGCTCGGCGCCAACGACACCGAGGATAAGTCGGACTTCCAGGACGCGCGCCGCTTCCTGCTCGGCGGCGGCCAGAAGGGTCCGCAGCGCAAGATCCTGCGCGAGGGCACCTATGCGATCAACACCACACAGTTCGCCGTCATCACCGACGAGCGCGTCTACGGTCACGCCTTGAGTGAGCGCGAGCGCGGTGTGCTCGAGAGCATGCAGCTCACGATCACCGAGCGCTGGGGCTTTGCCCCGGTCGTGCTGGCGGCCGACCACGATTTGGTCGGCATCGTCACCGTGCATGACGGCCCGTCGCTGCCTCCGGGCGAGATCATCGCGCCCGAGGTCGGTATCGAGCTGCGGGATGCCGCGACCTTTCACAACAATTTCCAGGAGCCGGAGAAATTCCTCAGCGCCGGCGGCTATCGCGGCCGCCAGCTCCAGGTCATTGTCGAGGGCACCTGGTACATCAACCGGCTGTTTGCGACCGTCGAGGCGGTACCGAAGACCGTGATCCCGGTCGGCAATGTCGGCGTCGTCATCTTCTACACCGGCCCGCGCACGGATGACGTCTCGGGCGAGCAGTATCGCCATGGCGAGCTGGTGCTCAACGGCAGCCGCGGCGTCTGGAAGGACCCGCTGTTGCCGGGCAAATACGCCTTCAACACCTATGCCGGCAAGATCGAGGTGATCCCGACCGTCAACTTCATCCTGAAATGGATGCGAGGCGAGGTCGGCGCGATGAAACTCGACGAGAACCTGTCGGAGATCTCGCTGATCACCAAGGACGCGTTCGAGCCGACGCTGCCGCTCTCGGTGGTGATGCACATCGACTACAAGAAGGCGCCGATGATCATCCAGCGCTTCGGCGACGTGAAGAAGCTGGTCGAGCAGACGCTCGACCCGATGGTCTCTGCGTTCTTCAAGAACATCGCGCAGAAGATGACGCTGATCGAGCTGTTGCAGAACCGGGCCGCGATCCAGGCGGAAGCGGCCCACGACATGAAGGCGAGGTTCGAGAGCTATTCGCTCGACCTTCAGGAGGTCCTGATCGGCACGCCGCGCGCGGCGCCCGGCGACCACACCATCGAGAACATCCTGATCCAGCTCCGCTCGCGCCAGATCGCGCGCGAGCAGATCGAGACCTATCAGGAGCAGGAGAAGGCCGCAGTGCAGGAACGCGCGTTGAACGAGGCCAAGGCGACGGCGGCGGCGCAGTCGGCGCTGACGCAGTCGCTGATCCAGGTCAAGGTCAACGAGAACGAGGGCGCGGCGGCGCTGGCCCGCGCGCAGAAGGATGCCGAGACCCGCAAGGTGACCGCAGCCGCGGTCGGCCAGCAGTCACGGCTGGAAGGCCAGGGTGAGGCCGACCGGGTGCTGGCGGTCGGCACCGCGAACGCGCAGGCGACCAAGCTGTCGGTCGATGCCTATGGCGGGCCGGAATACCGGCTTGCCGAGCAGAACTTCGCGAAGTTCGCCGACGCCCTGACGCGGATCAATCAGCCCTTGGTGCCGCAATTCCTGATGTCGGGCGGGCAGGGCGCGGAGAGCAACAGCGCCGGCCTGATCCCGACCGCGATGCTGAGCTCGATGTTCGGGCAGATGATGCCCGGCGCATTGGAGAAGCTGAAGGACGAGGCCCCGAAGGCCGCGCGCCGGACTAATGGTCAGTGAGGCCGCGATAATGCGATGAGGTCGAAGAGCTGCCGCAAGGAAGTGCGCTCCCTCTCCCGCTTGCGGGGGGAGGGCTGGGGTGGGGGCTCTCTCCGCGAATCGCATTGTGGAGAGAGCCCCCACCCGCATCGCATCTTTGATGCGATGCGACCTCCCCCGCAAGCGGGAGAGGTGCAGCGAGTTCGTGGCAACGCCACATCATCACACGTCCGCCCATGGCACGATCACGGCTTCGCGCTGGAACTCGGCGCGGTAGGCGCTGACCCGGAACACGCTCGCGAGCACGCTCTCCGACAGCGCCTCCGCCGGCGCGCCCTGCGCCGCCAGCCGCCCCTCGGACAGCACCAGCACATGGTCGGCAAAGCGCGCGGCGAGCCCGAGATCGTGGGTCACCACGACGACCAGCACGCCGGTGTCGGCGACATTGCGCAGCTTCTGCATCACGTCGATCTGGTGGCGCGGGTCGAGCGAGGCGGTCGGCTCGTCGGCAAGGATCACCGGCGCCTCGACTGCGAGCACCCGGGCCAATGCGACGCGGCTGCGCTCGCCGCCGGACAGCTCGGTGACGCGGCGGTCGCTGAACGCCTCGACATCGACCGCCTGCATCGCCCGCAGCACCGCCTCGACATCCCTCGGTGACAGCCGCGCCGGGTCGGTCGCGCCATGCGGATAGCGGCCGAGCGCGACGATGTCGCGCGCCGGCAACGGCCAATGCACCATGTGGCCCTGCGGCAGATAGGCGAAGCGCTTGGCGCGCTCGCGCAAGGGCAGCGACGCCAGCGCGTCGCCGCCGATCCGGATCTCACCGTCCGACGGGATCAGCCCGGCCAGCGCGCGCAGCAGCGTGGTCTTGCCGGCACCGTTCGGACCGACCAGCGCGACCAGATTGCCCGCTGCGAGCGACAGCGAGATCTCGTGCAACACCTTGCGGCTGCCGAGCGACGCGCTGAGGCCGGTGGCGGAGAGCAGCGTCATGCCACGCCTCCACCGAGCGCGCGGCGTTCGCGCATGATGAGGTAAAGGAAGAACGGCACGCCGATGATCGAGGTCAGCACGCCGACTTTGATGTCCGAGGTCGAGGGGATAATGCGCACCGCGATGTCGGCCGCGAGCAGCAGCGCGGCGCCGGTAAGCGCGCTCGGCACCAGCAGCCGCGCCGGATCGTGGCCGATCACCGGACGCATCAGATGTGGCGCGACGAGACCGATGAAGCCGATCGTGCCGGTGACGGCGACCGCACCGCCGACGCCGAGCGCGGCGCCCGTGATCACGAAGAGCCGCAGCCGTCCGACATCGACACCGAGGCTCTGCGCGGCCTCCTCGCCGAGCGTCAGCGCGCGGAACGCGCTCGCCTGGCTGAGCAGGATGGCGGCGCCTGCAATGATGAAAGGCAGCGCCAGCGCCACGTGCTGGAAGCTGCGGTCCTCGAGCGAGCCGAGCAGCCAAAATGCGATCTCCAGCACCACGAAGGGATTGCTGGAGAGGTTCATCACCAGCGCCGTGGCGGCGCCTGCAAAGCTCGAGATCGCGAGCCCCGCGAGGATCAGGATCAGAAGCCCGGCATTGCGGCCGGCGATCGCGAGCAGCGCGAACACCGACCCGAATGCGGCGATGATCGCCACCACCGGCAGCGCGTAGGAGCGGACATCGGCGAGGCCCAGCGCGATCACCAGCACCGCGCCGAATGCCGCCGATTGCGGCGCGCCGAACAGCGATGGCGAGGCCAGCGGATTGCGCAACAGGCCCTGCAGCGCGGCGCCCGATAGCCCGAGAATGCCGCCGATCGCGAACGCCAGAATGGTGCGCGGCAGGCGGATCTCGCGCACGATCACCTGCGCCACGTCGCTGCCGCCGCCGAACAGCGCCTCGATCACCGCAAGCGGCGACAGCTGCACCGGCCCGATGCCGAGCGAGAGCACGCTCAGCAGCACCACGAGCGCGAGCAGCGCCGCGGTGGCGCCCCACCGGCGCCGCGTCGCGACCTCGGTCGCCAAGGCAAAATCCTGCACGCTCATTGGATCCATGCTCTTACAGCGATCGCCGTGGCAGACAAGCGACACTCGACAAAAACCGGGGCTGCCTGAGCGCCGCCCGGCTGCCGCCGGATTGACTTTGCTGCCCGGCCGAACCCTAGATGAACATGACGGTTCTTTGATGAGATGAAAAGGGAATGCGGTTCGGGGAAACTTCCCCAAGGCCGCGGCTGCCCCCGCAACTGTATGCGGTGAATCCTTCGTCAGATGCCACTGGGAAACTCGGTCCTGGGAAGGCGACGAAGGGTAACGACCCGCGAGCCAGGAGACCTGCCGTCAGCCGTGGTCACACGCGAGGATGCCGGTCGGGGAGTACAGGCATGAACTTCACCTGATGCTGCAAGCACATGGTGAGACTGGTTCGCGGTGACGTGCCACTGACGTTACCGAGGTCTCGCCTATGTTCTCCTTCCCACCCCATCGGCGCCGCGCGCTTTTGCTCGCGTCGACGATGATCGTGCCGGCGATCATCATTTCAACCGCGCGGGCGCAGCAGGCTCCCGATCAGCTTCCCGCGATCGAAGTCACCAAGCCGGGCGACCAGAATTTTACGCGTGCCAAGCCGGCGGCTGACGAAACGCCGGCGCCGCACCGCCCTGCGCCAGGCACCGCGCAGAGCAGCAACACGGGCAGCGGGAGCGGATCGGGCACGACCGGGACCGGCCTCGCCACCGGAACAGGCGGCGCTGCCGGCGGCCGCCAGTTCGCCGGCATTGTCGGCTCATCCTCGACCGTGATCACCGCCGACGACATCGCGCATGCGCCGGTGCAGTCGCTGCCCGAGATTCTCGCGCAGGTGCCGGGCGTGCAGCTGCAAACGCCTTATGGCGGGCCGAACGGCGCCAAGACCGCGGTGGACCTGCGCGGCTTCGGCGCATTCGCCTCCGACAACACGCTGTTCCTGCTCAACGGCCGCCGCCTCAACGACGTCGACAAGGCCGGCTTCGATCTCACCACGATCCCGCTCGATTCGATCGCGCGCATCGAGATCGTCAGAGGCAACAGCGGCGCGGTGCTCTATGGCGACAACGCGGTCGGCGGCGTCGTCAACATCATCACCAAGACCGGCGCTGGCGGTCCACCGGCCACGATCCGGGCCGAGGGCGGATACGGCTCGTTCAACACCCGCATGGCCGCGGTCTCGGCAGCGCTCAATTCGGGACCGTGGTCGACCTCATTCTACGGCAATGGCATCAAGTCCGACGGCTACCGCGTCAACAATGCGCTCGACCAGCGCAATGCCGTCGGCAACGTCAACTACACGGCCTCAGATCTCACGGCCTTCCTTACCGTCACCGGCAGCGACCAGAAGCTCGGCCTGCCCGGCGGACGGCTGGTCGATCCGTCGATCGGCGTCAACGAGCTGCTGACCGATCGCCGCGGCGCGGCGACGCCCTTCGACTACGCCAATCAGCAGACTGCGAGCGTCACGGCCGGTTTCACCAAGACGCTGGTGAATGGCGTCGACCTCATCGTCGATGGCGGCTGGCGGCAGCGCGAGACGCAAAGCGGCTTCTTCGGCACCGTGCCGACCATCAGCTTCGCCTCGACTTACAATGACGCCGCGCTGCAGACCTGGTCGCTGACACCGCGCCTCAGCGTCAAGAACGTCGCGCTGGGGATGCCGTCCACGATCCTGACCGGCATCGACTATTACGATTCCACGTTCCGTGAGGCGCGCGGCGCCTATCAGGGCGTCGATCCCTACCACATCTACAATATCGAGCAGCAGACCGTGGCCGGCTACTGGCAGCACACGCTCGGCCTGCTGCCGACGACCGACTTCTCCTACGGCGCGCGCGTGCAAAACACCAATGTCTCGGCGCGCGATCGCTACGATCCGAATGCACCGTTCGCCTTCGACACCCAGGCGGCGCCGCTCGACAGCAATGAGACGCAATACGCGCTGCATGTCGGCGTCGAGCATCGCTTCACCGACACCTTCTCGGTGTTCGGCCGCGCCGCGCGCGCCTTCCGCACACCTGACGTCGACGAGCGCGTCGCGTCGGGCCCGTCATTCGATCCGCTGACCTTCGCCCCGATCCCGCAGACCTTCCAGCTCAAGACCCAGACCTCGCAGGACGTCGAGGGCGGCTTCCGGATCAAGACCAATCTGTTTCAGGTGCAGACCAGCGTCTATCTGATGGATCTCGAGAACGAGATCCACTTCAACCCCGTGCTGTTCTACAATACCAACCTCGACCCGACCCGCCGCTATGGCAGCGAGACCAGCGCCTCGCTGAAGGTCAGCGACACCGTGACGCTGCGCGGCGGCATGGCGATCACCCGCGCAGTGTTCCGCGAAGGGATCTGGGCCGGCAACGACGTGCCGCTGGTGTCGCGTACCACCGGCAATCTCGGCGTGACCTGGAATATCTGGCAGAACTATCTGGTGTTCGACGCCACGGTGCGGGCCTGGAGCTCGCGCATCATGGACAACGATCAGGCCAACACCCAGAGCCGGATTCCCGGCAACGCCACCGCCGATTTGAAGCTGAGCGGGCAAGTTGACCGCTTCTTCTGGTCGCTCAGCGTGAACAATTTGTTCAACGCGCTCTACTACGACTACGCCATCGCGAGCACGTTTGCGGATGGCCGCTTCTCGGCCTATCCGCTGCCAGGCCGCAGCTACATGGTCAAGGCCGGCGCGACGTTTTAAGGCGTGATCCGGCGCGGCGGGTGTGTCCCCCGTCGCGCTGTCTCCCACATTACCAGCGCCAGCAAACTGGGGTAGAATTCCCTTAGCTGATTTGACCCGTGCAGGGGAAACGCATGGCCAAGGCCGGAAAGACGAGCAAGGGCGGCGCCAAGATCAACGACAAGATCAAGGACAAGACCGACGACAAGGCGACGAAGCCTCCGCTACAAGCAGCGCCGCAGGACGATGACTATTATGAAGACGGCGACATCGCCACGCCGAAGCTCGACCGCTACGGCAATGATGACGAGCCGTTGTAGGGGCTGCCCGACATCCATCCCCTCGTCGTCCCGGCGAAAGCCGGGACCCATAACCACAGGATTGAATTGTTGAAGCGCGCTGTGGCCCCAGCGGGTCGTAACAATCACCGCTGGTGGTTATGGATCCCGGGTCGCGCTTCGCTTGCCCGGGACGACGTGGGGATGGAGCTAACAGAAGTCTTCCCCCTCGATCATCTCGATACTCCCGCGATCCAGCAGATGCGCGCCGAAGCCGCCGCGCGCCAGCGACGCGGCGATCGGCGGCGAGGCCAGCAGCAGCGCGGCCGTCATCCCAAGCGGCACGGCGCTGAGCCAATCGAGCCGGAGCGGCGTCAATTCCTCGGCGCTTCCTCGATAGAGGCCTTTGCCCGCGGCGATGCGGCCGCATTCCCGGATCAGGTCGCGCCGCGTGCCGTCGCGCGATGCGCTGCCGAGCAGCGCCTGCATCGCAAGATGCGTCCGCACGCCGGCGCGGCTCTCGGCCAGCGGCGCCGGCGTCTCGCCGAGCGAGACGCGCAGCAAGAGATCGACCAGATCGGTGCCGGACTGGTACGCGTTCATCGGCTCGACCAGCCGCGGGTTGCAGTCGATCAACAGCGGCGTCGCACTGTCGAGCGGCATGATGACGTCGACCGAGAGCGCGCCGTGCCAGCCGAGATGCGCACCGATGGTCTCGAGCGCGGCGCGGATCGCCGGCCGGCTCACGCTCTCCTTGATCGCCTCGCCACCGCCGACGCCGGCCGCAATCTGACGGTAGGCGTGGAAGCCAATGAGCGTGCCGCGGCAGAACACCGACTGCGCCTTCTCGACCGTGCCGGTGATGAGATCCTGCACCAGCACCTCGCCGGCAAGATCGCCGGCGGATTCGAGATCGTAGAGCGCGCGGTTGAGATCGCTGGCATCGCGCACGAACCAGACGCCGCGGCTCGCGGTGCCGACCGAGGTCTTGACCACGGATGGAAACCGCAGGCCGTCGCGCAGCTCGTCGGCCGAGCGCACGATCCGGGTCGGCGGCTGCGGCAGGCCGAGCTGATCGAGCAGTCGGCTGAAGCCGGCCTTGCTGTGCACGGCGCGATAGACGACGAAATCCGGCAGCGCGACGCCGGCATGCGATGTCAGCCGCGCTGCGGCACGGGCGAACAGGAAGCCCTGCTCATGGGTCGGCAGCAGCACATCGAAATGCCGCGACGTCAGCAGGCGCTCGACGAAGCCGAGATAGCCGGCCGGATCCGATCGCAGCGGCGGGCAATGGTGATATTTGCGGACAAAGCGGGAATAGCGCGCCAGGCACCAGCGCGAGGGATCGCAGACCTCGACGTGATGGCCGGCCAGTCCCAGGATCGTGATCGCCTCGCGGCCGGAGGTGCTGGAGCCCTCCGACACCAGCACGCGGAGCGGCTTTTTGGCGTCGATCATGACCGATCATCACCGCGCGGCCGCACTTTGTCGCCGCCTTTAATGCCGCATGTGTCGATCCGGCACGCCCGTGCCGGGGGCAGCCATGCGCCTGCGTTCATGGACAATTAGCGGCCAGCCTCTATTTTCGGCCCGCCCTGCCGGGCTTTGCTTCTTATTTGACGCGTTTTCTTTACGCGAACCGGTACCACTTCGCTCGAAAACGCGCTGTAAAATCGGGTTGTATCAGCAATGGTCGATATTCTGGCCGCACCGCAGCAAGCGAAAGCCGACGGCGCGCTGCGTACCCTGACCGGGATTTCGGTCGCCCATTGGGTCAGCCACTTCCATATCTTCGTGCTGCCGATGCTGTTCCCGTTCCTGAAGCAGCAGCTCGGCGTCGGCTATGTCGAACTCGGATTCGCGCTGACGGTGTTCGCGGTGGTCTCGGGCCTGACCCAGGCGCCGATCGGCTACCTCGCCGACCATATCGGCGCGCGCAAAATCCTGCTGGTCGGACTGACCGTCGGCGGCTGCGCGCTGATCGGGCTCGGCCTGCATCTGAGCTATACCTCGCTGATCGTCTGTGCCGTGCTGCTCGGCCTCGCCAACAGCGTCTATCATCCGGCCGACTACGCGATCCTCTCGGCCCATATGGACGAGGCGCGGATGGGCCGCGCCTTCTCGATCCACACCTTTGCCGGCTTTCTCGGCGGCGCGGTCGCGCCCGCGATCATGGCAGCGCTCGTCGCCTCGGTCGGCGGCCTCGGCGCGCTGATCGTGGCCGGCGCGGTCGGCCCGCTGGTGGCGCTGTTCCTGATCGTGCTCGGCATTCCCGATGCCGGCGCCAACAAGAACAAGCCGAAGGACGACGCGGCACCGAAGGCCAGCGTGATCACGCCGGCGCTGATGGTGCTGACCGCGTTCTTCACGCTGCTCAGCCTGTCGACCTCGGGCATCAACAATTTCGGCGTCGTCGCGCTGATGGGCGGTTACGGCGCATCGTTCTCGACCGCCAACATCGCGCTGACCGCGTTCCTCGGCGCCAGCGCCGCGGGCGTGCTCGCCGGCGGCTATCTCGCCGACTGGACCCATCGCCACAGTCAGCTCGCTGCGGCCTGCTTCGCGGTCAATGCCGTGCTGGTGCTGCTGATCGCGCTGATGAACCTGCCGCCGGTCGCGCTGACGCTCGCGATGGGGCTTGCCGGATTCCTCGGCGGCGTGATCGCGCCGTCGCGCGACATGATGGTGCGCAACGCCGCGCCTCCCGGCGCCGCCGGCCGCGCCTTCGGCATCGTCTCCACCGGCTTCAACTTCGGCGGCATTGTCAGCCCGCTGCTGTTCGGCTGGATCATGGACCAGCGCATGCCGCATTGGGTGTTCGGCGCCTCGGTGGTCTTCATGGTGCTGACCGTGCTGCTCGCGCTGGTCACCGAGCGCAAGCCGCAGGCCTCCGCGGGCGCTGTCCAGGCGCAGGCGCGTTAGGACTCAGCGGCCCCAGAATACGGGCGTCGTCTTGAACCGCCGCCAACTCTTGCGCAGCGTTTTCGTCACCGCGATCTGATCGCGGGCCAGCCAGCCGGCCATCGCGCCGATGCCGAGATGCAGCGCAGGCTGGTCGTCCTGCGCGATGGTGTGGAGCAGCACGCGCGTGCTGCCAATGTCGCACACCCGGCCGAGACTGTTCTGCAGCCTGGCGAGCCGCTTCACGTAGCGCTTCGCCGGCGCGTGGGCGGCGTAAAGCGGCAGGAAGAACTCCGCGGCATAGCGCAACTTCTTGAGGTTGATCCTTAGGTTGTGCTGCGCGTGGATATCGAGCCGCCGGAAGCGCGCACCACGCTTCAACGTCTTGCGATGCAGCCGTTGCAGAATTCGATCGGCAAGCACCGGCATCGGTTGCGACAGGATCGCCAGCGCTTCGCTGTCGATCTCGTTGCGCCAGCTGCGGCGCTCCACCAGCTGCCCCAGCGAGAGCAGGAAGCGGCTGCAACGGGGATCGGCCAGGACGCCATGCAAGGCGCCGTAGCTCGACTTCTGACGCTGTTCGACCGCCTGGCGGAGGCCATCGAGATCGATATCCGGAACCGCTTTGACCAGGCGGGTGATCGTCGTTTCGGCGAACACGTCCCAATCCCGCGCCTTGCCGAGCTGCCGCATCAGCCATCTTGCTTCGGCATTGACCGTCAGAAATGCCGGCGATGGAATGTCGCGCCGGAACAGCGCACAGATCGTCCGCAAGCGCCGCAAGGCCACGCGCATCTGGTGCACGCCTTCGGGGTCGGTCCCCTGCTCGGCCACCGCGTGATTTTTCAGGAGATGATGCCAGCAGGAGCCCACCAGCAGTGCGATGACGTCGTCGACCGCAAGCTCCGCGGTGATGCCCGACAACTCGGCCTTCACTGCGGATGGCGCAACATCGAACGCCAGCGCATAGCCGCGTTCCGCCTTGCTTCGCGTGCCGATCTGCAGCGGCGCCGCGTCGAGCAGCTGCGTTCCGAGATCGAACAGGACGCCGGCATTGCCGCTCTTCAGTTCGATCTCGATTTCCGACAGCACCTCCTGGCGCGAAGCGGCCTCGATCGTCCCCTCGTCGAATACGACTTCAACCGACGCATCGGGCAGATCGAGCTGTCGGGCGTGCCGACGCACCTTCGTCTCGAACACCGGCACCAGCGCGTCGTTGCTCAGCGCCGCAACGGGATCGCCGACCTCGTCGGCGGGAAATAGCGTAAGATCGGGGGTGATACCCCCAACAGGCATCTCCCATTGGCGGCGCATCAGCGGCTGCGCGGCATTGGGGGGAAGCTTCAGCGTCTGGATGAAGCTCTTGCCGCTGTGGCGGACGCGCAACGACATGCCAAGCTGAAACAGCAGGCGCTCAGCCGTGTCGTAATACACCGTTTCCAGCCGGTGAAATGCGCCGCGATTGCGCGCATGCTGCACGATGCACGGCGCCTCGCGCAGCTTCTCGAGGCTTCCTTGCGGCGCAAGCAGCTTGAGCTCGAATTCCGTCTGATCGCCATGCGTGACAGCAATGGCAGTGCCCGCATCGGTCACGACCGGCCGCCGTCCATTCAATGATATCGCCCCCGGTTTTGTTTATGAAGGTTTCATGACATTGGCAAGGCGCACCGCCGTATCGCAGCGTGCATTTAGCCGCGTATTTTATCTAAAATTACCCGGTCAAGTTGTTTGTGGCTACTGCGCCAGCCAAGGGGCGAGGAAGCCCGTCGCGCGAAGCGTCGCACACGACGCATTCATTCCGATCGTCGCGACAGGACCTGCTTCAACAGCGGCTCGATCCGCGACAGCTCATCGAGATGCACCGCAGACAGTTCGGCGAGATGATCGGCCGCAAGGCGGGTTAGCTTCAGCAGCACCCGTCGCTGGTCGGCGGGATCGAGCACGCGCTCGACCAGCCCGGCCTCGGCGAGGCGATCGACCAGCTCGACCGTGGTGTGGTGGCGAAGCCGCAGCCGCTCGGCGAGGTCGCCGATCGTGACCGGGCCGCCGCCCGGATAGCCCCGGATCGCCAGCAAGGCCTGATGCTGCCGCGGCGTCAGGCCCTCGGCCTTCGCTGCATCCTGGCTGAATTCCAGAAATCGGCGGATCAGATAGCGGAATTGCGACAGCGCCTCGTAATCGACCTGGCTGGGAACCCGTTTTCGGGCCTTGATCGGGGATTTGGCCGGCGATTTCGGGGGTCTCTTCATCGCTGCCATTCGCTCTCACCCGCTTGTAATTATATCGCAATACGATATGACGCGCCCGTCCACGTCACACGCGAGCCTTCCGCCACCGATGAGCGTCATTTCCACCAAATCGAGCACCGCTGCCAAGACCAGTGCCAAGACCAGTGCCAAGACCAGTGCCAAGATCGGCGACAAGGCCAGTCACCTTCTGAGCGACTTCACCACCGATCCGCGCGTCGTGGTGATCTCGGCGATCGCCGTGTTTGTCTCCGCCGCCGGCGTGCTGGCCGGCGCTGGCCTGCTGGAGCTGATCAAGCTCGCCACCAATATCGCCTATTTCGGCAAGTTCAGCTTCGCCGACCTGAAATTGCAGAACTCGCCGCTCGGCCTCTGGACAGTGCTGGTGCCGGTCGCGGGCTCGCTGATCATCGGCCTGATGGCGCGCTTCGGCAGCGAGAAGATCCGCGGGCACGGCATCCCGGAAGCCATTGAAGCCATCCTGCTCGGCCGTTCACGGCTCGATCCCAAGGTGGCGATCCTCAAGCCGTTGTCGTCAGCGATCTCGATCGGCACCGGCGGCCCGTTCGGCGCCGAGGGCCCGATCATCATGACCGGCGGCGCGATCGGCTCGCTGATCGCGCAGATGCTCCCGGTGACGGACAACGAGCGCAAGACCCTGCTGGTGGCCGGCGCCGCCGCCGGCATGACCACCGTGTTCGGAACGCCGATTGCGGCAATCATGCTCGCGGTCGAACTGCTGCTGTTCGAATGGACGCCGCGCAGCTTCATTCCCGTCACCGTCGCCGCCGTGGTGGCGGCGGTCGGGCGCACCTTCCTGCACATGCCGGCGCCGCTGTTTCCGTTCACGGGCAGCGTCGACATCTCGGTGCTGCAGCTCGGCGCCTGGATGCTGATCGGAATCCTCTCCGGGCTGCTGTCGGGCGTGCTCACCCAGCTGGTTTACGGATTCGAGGACCTGTTCCTGAAGCTGCCGATCCACTGGATGTGGTGGCCGCTGATCGGCGGCCTGGTCGTCGGTCTCGGCGGCCTGATCGAGCCGCAGGCGCTCGGCGTCGGCTACGACAATCTCGCGTCGATGCTGAGCGGCGACGTGGTGCTGAAGGCCGCGCTATTGCTGCTCGTGGTGAAGGCCGTGATCTGGTCGGTCGCGCTCGGCTCCGGCACGTCGGGCGGCGTGCTGGCGCCGCTGCTGATCATGGGCGGCGCGATGGGAACGGCGCTGAGCGGCTATTTGCCGGCCGCGAGCCCCGGCTTCTGGGCGCTGCTGGCGATGGCGGCGACGATGGGCGGCACGATGCGCTCGCCCTTGACCGCGACCTTCTTCGCGGTCGAGCTCACCGGCAACACCCACGTGCTGCTGCCGCTGATCGCGGCCTGCTGCAGCGCGCATGGCGTCACGGTGCTGCTGATGCGGCGCTCGATCCTCACCGAGAAGGTGGCGCGGCGCGGCCATCATCTGGTCCGCGAGTATCGCGTCGATCCCTTCGCGCTGACGCGCGTGCGCGACGTCATGACCAAGGCGGTCGAGAGCGTCGCCGACACCATGACGCTGCACGGCGCGGCAGCCTTCCTGACCGACCCGAAGACCAGTCATCCGAGCTTTCCGGTCGTCGACGCCAACCATCACGTGCTCGGGGTGATCGACCCGCCCTCCGTGCTGCGCTGGCGCCGCGCGGGCAAGCATCGCACCGCGACGCTCGGCCAGCTGCTAACGGGGAGCAAGATCACCGTTGCCTATCCCGACGAATATCTCGACCGACTCGCCGACCGCCTGATGCAGGTCAATGTCTCGCATCTGCCTGTGATCTCGCGCGAGGACCAGCGCCTGGTCGGCTATATCGGCTGGAAGGACCTGATGCGCGTGCGCGCCAGGCTGCAGGCCGAGGAGACCCAGAAGACGGCGTTCTTCGGCGCACGATAGACCGCGATGGCTTGCCTGGCGGAACAAATTTCCGCCGGGCGGCAACGCCAAAGCGCGAAGAACTGCCAGCGCATCCCAGAGCTTCATCGGCGATGGTTGACAGCATCAAGGGCTCACCCATGATGCCGCATAACCAAGAACAGCCTCGGGATGAAATGCCATGACCTCGACCCCAGACCTCGTGATCCGCGGCGGCACCATCGCCGATGGCAAGGGCGGCGATCTCTATGAAGCCGATGTCGCTATCAGCGGCGGCAAGATCACCGAAGTCGGCAAGGTCTCCGCCAAGGGCAAGGAAGAGATCGACGCGCGCGGCAAGCTCGTCGCGCCTGGCTTCGTCGACGTCCACACCCATTACGACGGTCAGGTGACCTGGAGCCAGGACATCACGCCGTCGTCGCAGAACGGCGTCACCACCGCGATCATGGGCAATTGCGGCGTCAGCTTCGCGCCATGCCGGCCGAGCGACCACAACAGGCTGATCCAGCTGATGGAGGGCGTCGAGGACATTCCGGAGCCGGTGCTCTCCGCCGGCATTCCCTGGGCGTGGGAGAGCTTCCCCGACTACATGGAGTGGCTGTCGAAGCGCAGCTTCGACATGGATATCGGCGCGCAACTGCCGCACGCGGCGCTGCGCGTCTATGTGATGGGCGAGCGCGGCGCGCGCCGCGATCCCGCAACACCGGAAGACAACAAACAGATGGCGGCGCTCGCGGGTGATGCGGTGCGAGCGGGCGCGCTGGGATTCTCGACCTCGCGCACGCTCAACCACCGCACCTCGACCGGCGACTACACGCCGACGCTGAAAGCGGGCGAGGATGAACTGACCGCAATCGCCGGCGCGATGCACGGCGTCGGCCGCAGCGTGCTGCAATTCGTGCTCGACCAGAGCACCGTGCACGAAGACCTGCCGATGATGCTGCGGGTCGCCGAGAACACCAAGTGCCCGATCTCGTTCTCGGTCGCCCAGGCCGACAAGGCGCCGCGGCGCTGGCGGCAGACCATGGACACCATCAATGAGGCCGCCGCCCGCGGCCTGTCGATCACGACCCAGATCGCGGCGCGGCCGG
Organism: Bradyrhizobium sp. NAS96.2; assembly: GCF_001908235.1. Lineage (GTDB taxonomy): Bacteria > Pseudomonadota > Alphaproteobacteria > Rhizobiales > Xanthobacteraceae > Bradyrhizobium. The sequence continues at coordinate 41,175 of NZ_LGHK01000020.1, forward strand.
TCGGGCTGCTGCTCGGGCTCGAATTGTCGCGCAACCCGTTCCAGACCCATCCGAGCTATCGTGAGATCGCCAAGTTGCCGCTGGCCGAGCGGCTCGCGCATCTGCGCCGGCCCGAGGTGCGCGCCGCGATCCTGAGCGAGAGCGCGACGGCGACCGACGATCCGCTGTTCTTCCGGCCGAACTACGACAAAATGTATCTGCTCGGTAATCCGCCGGACTATGAGCAACCGCCGGAGAATGCGCTCGGCCCGCAGGCGCGCCGCCAGGGCCGGCAGCCGGAAGAGCTCGCCTATGACGCGATGCTGACCGACGAGGGCCGCGGCATGCTCTATGTGCCGTTCCTGAATTATGCCGACGGCAATCTCGACGCCGTGCACGAGATGCTGCGCGAGCCCAGTGCCGTGCCGGGCCTGTCCGACGGCGGCGCGCATTGCGGCATCATCTGCGACGCCAGCTTCCCGACCTATCTCCTGACGCACTGGACGCGCGACCGCAGCCGCGGCGAGAAGCTGTCGATCCCGTTCGTGATCGCGGCGCAGTCGCGCAAGACCGCGCTGTCGGTTGGACTGACCGATCGCGGCGTGATCGCACCGGGCTTCAAGGCCGACGTCAATGTGATCGACTACGACCGGCTGCATCTGCATCCGCCGAAGGTGCATTACGACCTGCCGGTCGGCGGCCGCCGCCTCTTGCAGCAGGTCGACGGCTACGACGCCACCATCGTCTCGGGCATCGTCACCCAGCGCGACGGCAAGGCCACCGGCGCACGGCCGGGCCGGCTGGTGCGCGGCGCTCGGGGATTGCAGTAGAGCCACCACGCCCGATAGCTCGCTCGCTCATCGGTCCCCAACGGATTGATGGTTTACGAGGCCAATGTCGCGGTGAGCATCCGGTGGATGGGCGTGCGAGCCGGACTGGAACGTCGGCGATGCCGTTGGCAAGTGGCTGCTTAGCAGCGCGAGCCGGCAACGGATCGACCGGGCCGGCTTCCCGTTGATCTCGGCGGTCGGAATGATCAGGCCGGCGAATGTTTCGCGAGTGCCGCCGCGATCCTCTCCAATGCGGCGTTCCTCCGCCGCATTTCAACGAGTTCCTGTTCGCCAATTTCGACCGCCGCCCCGGGCCGCCCCCGCGCGGACGCGCTCCTTCGGAGATTAGGCCAGACCCCGACCACCACACACATCATAAAAATAGTAAGCATAAGGGTCCATGGGAGCACCTGACTATAGTCGGCGATCGAGCGGCCGAGGTCACCCTTGGATAGGTACGCAACGGCGCGACGGCCATAGGGGTCCCTATCTTGCGGATCGAGCGCGATTGTCTGACTGTAGTCTGCGATCGCGCGGTCAAAGTCCTTCTTGATCTGGTAGGCGTACCCGCGGTTGAGGTAGGCGTCCCTATATCTCGGAAAGAGCGCGATCGCCTGACTACAGTCGCCGATGACGCGATCGACGTCCCCCTTGTCCCTGTACGCGAGGGCGCGGTTGTAGTAGGCGATAGCAGATTTCGGATTAAGCGCGATCACCTGATCGTAATCGGCAATGGCGCGATCGGGATCGCCTTTGGCCAGGTACGCGTTTCCTCGGTTGACGAGTGTAACCTTGTTGTTCGCATCGAGCCGAATACTCTCGCTAAAGTCCGCGATGGCATGGTCGTAGTCACCCTTGGCTTGGTAGGCGTTGCCGCGCGCCTGGTATCCGACCGCCTTTCCATGGTCCGACAGACCGCTTTCGAACGCCTGGTTGGCGTCCACTATCGCGCTGTCGTAGTCGTGTCGTTCATTGTAGATATTCGCCCGGTTGAGCAGTGAGCTAACGGCCTTCGGGTCCACCCGGATCGCCTCGGTGTAATCCTCGAAGGCGCGGTCGACGCGATCAGCGGCGCTTGTCCATGACCAAGTGTAGCCACGGTGATGATACAGGTCGGATAGGTCCCGGCCCTCATACTCGCCGCTTTCGATCGCGCGTGTGCAGGGGGCGATGGCCGCAGCAGCGGTTTCTCTCGAGGTCTTCAAACACTCCTGTCGATCATCGGCTGCGGCCGGCTGGCTGACAGCGGCAACTGCTGCGAATACCAGAGCAACCGTCCAGACATGCGCGGAAATCCCCGAGCGCATACCCTTCCTCCCGCGATCCACCACTGTTCGAGCTAACCCGGCGACCGCTTTTCCAACGCCTCCGCGACCCTCTCCAAGACGACGTTCGTGCGCCGCATTTCGGCGACCTGTTGCTCGGAAATCTCAATCAGCAACCGCCCGCGCCTTGCGCCGCCGCGGAGATACAGCAGATACCCCGCGAAAAACACCACAACGAGAATAAACGGGGTCCATGAGACCAAAATTGTAAACCAATCAGGCTTCATCCACGGACCTCCGTCGCAAATTGATTATCGCCCGATCCTGAACTGCGAACATCTTGTGCAATTTTACAGGTAGAATATCGGCAAATCTTGCAGCCTTACGTTGCGAGAGTCAACGCGGCGTCATCGATCTGGAGGTCGCTATTCGGGTTGAGGGGCGCGGTCTCTCGACAGACGCGAACCCTTGGAGACGACCCCTTACCCGGATGTCCCGTTGACGCGCGACATCCGGCCTCTCCCACAAGGGGAAAGGCAAAGCCGAGCAAGCTGCCAAGATAGAGCTGAGCGCTCCGAACCGCCTTACGTCGACGACACTGCGCCCCTGATCGTGTCCGCCGGCTGCGTTTCCCCCGTCAGCCGCGCGCGCTCGGTGTTCGGCCACAGCAGCAACAGCCCGAGCAGGCCGGATCCCGCCATGATCGCGGCGTTGATGGTGAAGCCGGACATGTAGCCCGCCATCGGCGTGGCCGCGTGCTGGATCACACTGCCCATCACCGTCGGCGCCAGGATACCCGAGATCGTGTACAGCGCGCCGTAGATCGCGATGATCGCGCCGCGCTGCGACACCGGCGTGAACTCGCCGAGCATCGGCGGGCACACCACATAGATCGAGCCGCACAGGCCGGAGCCGATCACCAGCAACGCGATCATCAGCCCGCCCGGCGGCGCGTAGGGCAACGTCGCGAGAATGGCGCCCCCGATGATCAGCGGCACCGAGCCGAGCACGCCGCGCGCGCCGCGGGTGGTGAAACCGCGCGCCAGCATCAACTGCGAGATCCAGCCGGTCAGGATCACGATCGTCGCGCCGAAGATCCAGGGCAGGATCGAGACGAAGCCGGCCTGCTGCTGCGAGAAGCCGAGCCCCTCGATGATGAATGAGGTGAACCAGGTGAGACCGAGCGACAGCGCCCAATAGGCGCCGAAGGTCGCAATCACACAGCCGATGAAGGTGCGCGACGTCAGCAGCTTCCAGTAGGGAATCCGCGGCTCGTCGGCGACGACAGCGGTCGTCGACACAAGTGGCCCTTCCTTGCCGAGCGCGAACCAGGCGACGGTCCAGAGCAGGCCGACGATGCCGAGCGCGCCAAAGGCATGATGCCAGCTGTGATTGACGATGATCCAGTTCAGCGCGGGCACCGCAAGGATCACGCCGAAGGCCGAGCCCTGCGACAGGACCGCGGTCGGTAGCGTGCGCTTCTCGTCCGGAAACCACTTGTAGATCGCGTGCGCGGCGACCGAGAAGGCCGGCCCCTCGCCGGCGCCGAGGATGATGCGGCAGATCGTGAGCGTCGTGAGGCTGACGGTGCCGATCATCGGAAATTGCGCCAGCGACCAGATCACCGCCAGGACCAGCAGCACCCAACGCGTATCAACGCGGTTGACGATGAACCCGACCACGATCGCCGAGATCGAGAACAGATAGAAGAAGGCCGAGCCAAGATCGCCGAACTGCTCCGGGGTGAGGCCCATCTCCTTCCTGATCGGCACGCCGGCCAGCCCGACCACGATCTTGTCCGCAAAGTTCACCACCATGAACAGGAAAAGGAGGAAGGTGATGGTCCAGGCGCCCTTGGGCGTCGACATCCCCTTGGGCGTCGGTTGCGTCGTCATGTCTGGCTCCCCGTCGTTTCGTTTTTTTGGCTTCGTAAAATCGGCCCCAATTGGCGATGCTAGCCACGCCTCGCCGCGCAACGCAACACCGCATTTCCTCGGGGCCCGACAACCAAGAGCGCCTCTGGCGGCCGATCACGATCGCGTCGTCGCCGCCGTTGAAGCGGTGAACTGTCATGTCTCCCCTGCTATGTTCGGGCCAACGAAAAGCCAAGGTTATCGAACGCATGGGTTATTTCATGAACAGATCGATCCTACGCGCGGCCGGCTGTATGGCATTGGTGTCCGCCACGCTGCTCGCCATGCCCGCTGTCCGCGCCGAAGATGCCACCAGTCCCGACTACGCCGCGATCGTCGCCGCACCCGATCGCAGCGATGCGGATCGCCAGGTCGATCAGCGCCGCCAGCCGGCCAAGATGCTCGCCTTTGCCGGCGTCAAGCCCGGCATGACCATCCTCGACATGGCAGCGAGTGCCGGCTACAGCACCGAACTCTTGGCGCGCACCGTCGCCCCCTCGGGCAAGGTCTACGCGCAGGATTCGGCGACCGTGCTCGAGCGCTTCGTCAAGGACAAGTTCGACACCCGCGCGAAGTCGCCCGCGATGAAGAACGTGATCCACGTGGTGCGCGACTATGACGACCCGATCCCGCCCGAGGTCAAGGACCTCGACATGATCACCTTCTTCTTTTTCTATCACGACATCAGCTATCTGCCGGTCGATCGCGCCGCGATGAACAAGAAGATGTTCGCCGCACTGAAGCCGGGCGGCTTCCTCGTCATCGCGGACCACTCGGCCAAGCCGGGCGACGGCACCAATGTTGCCAAGACACTGCACCGGATCGAGGAGAGCACCTTGAAGCAGGAGATCGAGGCGGCCGGCTTCAAGCTGGTGGCCGAGGGCGATTTCCTGCATCATGCGGAGGACCCGAAGGACATTCCCGTCTTCAAGGCCCCGGTGCCGATCGACGAGTTCGTCCTGAAATACCAGAAGCCGCAATGAGGCACCGCCATCGCTGCACCTGACCAGACCGCCGCGGTGCTTCGCGTCACCGGCCTGACCAAGAGTTACCGCTCTGCCGGGGAAGACGTCGCGGTGCTGCGCGGCGTCGATCTTGCCGTTGCAACCGGCGAGAGCGTCGCGCTGACGGGCGAATCCGGCAGCGGCAAGAGCACGCTGCTGCATCTGATCGCAGGGTTGGATGCCGCCGACGGCGGCGAGATCGCCCTCGCCGATATCAACGTCTCCGGGCTCAACGACGCGGGCCGCGCCGAATTGCGCCGCGACCGGCTCGGCCTCGTCTTCCAGCAGTTCAATTTGATCCCGAGTCTGTCCGTCGCGGACAATCTCGTCTTCCAGTCGCGCATCGCCGGCCGCCACGATGCCGCCTGGCATGACGAACTGGTCGAGCGTCTCGGCTTGAAAAACCTGCTCAGGCGCTATCCCGAGCAGTTGTCCGGCGGCCAGCAGCAGCGCGTCGCGATCGGCCGCGCGCTGGCGCCGAAGCCGCTGTTGCTGCTCGCCGACGAGCCGACCGGCAATCTCGACGAGGACACCGCCGACGAGGTGCTGCATCTCGCGCGCGATCTGGTTGTTCGCACCGGCTGCGGCTTCCTGATGGTCACCCACAGCGCGCGGCTCGCTGCGACGCTCGACCGCCAGGTCAACCTGCATGCTGGAGTCATTGCGTGAGGCGCCCACTGTGGATCCTCGCCGTGCTGCTCAGCCACTGGCGGCGGCATCCGATGCAGCTCGCGACGCTGCTGATCGGGCTGATCTCGGCGACCGCGCTGTGGAGCGGCGTGCAGGCGCTGAACCAGCAGGCCCGCATCGCCTATGACCGCGCCGCCGCGACCTTCGGCGGCTCACGCACCGCCATGCTGGTGAGCAAAGACAGCGCCACCTTTCCGCAACAGCTGTTCGTCGATCTGCGCCGCGCCGGCTGGCCGGTGTCGCCGATGCTGGAGGGCCGCGTCCAGATCGACGGCCGCAGCTTCCGCCTGCTCGGCGTCGAGCCGGTGACGCTGCCCTCCGAGGTCGGCAATGCGCCGGCGGTCGGGCGCGGCAGCCTGCAAGCTTTCGTCACGCCGCCCGGCGAAATGCTGGTGGCGGGCGAGACGCTGCGCGATCTCGGCCTCAAGGAAGGCGACCGACCGCAAGCCAACGGCACGAGCCTGCCGCCGCTGCGCGTGCAGGCGGAGCTCGCGCCCGGCGCGCTGGTGGTCGATATCGGCATCGCGCAGGACATTTTGAAAATGCCCGGCCAGGTGTCGCGCCTCTTGGTCGGAAAATCTAAGGCGCCGCATGCCACGCTCGAAAGCGTGGCGGGTGACAAGCTGCGTCTGGTCGAGCCGAGCGCGGAGAGCGATCTCGAACGCCTCACCGACAGTTTCCATCTCAACCTCACCGCGTTCGGCCTGCTGTCGTTCTTCGTCGGCCTGTTCATCGTCAACTCCGCGATCGGCCTCGCCTTCGAGCAGCGGCTGCCGATGCTGCGGACGCTGCGCGCCTGCGGCGTCTCGGCGCGGATGCTCAACACGGTGCTTGTCGTCGAGCTGGTGTCGCTGGCGCTGGTCGCCGGCCTGATCGGCCTGGTCTGCGGTTACTTCATCGCGGCAGCCTTGCTGCCCGATGTCGCGGCGTCGCTGCGCGGGCTCTATGGCGCGCAGATTCCCGGACAGCTTTCACTGAAGCCCGTCTGGTGGTTTGCCGGCATCGCCATCAGCATTCTCGGCGCGCTGGCCGCCGCGGCCGCCAGCCTTGCCAAGGCGATCCGGATGCCGGTGCTGGCAACGGCGCAGCCGCAGGCCTGGCAGCAGGCGCAGCGGCGCTGGCTGATCTTCCAGAGTGCGGCCGCGCTCGCGGTGTTCGCGGTCGCAGCAGTGCTCATCCAGTTCGGCGATTCCCTGATCGCGGGCTTTGCCGTGCTGGCCGCATTGATGCTCGGCGCGGCATTGATCCTGCCGATGGTGCTGCAGATCGCGCTCGCGTTCGGCCAGCGCAGCGCGCGAGCACCGGTCGGCATCTGGTTCTGGGCCGACAGCCGCCAGCAATTGTCCGGCCTGTCGCTGGCGCTGATGGCGCTGCTGCTCGCGCTCGCGGTCAATGTCGGCGTCGGCACCATGGTGGAGAGCTTCAGCCGCACCTTCCTGGTCTGGCTCGACGGCCGCCTCGCCGCCGACGTCTATGTCAGCGCCGCCAGCGATCAGCAGGCCAAGCAGATCAAGGCCTGGCTGCGCGACCGGCCGGAGGTTGAGGCGATCCTGCCCGGCGGCCGCGCCGACACCCAGCTCGGCGGCGCGCCGATCGAGGTGCTCGGCCTGCCCGACCACGCCACCTATCGCGACAACTGGCCGTTGCTGGAAAGCACGGCGAATGCCTGGGTCAGGCTGCGGCCGGGCGACGCGTGCCTGATCAGCGAGCAGCTGTCGCGGCGGGTGAAGCTTGCGATCGGCGATCACATCGAGGTGCCCGCGCCGGGCGGCAACTGGCCGCTCGAGATCGTCGGCATCTATGCCGACTACGGCAACCCCAAGGGCCAGATCGCGGTCAACTTCGCCGCGCTGACACGCCACTTCCCGCAGACGCCGCTGACCCGGATCGGGCTCCGCGTCGCGCCGGACAAGATCGCACCGCTGATCGCGGCGTTGCAAGCGACGTTCGGCCTCGACGACCGCAACGTCGCCGACCAGGCGACGATGAAGCGGGAATCGAAGCGCGTGTTCAACCGCACCTTCTCGGTGACCGCGGCGCTCAACGCCTTCACGCTCGGCGTCGCCGGCATCGCGCTGTTGACCAGCCTGCTGACGCTGGCCAATTCGCGGCTGCCGCAACTGGCGCCGCTATGGGCGATCGGCCTGACGCGGCGGCGGCTCGCGGCGCTCGAACTCTTGAAGACCATGGCGGTGGCGCTGATCACGGCGCTGTTCGCGCTGCCGCTCGGCCTGCTGGTGGCGTGGTGCCTGCTTGCGATCGTCAATGTCAAGGCGTTCGGCTGGCGGCTGCCGTTCCACGTCTTCCCGCTGCAATTGATCGAGCTGCTCGCGGTGGCGATGGCCGCAGCGCTCTGTGCCGCGGCGCTGCCGGTTGCTAGACTGGCCCGCATGCAGCCGGCCACCCTGATCCGGACCTTCGTCAATGAGCGCTAGCGGCACCATCACGCGGCGCGCCTTTGCCGGTGGCACATTGGCGCTCGCGCTGGGTGGCAAGACGTTCGCGCAGGGCTTTGCCGGGCTCGGCGAGAATGCCGAAGGCTTTGCCGCCGTCACGCCGGGCAAGCCGTTCGTCTTCCCGATCGATCACGGCCCACATCCGGAGTTCCGGATCGAATGGTGGTACGTCACCGCGAATTTGTCGGATGCCGGCGGCGCGGCCTATGGCGCGCAATGGACGCTGTTCCGCCAGGCCATGAAGCCGGGCGGGCCCAGCGAAGGCTGGGCCAATCAGCAGGTGTGGATGGGCCACACCGCCGTCACCAGCGCGACCACGCATCGCTTCAGCGAGACGTTTGCGCGCGGCGGCGTCGGGCAGGCCGGTGTCGAGGCCACGCCGTTCCGGGCCTGGATCGACGCCTGGGAGATGCAGGGACTGAACGACTTCGATGCGCAACGCGTCGCGCCGCTCGAGTTGAAGGCCTCGGCCGCCGACTTCTCGACTGCGCTCCGGCTCGACGCCGATCGCGCGCTGGTGCTGCAGGGCGACCATGGCTACAGCCGCAAGTCGGATCGCGGACAGGCCTCCTATTACTACAGCCAGCCGTTCTACAAGGCGTCCGGCCGCGTCGTCATCGACGACAGGCCGGTCGACGTCACCGGCGTCGCCTGGATGGATCGCGAATGGAGCAGCCAGCCCTTGGCGGCGGATCAGACCGGCTGGGACTGGTTCTCGCTGCACCTGCCCGGCGACGAGAAGCTGATGCTGTACCGGCTGCGCCAGAAGGATGGCCGCGAAAACCTGTTCGGCAACTGGATCACGCCGGATGGCCGCTCGGCCGAGATCGCCGCCAGCGGCAACAGCATCACGCCGACGGCGATCACCGACATCGACGGCCGCAAGCTGCCGACCTCGTGGCGCGTCGCGCTGCCTGCGCGCGGCCTGGCGATCGAGACCGCGCCGCTCAATCCGAAGGCCTGGATGGGAACCAGTTTCCCCTATTGGGAAGGCCCGATCCGATTCACGGGCAGCCACGCCGGAATCGGCTATCTTGAGATGACGGGATACTAGGACGTCGACGGAAGATCGGCGCCGCCAAAATAGCCCTGCCTGTCACACCGCGCGGCGCCGCCGCGTCATGACATCGGGGGCCAGCAGAACAAGAGGACACGCCTGCCATGTACCACTACACGGCCATCGTCACCTGCCTTGCCGTTGCGTTCTACTTCTTCACCTCGACGCAGGTCGCGCGCGCCCGCGTCGCCTATGGCGTCAAGCTGCCGGCGATTTCAGGCAATCCGGATTTCGAGCGGATCTTCCGCATCCAGATGAACACGCTGGAATGGATGCCGATCTTCCTGCCGTCGCTCTGGCTGTTCGCGATCTATGTCGGCGATGCCGCGGCGGCGGCGATCGGCGCGATCTGGGTGATCGGCCGCATCGTCTACTTCATCGGCTATCGCGAGGCGGTAGCGAAACGCAGCCCCGGCTTCGCCATCCAGGCGGTAGCCTCGATCGTCCTCTGGGTCGGCGCGATCGGCGGCGCGGTGTGGCGGCTGGCGCATTGAAGGCGCGATCGCGCCACAACCACCGCCGTCGTCCTGGCGAAAGCCAGGACCATAACCACAGGGCCAAGTTTTGCGATGGCTGGGGCTCCGGCCTTTCGCAACAACCGAGTGCGGTGGTTATGGGTCCCTGCACCAGTGCGCAATTGCGCACAAGGCAGGGACGACACCTGTGTTGTTCCACGAGCTGCGTGATACGTCAGCTCCGGGTCACTTGGTCAGCGGGCAGCCGCTTTCCTTGGCGGTGAAGAATGCCTTGTCGCCGGGCACCACGGCGATCTGCTTGTAATAGTCCCAGGGCTTCTTCGATTCCGAAGGCTTCTTGACCTCGAACAAATAGAGATCGTGCACCATGCGGCCGTTCGCGAGCACCTTGCCCTTGGCGAAGGCGTCATCGACCGGGAGCTCCTTCAGCTTGGCGGCGACCGCATCGCTGTCCTTGGTGCCGGCGGCCTTGACCGCCTTGAGGTAGCTCAGCGTCGCCGAATAGGTGCCGGCATGGATCATGCTCGGCATCCGGCTGGTGCGCTTGAAGAAGCGCTCGGAGAAGGCGCGCGAGGCATCGTCGTGATCCCAGTAGAAGCCCTCGGTGAGCACGAGGCCCTGCGCCGCCTCGAGCCCGAGACCGTGCACCTCCGACAGCGTCATCAGCAGGCCGGCAAGCTTCTGGCCGCCGCGCACGATACCGAACTCGGCCGCCTGCTTGATCGAGTTGGTGGTGTCGAGGCCGGCATTGGCGAGCCCGATGATCTTCGCCTTCGAGCTCTGCGCCTGCAGCAGGAAGGACGAGAAGTCCGACGAGTTGAGCGGCACGCGGACCGAGCCGACCACCTTGCCGCCCTTCGACGCGACGATGTCGCTGGTGTCCTTTTCCAGCGCGTAGCCGAAGGCGTAGTCGGCGGTCAGGAAGAACCAGGTGTTGCCGCCCGCTTCCGTCAGCGCGCCGCCGGTCCCAACCGCGAGCGCGCGGGTGTCATAGGCCCAATGGAAGCTGTACGGCGTACAGGCGTCGCCCGAGATGCGCGAGGTCGCCGCGCCGACCACGATGTCGATCTTCTTCTTTTCCTTCGACAGCTCCTGCACCGCGAGCGCGACCGATGAGGTGGTGAGCTCGGTGATCATGTCGACGTTCTCGACCTCGTACCAGCGCCGCGCGATCGCGGTCGCAAGATCCGGCTTGTTCTGATGGTCGGCGGTCACGATCTCGATCTTCTGGCCGAGCACCTCGCCGCCGAAATCCTCGACCGCCATGCGCGCCGCTTCGAGCGAATACTTTCCGCCGTAATCGGCGTAGACGCCGGACTGGTCGTTCAGGATGCCGATCTTGACGCCCTGCGCCATCGCCGGCGCCGCCAGCATCAGGCTGCACGCCGCGACCGCAGCCAAAAATCCCGATTTCATTGTTATGCTCTCCCAGCAGTTTCTATCAGGAAAAATCCGCGCGACATTATTTTATAACCTAGCTGCTGCCCATCGATTTCCACCTCGTTCCGATCAGCCAAAAGTATGGGCCGACGTCGACGCGCGCTCGCAGTTTCCCCGTCACCCTGAGGAGCGCGGAACGCGCGTCTCGGCTGGTGGCCGTGCATCCTTCGAGAACGCCTGCTCCGCAGGCTCCTCAGGATGACGGGGAAGTACTTGCTGCTGCGGAATGCGGGATCGCGCACTACCCCGCCACAGCCGCCGGCTCCTTCGGCTTGCCCTCATTCTTTCCTTCCGCGAGGTTGCGCACCACCATGTAGAAGATCGGGGTGAAGACGAGGCCGAACAGGGTGACGCCGAGCATGCCGAAGAACACGGCAACACCGACCGCCTGACGCATTTCCGAGCCCGAGCCGGTCGACAGCACCAGCGGCAGCACGCCGAGGATGAAGGCGAACGACGTCATCAGGATCGGCCGCAGGCGGAGCCGGCAGGCCTCGATCACCGCCTCCAGCCGCGGCCTGCCCTCGAGCTCGATGTCGCGCGCGAACTCGACGATCAGGATCGCGTTCTTGGCGGCGAGGCCGACCAGCACCACGAAGCCGATCTGGGTCAGGATGTTGACGTCCTGGCCCATCAGGCGCACGCCGATCGTGGCGGCGAACAGGCACATCGGCACGATCAGGATCACCGCGAACGGCAGTGTCCAGCTGCCATATTGCGCGGCCAGCACCAGGTAGACGAACAGCACGCAGATCGGGAACACGTAGAGGCCCGCACTGGCGCCATTGACTTGCTGGTAGGACAGGTCGGTCCATTCGAACGAGAAGCCGCTGGGCAAGGTTTCTTCGGCGAGCTTCTTGATGGTGTTGAGCGCGGTTCCCGAGCTCGTACCGGGCGACGGCTCGCCCTGCAGCTCCGATGCCGAATAGAGATTGTAGCGCGCGACGCGATCCGGCCCCGAGACGTCGCGGAAATCGACCACGCTGCCCAGCATCACCATATCGCCCGCCGCATTGCGCGTGCGCAGCCTTGCGAGATCGGTGCTTTCCTTCCGGAACGGCAGATCGGCCTGCGCGGTGACGTGATAGGTGCGTCCGAACAGGTTGAAGTCGTTGACGTAGGTCGAGCCGAAATAGGTCTGGATGGTGTCGTTGATGCTGGCGATCGGCACGCCGAGCTTCTGCGCCTTGACCCGATCGATGTCGACGAACAGCTGCGGTGTGTTCGCCGTGAACGGCGAGAACACCGAGGTGAGCGACGGCGATTTGCGCGCGGCCGCAACCAGTTCATCGGTCGCGGACGCCAGCAGCTCTGGCCCACGTCCCTGCCGATCCTGGACGCGGATGGTGAAGCCGCCACCGGTGCCGATGCCGGGCACGGCTGGCGGCGGAATCACGATGATGAAGGCGCCCTGGATCACCGACAAACGCTTACGCAACTCGGCCGTGATCGCAGTTGCCGTCAGCCCCTTCTTCAGGCGCGCCTCCGGCTCGTCGAACACCGGGAACAGCGCCGCGGCGTTACCTTGCTGCGTGCGCGTCGCACCGGAGAAGCCGGCGAAGGCCGCGACGCGGACGATGCCCGGCGTGTCCAGCGCGATCCGCTCGATCTCGCGCACCACAGCCGTGGTCCGCGCCAGCGACGCGGCGCCCGGCAGCTGCGCCGAGATGATGACGTAGCCGCGATCCTGCGCCGGGATGAAGCCCTGCGAAGTGGTCGCAAGCAGCCAGCCGGCGCTGCCGATCAGCACGAGATAGATCGCGAGCATCACCACCGTATGCCGGATCACGAAGTCGGCCACGGCCGCATAGCCGTGGGCCAGCCGGTCGAACACGCGGTTGAACAGCGCGGTGAAACTGTCCCAGCCGCGGGCGATGATGTTCCAGCGCGCCGGCGGCCGCTTCTCCTCGTGCGGCACCAGGATCTGCGAGGCCAGCGCCGGTGACAGCGTCAGCGAGCAGAAGCAGGAGATCGCGGTCGCGACCGCAATCGTCACGGCGAATTGCTGGAAGAACTGCCCGGAGATGCCGCCGAGGAACGCGGTCGGCACGAACACCGCGCACAGCACCAGCGCGATCGAGACCAGCGCGCCGCCGACCTCCTCCATGGTCTTGAGCGCGGCCTCGCGCCGGCTCATGCCGTGCTCGAGATGCCGCTCGACATTCTCGACCACCACGATGGCGTCGTCGACCACAATTCCGACTGCGAGAACCAAGCCGAACAGCGTCAGATTGTTGATCGAGAAGCCGAGTGCGGCCATCACCGCGAAGGTGCCGACCAGCGACACTGGAATGGCGATAATCGGGATGATCGCCGGCCGCCACCCCTGCAGGAACACCAGCACCACGATGACGACGAGCGCCATCGCTTCGTAGATCGTCTTGACCAGCTCGTGGACCGATTGGGCGATGAATTCGGTCGGGTTGTAACCGATGTTGTAGTCGAGCCCCTTCGGGAAACTCGCCTTGAGCCGCACCATCGTGTCGGAGATGTTCTTGGCAGTCGCCAGCGCATTCGATCCGGGCCGTTGCGTCACCAGCATGCCGACGGCGGATTTGCGCAGCAGGAAGCTGTTGGTGGTGTAGGACAGCGCACCGAGCTCGACGCGGGCGACGTCGCGCAGGCGCACAGTGCGGCCGTCGGATCCGCCCTTCACCACGATGTCCTCGAACTGCCTGATGTCCTTGAGGCGGCCGGTGAAGACGAGGTTCGGCTGGAAAGCCCGGTCGGCGATCGGCGGCTCGGCGATCTGGCCGCCCGCGATCTGCAGGTTTTGCGAGCGGATCGCCGCCAGCACTTCGGCGGACGTCAGGCCGAGATTGGCGATCCTGTCGGGGTCGAGCCACAGCCGCATCGAATAGTCGCGCGCGCCGAAGATCTGGATGTCGCCGACGCCGTCGAGCCGCAGCAACTGGTCGCGGACCTGCAGCAGCGCGTAGTTGGAGATGTAGAGCTGATCGAAACTGTCGTCGGGCGACAGCATGAACACGACCATCAGGATGTCGGGCGAGTTCTTGCGGGTGGTCACACCGTTGCGCTGCACCTCTTCGGGCAGCCGCGGCTGTGCGATCGCGACGCGGTTCTGCACCAATACCTGGGCCTTGTCGAGATCGGTGCCGAGCTTGAAGGTCGCGGTGATGGTGAGCTGGCCGTTCGAGGTCGCCTGGCTGTAGAGATACAGCATGTCCTCGACGCCATTGATCTCCTGCTCGATCGGAGCTGCGACGGTGTCGGACACGGTCTGCGCCGACGCGCCCGGATACTGCGTGGTGACGACGACGGTCGGCGGCACCACTTGCGGATATTCCGAGACCGGCAGCGTCGGATAAGCGATCGCGCCGACAATCAGAAGCACGATCGACAGCACCATCGCGAGGATGGGCTGGTTGATGGAGAGCCTGCCGAGATTCATGGCTTCGCACCTGCCGGGGGCTTGGCACCTGCCGCGGGCTTGTCGCCGGCCGGCGCCTTGGTGTCGGCCGGAGCCGCCTGCGCCATCTTCGGCGTCACCTTGGCGCCGACGCGGGCGCGTTGCAGCCCGTCGACGATCACATGGTCCTCCGGCTTGAGGCCCTCGCGGATCACGCGCAGGCCCTCATCGAGCGGACCGAGCTCGACGGTCCGCGCTTCCACCGTGTTGTCGTCCTTGACCACGAACACGATCTTGCGCGACTGGTCGGTGGCGATGGCGGTGTCCGGGATCAACAGCGCCTCGTAGGGCGCGGAGCCGATCAGGCGGACGCGGCCGAACTGGCCGGGCAGGATCGAAAGATCCTTGTTCGGGATCACCGCGCGGCTGCGTAGCGTTGCGGTCGAGACGTCGAGGCGGTTGTCGAGGAAGTCCATCTTGCCCTCATGCGAGGGCTTGGTCTCGCCGGTCAGCGACACCTGCACCGGGTTCGCGGTGTCGCGCGAGCTCGGCCGCCTGCCTTCGAACCACAGCTTGCTGTTGCGCTGATAGGTCGCCTCGTCGACGTCGAAATAGATGTAGATCGGGTCGAGCGACACGATCGAGGTCAGCAGCGTCGCGCCGCCCTCGCTGCCCTGCACCAGGTTGCCCGGGGTCACCAGATGCCGGCTGACGCGGCCGGTGATCGGCGCCAGCACATGGGTGAATTCGACGTTGAGCTGCGCGGCCTTCAGCGTACCCTCGGCCTGCGTTTCGGCAGCACGCGCCGCCTGCAGGGCCTGGCGGCGCTGGTCGACGACCTGCTCCGAGACCGCGCTGGTCTGCACCAGGTTCAGCCCGCGCTCGAGATCGCGCTTGGCAAGCTCGCCCTTGGCCCGCGCGTCGGCGAGCTGGCCTTCGGCCTGCAGCACCACCGCCTCGAACGGCCGCGGGTCGATGATGTAAAGCAGATCGCCGGCATGGACGATCGCACCATCCTTGAACTCGACACTGTTGACGAAGCCGCCAACGCGGGCGCGGACCTGAACCTCCTCGATCGCCTCGAACCGGCCGGTGAATTCGTCCCAATCGGTGACGGTGCGCTTGACCGGCTGCGCGACGGTCACGGGCGGCGCCGGCGGCGCGGCCTGCGATTGCGCGCTCTTGCTGTCGCAGCCACCGAGCGTCAGCGCGGCCAGCAGGCCAAGCGGCGCGAGGCCGCGCCAAAGGCCGAGCGATGCATGGCGGCGAAGCGAATGAGGCCCGACGCCGGTCACCGGAGCCGGATGCTCCGCTCTGTCAATCGAACTCAATTCACTCTCCCCCAAAAGACCACGAAGCACGCCGACCAAAGCAGGGCTACGAAAGTCGCAATTGAATTTGCGGTGATTCAACGCTGATGGACCACCGCGATGCCGCGGCAGCGGACGTCACAGATGTAGCCGCACCCCAGTCTGTTCAAGATGGCCGCCGGATCAAGCAAATAGTTGCGAAGTCTGAAAGCCTTACGACACGCTCGCGAAACCGTGACGACGAAAAGGGGCAGATTCGCTGGCCTATCCGAGGCGCGAGGTCACAGACGAATCGTCCGGAATCAATCACAACGCGAATCCGCTTCACAGATTAGTCACACCGCTCCCGATTCGACTTTCGGCGCGGAAACCTCCGCTCCACAGCCGGCAAGACCGTCCGGGTTCCCGCACTCTACCTCCCGCTGCACGGCAGAAATCATCGTTAACGGCGCGGTTGTCATCCGTGCGCACATTGACACTCGGAAATATCGCCAATACGGTCATGGTTGCCAAAGCATGAATATTCTTGGCCGCCGCATATTTCTCGAACATTCATTGTGTTTTGTCGCGGCGTGAGTGTGTGAAGGCGACTACGTAAAATGGCAAGCGCATTTGATCTTGCTGATGTCACGGCTCCGCGGACATCGCGGTTTTCCCATGTTGCAGGCGACTCGGTGCCAACCCCGGTCGCGGGCGGTCAACTTCAACGTGTGAACGGCTTCACACGTCATCGTCCCCAACAATTGTAATTATTGATCGGCTTCCACGCCGATCGCTGGAGTGCTCATGACGACCATACCTGCCTATACAATCGGTGGTTTAACCCGCCCCGAACTTCACCTCGATCCGAGCGGCAATATCGTTCTGGATCCGGCCGCGCAGGCATTCGCAAATGCGTATGGTCTGCAATATCTCTACCTCGGGTGCCCTCCCGGTACGCCGTGGCCGCCGGTCTCGGGCTTCCTGGCACCGCCGACCGATACAAATTCCGGCGCCAACACGGTCGTTGAAGGCGCAACGCTCAACACCTCGGTCGGCGTCACTGCGCATAGCGACAGCCTGATCGGCCTTCCCGTCACCTATACGCTGACATCAGATTCTTCCCATGGCGGCTTCAAGGTCGACCCCAACACCGGCGTGGTAACGGTCGCCGATCCCACCAAGGTCGATTTCGAGAGCTCCGGCGGCAGCTATGTCGTCAATGTGCAGGCCACCGACGGCGTCTTCGTCTCCTCGCAGAGCTTCGTGATCGCGGTCAGCAACGCACCGCCATCGACACCGACCGACAGCAACGCCACCGCCAATGCCGTCAACGAAGGCGCCGCCGTCAATACCCTGGTCGGCATCACCGCATCGTCGGCCGACGTCAACGGCCCCGGCGTCACCTTTTCGCTGACGGCCGATTCCTCCAATGGCGGCTTCAAGATCGATCCCAACACCGGCGTCGTCACCGTCGCCGATCCCACTAAGATCGACTTCGAGACCGCGCCGGGTCACGCCTACACCATCACCGTGCAGGCCAGCGACGGCCATGGCGGCATCAGCTCGCAGAGCTTCACGATCAACGTCAACGATGTCCCGGTCTCGACGCCGGTCGACATCAATTCCGCCGCCAACAGCGTCGTCGAAGGCGCCGCCGCCAACACGCTGGTCGGCATCACCGCCTCCGCGGTCGATCCGAACGGTCCGGCAACCACCTACTCGCTGACCGGCGACACCTCCGGCGGCGGCTTCAAGATCGATCCCAATACCGGTGTCGTCACCGTCGCCGACCCGACCAAGCTCGACTACGAGAGCGCGCCCGGCCACGCCTATACCATCACCGTGCACGCGACGGCCGGCGCGACCTCGTCGACGCAGACCTTCACCATCGGCGTCACCGATGCGCCGCCGTCGGCACCGACCGACACCGACGTCACGGCCAACTCGGTCGCCGAAGGCGCGGCCGTCGGCACCGCGACCGGCATCACCGCGCATTCGACTGACATCAACGGCGGCGCCGTGACCTATTCGCTGGTCGGCGACGCCCACGGCTTCACCATCGATGCCGCGACCGGCGTCGTCACCGTCGCCGATCCCACCAAGATCGATTTCGAAACCGCGCCCGGTCACGCCTACACCATCACCGCGCAAGCCAGCGACGGTACGCTGACCAGCACGCAGAGTTTCACCATCAATGTCACCGACGTCGCGCCATCGACCCCGGTCGACAGCAACGCCGCTGCCAACACCGTCGTCGAGGGTGCCGCTGTCGGCACCACGGTCGGCGTCACCGCGTCGTCGACCGATGTCAACGGTCCGGCCGTGACCTATTCGCTGACCGGCGATACCTCCGGCGGCGGCTTCAAGATCGATCCCAACACCGGCGTCGTCACCGTCGCCGATCCGACCAAGCTCGACTTTGAGGCCAGCGCCCCAGGCCATTCCTACACGGTGACCGCACAGGCCAGCGACGGCACGCTGACGAGCTCGCAGACCTTCACCATCGCGGTCACCGATGCGCCGCCGTCGGCACCGGTCGATACCGATGCCACTGTCAACGCGGTTGCCGAAGGCGCCGCCGCCGGCACCACGGTCGGCGTCACCGCGTCCTCGACCGACGTCAACGGTCCGCCGGTGACCTATGCGCTGATCGGCGACACTTCCGGCGGCGGCTTCACCATCAATGCCACGACCGGCGTCATCACCGTCGCCGATCCGACCAAGATCGATTTTGAGACCAGCGGCGCCGGCCATTCCTACACGGTGACGGCGCAGGCCAGCGACGGTACGCTCGCGACCTCGCAGACCTTCACCATCGCCGTCACCGACGTCGCGCCGTCGACCCCGGTCGACAGCGACGTCACCACCAACCACGTCGTCGAAGGCGCCGCTGCCGGCAGCACCGTCGGCATCACTGCGTCCGCGACCGATATCAACGGCCCGGCGGTGACCTATTCGCTGGTCGGCGACACCTCGGGCGGCGGCTTCACCATCAATGCCACGACCGGCGTCGTCACCGTCGCCGATCCCACCAAGATCGACTACGAGACCAGCGGCGCGACCCACAGCTACACCATCACCGCGCAGGCCAGTGACGGCACGCTGACGAGTTCGCAGACCTTTACCATCGACGTCGCCGACGTTGCGCCGTCGATCCCGGTCGACGGCGATGCCACTGCCAACCACGTCGCCGAAGGCTCGGCCGCGGGCACCACGGTCGGCGTCTCCGCATCGTCGATCGACGTCAACGGCCCGCCCGTCACCTATTCGCTGATCGGCGACACCTCGGGCGGCGGCTTCACCATCAACGCGGCAACGGGTGTCATCACCGTCGCCGATCCCACCAAGATCGACTACGAGAGCAGCGGCCCAACCCACTCCTACACGGTGACCGCGCAGGCCAGCGACGGCACGCTCGCGAGCGCGCAGACTTTCACGATCGCCGTCGACGACGCCGCGCCGTCGACCCCGGTCGACGCCGACGTCGCCGCCAATTCGATCGCCGAAGGCGCGGCCAACGGCTCGACCGTCGGCATCACCGCGTCGGCGACCGACGTCAACGGCCCGGCCGTGACCTATTCGCTGACCGGCGACACCTCCGGCGGCGGCTTCACCATCAACGCGACCACGGGCGTCATCACCGTCGCCGACCCCACCAAGATCGATTATCGATTACGAGACCAGCGGTTCCACCCACGCCTAC
>NZ_LGHK01000200.1 GCF_001908235.1 Bradyrhizobium sp. NAS96.2
TTTTGCATGATCTCGGAAGAATTGGCAGGCCGCGCGCTCGCGGCCTGCCGGTAAGCCTAAAGCATGATCCGGAAAAGTGCGAAGCGGTTTTCCGAAAAGATCATGCTCAAACAAGAAGCTAAAGCGCGGTGACGATTCAACCCGAACTCATCGCGCTTTGGCGCATCATGTCAGTGGACGGCGGTCTTTTCAAACTGCCGCAGCATCTGGTTGCCGCGCTCGACGGCGGAGTCCAGCGCCTGCTTGGCGGTCTTCTTGCCGGCCAGCGCCTGCTCGATTTCCTCCGACCACATGTCGCGCAGCTGCACCATGTTGCCGAGGCGCAGACCGCGGGAGTTCTCCGTCGGCTCCTTGTTGGTGAGCTCGAGCAGCGGGGTCTCGAGATAGGGCTGGTCCTTGTAGAAGCCCTCTTCCTTGGCCTTGGCATAGGCCGCCTTGGTGATCGGCAGATAGCCCGAGGCCTTGTGGATCGAGATCTGGCGGTCGGTGTCCGACAGGAAGGTCAGGAACTTGGCCACGCCCTTGTATTCCTCGGCCGACTTGCCGCCCATCACCCAGAGCGAGGCGCCGCCGATGATCGAGTTCTGCGGCGCGCCCTTGACGTCGGGATAATACGGCATCGGGGCTGCGGTGAAGTTGAACTTGGCCTGCGCCTTGACGTTGCCGAAGAACGCCGACGAGGTCAGGTAGATCGGGCATTCGCCGGAGGTGAAGCGGCCTTCGCCGGTGTTGGTGCGACCGGCATAGTCGTAGGTCTTGTCCTTCTGCAGCTCGACCAGGTTCTCGAGATGCTTGACCTGCAGCGGGCCGTTGAATTCGAGCACGGTGTCGAAGCCGTCGAGACCGTTAGCCTTGCTGGCGAGCGGCACGTTGTGCCACGCCGACAGCTGCTCGAGATTGACCCAGGTGACCCACGAGCCGGAGAAGCCGCAGGTATTGTAGCCTGCGGCCTTCAGCTTCTTGGCGTCCTCGAACACCTGCGGCCAGGTCTTCGGGATCTCGGCGATGTTGGCCTTCTTCAGCGCGTCGAGATTGACCCACATCACCGTCGACGACGAGTTGAAGGGAAACGACAGCATCTCGCCCTTCGAGGTCGAGTAGTAGCCGGTGATCGCGGGCAGATAGACGCTCGGATCGAACTTCTCGCCGGCGTCGGCCATCAGCTTGTAGACCGGTTTGACGGCGCCGGTGGCGGCCATCATCGTCGCGGTGCCGACTTCGAACACCTGCATGATGTGCGGCGCGTTGCCGGCGCGGAAGGCGGCGATGCCGGCATTCATGGTGTCGGCGTAGCCGCCCTTGTAGGTCGGGATCACCTTGTAGTCGGACTGCGAGGCGTTGAAGTCGCTGGCCAGCTTGACGATGACGTCATTGTTGGCGCCGGTCATCGCGTGCCACCACTGAATCTCGGTTACCGCAAATGCAGGCGACGCGAATGCGAGCGTAGCAGCGGCTACAGCAGCAGCGCCTAATCGTCGGAAAATCATCAAAAGCCCCTCCCGGTTGGAACGTCATCTTTCGTTGCGCGCGTTATCAGCGCCGGATGACGTTCAAATGACCGTATAAACGAAAGCCATGGTAGGGGGGAAGCCGAAGCAAAGGGAAGCGGTAAAAAAGGCGGAGATCGCAGCCGGCTCCGTGCGGTGCAACGCCGGACGCGACGTTGCACCGCAGGGTGGTGTGCTTTCTGGCGTTTGGCCTAGCGCTTGCGCTGCGGACCGCAGACCACGCCCTTGTCGAGGAGGCCGTTGATCTCGTCCCTGGAGTAGCCGAACTCGCCGAGCACCTCCGCAGCGTGCTGGCTGAACTTCGGCGGCGTTCGGCGCAGGCTCGGCTTGGTGCGTTCGAGGCGGATCGGCGAGGCGACGCCCTTGTACCAATCCTTCTCGATGACGTCGCCGCGGTGGATGGTGTGCGGGTTGGTCAGCGCCTGATCGATCTTCTGCACCGGGCCTGCCGGCAGGCCGGCGGCGAGCAGCCGGTTGCACAACGGCTCGGCCTCATGCTGGCTGAACACCGCGGCCAGCTCGGCCCGCAGCGCATCGCGGTTGGCGATGCGGTCCTTGTTGCGGGCAAAGCGCGGATCGGTGCCGAGCTCGGGCTTGCCGATCTCCTTGGCGAGCTTGCGGAAGGTGCCGTCATTGCCGACGCCGATGAAGATGTTGTCGGTCTTGGTCGGGAAGATCGCGTAAGGCACGAGATTTGGATGCTCGTTGCCGGTGAGCGACGGCGGCTTGCCATGCATGAAGTAGTTCGCGGTGTGCGGATGCATGATCGCAAGGCCGGTCTCGTACAGCGTGGTCTCGATGAACTGGCCGAACCCCGAGCGCTGCCGCTCCGACAATGCCATCAGGATGCCGATCGCCGCATAGAGCCCGGTCGTGATGTCGACCAGCGGCACGCCGATGCGCATCGGGCCGCTCTCCGGCGAGCCGGTGGCTGCGATCATGCCGGTCATCGCCTGGATGATCGCGTCATAGCCGGGATTGCCGCCGCGCGGGCCGTCGGCGCCGAAGCCGGAGATCCGGCAATGCACGAGGCGCGGAAACTTCGCGCGCAGCACGTCGTTGCCGATGCCCCATTTGTCGAGCGTGCCCGGCTTGAAGTTCTCGATCAGCACGTCGGCGGTCTCGAGCATCTTCATCAGCACCACGCGTCCGCCTTCGGAGGCGAGGTCGAGGCCGATCGAGCGCTTGTTGCGGTTGATGCCGACGAAATAGGCCGCGTCTTCCTCATGGAAGGGAGGGCCCCAGTCACGCACCTCGTCGCCGGCGGGCGGCTCGACCTTGATCACGTCGGCGCCGTGGTCGGCGAGGATCTGGGTGCAATACGGGCCGCCGAGCACGCGCGTCAGATCGATCACGCGCAGTCCGGTCATCGCGCCCGTTGCCGCTGGGGTATTCATGGAAGCAACCTTCGCTCAGTTGGGATCGAAAACGAGGGTCCCAGAGCTAACGGTGTTCGGGCGAGGCAGCAATGCTCTCATCGGCGCAGGCCCATGCAGCAGGCGGCGCTGCGTTCGCCAAGCGAACCGGTAAGAGCGAACCGGCATCGCACATGCAAACAAAATAGTCCGCCACGCGGGAAGGCGTGGCGGACCATTGGCAGACGAAGAATTAGACGACGCTCAGCTTGACGTCGACATTGCCGCGAGTCGCGTTGGAATAGGGGCACACATGGTGGGCCTTCTCGACCAGCGCTTCGGCCTCAGTGCGGGACAGGCCGGGCAGCGAGACGGCGAGGTCGACGGCGAGGCCGAAGCCGCCTTCCGAGCGCGGGCCAATGCCGACCGTCGAGGTCACCGACGCATCGGCGGGAACCTTGGGGCCGCCCTGCGAGGCCACGAACTTCATCGCGCCGATGAAGCAGGCGGCATAGCCCGCCGCGAACAGCTGCTCCGGATTGTTGCCGGCGCCACCGCCGCCGCCGAGTTCCTTCGGGGTGGTGAGCTTGACGTCGAGCGCGCCGTCGAGCGTTGCCGCATGGCCGTCGCGGCCGCCGGTTGCCTTGGCGCTGGTCTTGTAGAGCACGTTCACAGACATCGCAGTCTCCCTTGGTTGGGGCTTGGGTTTGAATTCGACGGTCTATGTATTGCACTCAATTGAATTGTGCACAATATAAATTATGCGGCCTCACATTTAATTGTTCGCAATTGAATTCGCGGTCCCGTGAGCCCAGAATGACCCGGAAACGAGATGGATTCGATGGGAATCATGGTCAGGAAACAGACGGCGGCGGATCAGGCGTTGCGGCTCGATAACCAGATCTGCTTTGCGGTCTATTCGACCGCGCACGCCTTCAACCGCGTCTACAAGCCGCTACTCGATCGGCTCGGGCTGACCTATCCGCAGTATCTCGTGATGCTGGCGCTGTGGGAACGCGACGACGTGCCGGTGAAGCATCTCGGCGAGCGGCTGTTCCTGGATTCCGGCACGCTGACACCGCTACTGAAGCGGCTGGAAGCAGCCGAACTGATCAGGCGGACCCGCAGCACCGAGGACGAGCGGGTGGTGCTGATCGCGCTGACGCCGCAGGGCCACGCGCTGCGCGAAAAGGCCAAGGCCGTCCCGCAGTCGATCCTCGCGGCGTCGAACTGCACGGTTGGCGAATTGCTGGCGATGAAGGACGAGATCGTCGCGCTGCGCGACCGGTTGAATGCGGTGCTGGGGGAGTAGGGGCGCGACGGCTAGAGGCGCTTTTTGGCGAAGGCGCGGCCGCTGTGGGATTTAAGGTACTTCTCGAATGCCAGCGCTTTGTACTTGTCCGGAAATGCGCAGTACCAGACGAGCTGCCAAGGCATGAATTTTGAGGTGTGTGCGGACTTGCCGGCGTTGTGCTCGGGAATCCGTCGTTTCAGATCCTCGGTGGCACCAACGTATTCCTGATCCGGGAAGTTGATGCTGCGGATGATGTAGACGTACCACATTCGCATCCGCTGGTGTGGGATGGGCATTAGAACCCTTAGCGGTCCGTCTTCGCCCTTCGGGCTACGCCGGACACCACGCTTCGCCCTTCGGGCAACTCGTGGCTGCGCCACGCGTAGCAGGGACAGCTTAGCCTATCGATCGGGAGTGGATTTAGAAAGTGGCGGTTGAACCAGTCCGTCTTCGCCCTTCGGGCTACGCCGGACACCACGCTTCACCCTTCGGGCAACCCGTGGCTGCGCCACGCGTGGCCCGAAGGGCGAAGCGTGGTGGAGCCAGGCGGGATCGAACCGCCGACCTCTTGCATGCCATGCAAGCGCTCTCCCAGCTGAGCTATGGCCCCTTATCCAGTTGGGACGATCCTGGGGGATCAGTCCCGGCCCGCGCGGCCTGGACGACTCGCGCGGCAGCACCGTTGATCATAGATCGGCGCCGATCTCAAGTCTCTTCTATCAAGTCTCTTCGTCGCCGCCGACGTCACCGATAATGTCGGTCACGTCCTCATCGCCCTCTTCCTCGTCGGCGATGAAGGTCGAATCGTCGTCATCATCGTCGTCGATGGTCTCATCGACCTCGATATCGTCCTCGGATTCGGGAACCTGGGCCTTCACCTTGCCGGTGTTCTCCTCGGCATCGGCTTCCTCGAGCGAGACCATTTCTTCGGCCTCGGCGGGCTCCGGCATGTCGGCGGCGGTCGCAGGCGAATTGACGGTGGCGCCACGGCCCCGCGCGGGGGCGATGGGCGCAATCGGCACGACCTCACCGGTGTAGGGCGAAATCACCGGATTCTTGTTGAGGTCGTAGAACTTCTTGCCCGTGGTCGGGCAAATGCGCTTGGTTCCGAGCTCGGACTTGGCCAACGTGGTCATCCCAGAATTTTGCTGAAAAACGGTGCTTCACTTGGCTAGTTGAGCAGCCGCTGTCAATAGCGGTTTGCGCGCAAGTGACGGGCGCGTGACGCGGTGTTGCCTATGTGATACCTGCCGCGGCGCGAGAGGACACAATCTTGGCCCATTCTGACACCCCAACCCCGCTGGAATCACGCACATGCGGCCCGCTGGCCGGCAAGGTCCGCGTTCCCGGCGATAAATCGATTTCCCACCGTGCCCTGATCCTGGGAGCGCTTTCGGTCGGCGAAACCCGCATTTCCGGCCTTCTGGAGGGCGAGGACGTCCTCAACACCGCCAAATCCATGCGCGCGCTGGGCGCCAAAGTGGAGCGGACGGCGCCGTTTGCCTGGTCGGTGTCGGGCGTCGGGGTCGGCGGCTTCGCCCAGCCCTCTGCGCCGCTCGATTTCGGCAACTCCGGCACCGGCTGCCGGCTGGTGATGGGTGCGGTCGCTGGCTGCCCGATCGCGGCCGTCTTCGACGGCGACGCCTCGCTGCGTTCGCGCCCGATGCGCCGGATCCTCGACCCCCTCGAGCTGATGGGCGCCCGGACCAGCGACATCCGCGAGGGCGGCCGGCTGCCGCTGACCCTGCACGGCGCCCGCTATCCGGTGCCGATCGTCTACAAGACGCCGGTTGCCTCGGCCCAGATCAAGTCCGCGGTGCTGCTGGCGGGGCTGTCCGCGCCCGGCATCACCACGGTCATCGAGCAGGAGGCGAGCCGCGACCACACCGAATTGATGCTGAAGCATTTCGGCGCCGAGATCTCCACGGAGAAGGAGGGCAGCCACGGCCGCAGGATCACGCTGAACGGCGAGCCCGAGCTGCACGGCGCCAACGTCGTGGTGCCCGCCGATCCGTCCTCGGCGTCGTTCCCGATCGTGGCGGCGCTGATCGTCGAAGGATCCGACGTCGTGTTCTCCGACGTGATGACCAATCCGCTGCGCACCGGCCTGTTCACCACGCTGCGTGAAATGGGCGCCTCGATCGAGGAGAGCGACGTGCGCGGCGATGCCGGCGAGCCGATGGCGCAGCTGCGCGTCCGTGCCTCGAAGCTGAAAGGCGTCGAGGTGCCGCCGGAACGCGCGCCGTCGATGATCGACGAATATCTGGTGCTGGCGGTTGCGGCTGCGTTTGCCGAAGGCACCACGATCATGCGCGGCCTGCAGGAGCTGCGCGTCAAGGAATCCGATCGTCTCGAAGCGACCGCGGACATGCTGCGCGTCAACGGCGTCAAGGTCGAGGTCTCCGGCGATGATCTGATCGTCGAGGGCCGCGGCCATGTCCCGGGCGGCGGCCTTGTCGCCACGCACATGGATCATCGCATCGCGATGTCGGCGCTGGTGATGGGCTGTGCTGCGGACCGGCCGGTGAAGATCGACGACACAGCCTTCATCGCCACAAGTTTCCCGGATTTCATTCCGATGATGCGCGCGCTCGGAGCTGACTTCGCATGATCATCGCCATCGACGGACCCGCCGCCTCCGGCAAGGGCACGCTCGGCAAGCGGCTCGCCCACCACTACGGCTATCGCCATCTCGACACTGGCGTGATCTACCGCGCGGTGGCCTATGCGATGATGGCACAGGGCGCCGACCTCAACGACGAGGCGCTGGCGGTTGCCGTCGCGCTCGAGCTCGATCCCGAGAAATTCGGCAATCCGATCCTGAAGACCCAGAAGGTCGGCGAGGGCGCCTCGGTCGTCTCGGCCTTTCCCAAGGTGCGCGAGGCGCTGGTCAACTTCCAGCGCCAGTTCGCCGCCGATCCGCCCGGTGCGGTGCTGGATGGGCGCGACATCGGCACGGTGATCTGCCCGGATGCGGACGTGAAGATCTTCGTGGTCGCCGACCCCCGCGTGCGAGCGCGGCGGCGCACTTTGGAAGCCCGTGCCCGCGGCGAGGACGCCGATGAGGAAGCGGTGCTCGCCGACATCCTCAAGCGCGACGAGCGGGACAAGAACCGCACCGTTGCGCCGTTGCGGCCTGCCGCGGACGCCCACACGCTGGACAATTCCAATCTCGACATCGAGGCCGGCGTCCGCGCCGCCATCGCGATCGTCGAGGCGGCGCGCGCCCGGCGCTGATCCGGCAAGGCTGGACAACAACAAGGCTGCACAACAAAAAGCGCGATGACCGAGGTCATCGCGCTCCGGGCCGGCGAGCGGCGGCTGGATCGATCAGTCCTTGGACCAGTAGCGATCGAACGGCAGTTCCTGTTCGGCCATGGTCAGCAGCGGCTGCGCCGCCCGGGCGGCAGCCTCGGGCCCGGCCGATACGGTGCCGGGTATCGCGGCGACGGCATTTCCAAACGTCAGGACGGCAAAAGCCGCCAGCACCATAAAGCTTTTCATTGGTAATCCCCCTGTTCTTAACGGTGCCATCGTAAGGGGCAGACCGCTTAAGGGCGGGTTCCAGCCATGCCCACCCGCGCCGCATTTCGCGCGATGCGGTCAACAAGGCGTTGCAGCGCTGCGCGGGCGTGATCAGCCTTAAGCGCCCGTAAATCGGGCGTTTCCGGCTTGCCCAAAATGGCCGCCGGGGCTATATCAGCGCCGTTCGGAGCACCATCGACCCTGTCGAGGCCGTGTCCGAGCGGGCCGGCGCCGGGTTTGAGCCATCCTCAAGCAAAACTGACGCCGCATCTGGAGGAACGCCCGCTCCCAGGTCTTGCAGTCGATATTTTCTTAAATCACGCTCCGGAAACTTCAAACGTACCGAACGTGCAGTCTTGCTGCCGGCCCGCTGTTGCACCTCCTGCAATGAGCGGTCGTCAGGGTTTGCGGAACCCTGACACTTCACGCGCGGTGCGCCCATCAACCCGAATGGCCGGCGAGATCCCGCATCTGGAGAACAAATGGTTTCGAATTCTGCGTCTTCCTATACTCCCACCCGCGACGATTTCGCGGCGATGCTTGATGAGTCCTTTGCCGGCGGCAATCTGCAGGAAAGCTCGGTCATCAAGGGCAAGGTGGTTGCAATTGAGAAGGACATGGCCGTCATCGACGTCGGCCTGAAGACCGAAGGCCGCGTCGCGCTGCGCGAATTCGCCGGCCCCGGCCGCGAAAGCGACCTGAAGGTCGGCGACGAAGTCGAGGTGTTCCTCGACCGGATCGAGAATGCGCTCGGTGAAGCCGTGCTGTCGCGCGACAAGGCGCGCCGCGAGGAGAGCTGGGGCAAGCTCGAGAAGGCGTTCCAGAACAACGAAAAGGTCAACGGCGTCATCTTCAACCAGGTCAAGGGCGGCTTCACGGTCGACCTCGACGGTGCAGTGGCCTTCCTGCCGCGCTCGCAGGTCGACATTCGTCCGATCCGCGACGTTGCGCCGCTGATGAACAACTCGCAGCCGTTCCAGATCCTCAAGATGGACCGCCGCCGCGGCAACATCGTGGTGTCGCGCCGCACGGTTCTCGAAGAGACCCGCGCCGAGCAGCGCCAGGAGCTGGTGCAGAACCTCGAAGAGGGTCAGGTGATCGACGGCGTGGTCAAGAACATCACCGATTACGGTGCGTTCGTTGATCTCGGCGGCATCGACGGCCTGCTGCACGTGACCGATATCGCCTGGCGCCGCGTCAACCACCCGACCGAGGTGCTGACCATCGGCCAGACGGTGAAGGTCAAGATCATCAAGATCAACCACGAGACCCACCGCATCTCGCTCGGCATGAAGCAGCTGCTGGATGATCCGTGGCAGGGCATCGAAGCCAAGTACCCGCTGGGTGCCCGCTTCACCGGCCGCGTCACCAACATCACCGACTACGGCGCGTTCGTCGAGCTCGAGCCGGGCATCGAAGGCCTGATCCACGTCTCCGAGATGTCGTGGACCAAGAAGAACATGCACCCCGGCAAGATCGTTTCGACCTCGCAGGAAGTCGAAGTGCAGGTGCTCGAAGTCGATTCCGTCAAGCGCCGCATCTCGCTCGGCCTCAAGCAGACCATGCGCAATCCCTGGGAAGTCTTCGTCGAGAAGTTCCCGGTCGGTTCGGCGGTCGAGGGCGAGGTCAAGAACAAGACCGAGTTCGGTCTGTTCCTGGGTCTTGAGGGCGACGTCGACGGCATGGTCCATCTCTCCGACCTCGACTGGAAGCTTCCGGGCGAGCAGGTCATCGACAACTTCAAGAAGGGCGACATGGTCAAGGCCGTGGTGCTCGATGTCGATGTCGAGAAGGAGCGCATTTCCCTCGGAGTCAAACAACTTGAAGGCGACCCCTTCGCCGAGCCGGGCGACGTCAAGAAGGGCGCGGTCGTGACCTGCGAAGTGCTCGAAGTGAAGGAAAGCGGCATCGAGGTCCGGATTTCGGGCACCGAGTTCACCACCTTCATCAAGCGGTCCGAGCTGGCCCGCGATCGCAACGACCAGCGCGCCGAGCGTTTCGCCGTCGGCGAGAAGGTCGATGCCCGCGTCATCCAGTTCGACAAGAAGGCCCGCAAGGTGCAGGTCTCGATCAAGGCACTGGAAGTTGCCGAAGAGAAGGAAGCCATCGCGCAGTACGGCTCCTCCGATTCGGGAGCGACGCTTGGCGACATCCTCGGCACCGCGCTGAAGAACCGCGCCACCGACAAGTAAGCGTTCGCTCAGCCGACGCGATCAATCAGGCCCCGGCGAAAGCCGGGGCCTTTTCGTTTGAGTGGCTACAGGTTGTTTGAGTGGCTACAGGCCTGTCTTCCCCTTCCCCCTGAAAGGGGGAAGGTTGGGATGGGGGTCGGCCACAGGCGACGCTCTCTGCGGAGAGAGCAGATCCCCACCCGCTTTGCTCTCGCGAGCAAAGCGACCTCCCCTTTTCAAGGGGAGGTGGAGATACAGCGCGGATTTGGCGGGCCTTGTTTTCTTCATATTGCGTCGCAATTGATGTATTTGGCTAAGCTGATAGTGACGCTGCGACTGCAAAACGCGCGGACTTCGCGCTGACCATTTCTGGAGAGACCGATGTCGCTGGATTCGGACGTGATCGTCGACCGTCGTCGTATCAGGCGCAAGCTGACGTTCTGGCGCGTTGCCGCTGCGGTCATCGCAATCGCTGCCATCGTCGGCGTGGGCGTGGTGGCCGCCGGCGGACGCGGCACCTTCTCCACATCGAACACGATCGCGCGGATCAATATCGACGGACTGATCCGCAGCGACCAGCAGCGCGTCGAGGCGCTGGAACGGCTCGGCAAGTCCAGCTACGCGGCGGTTGTCGTGCACATCAATTCGCCCGGCGGCACCACCGCCGGCTCCGAACAGCTCTACGATTCGCTGATGCAGTTGAAGGCGAAGAAGCCGCTCGTCGTCGTGGTCGAGGGGTTGGCCGCCTCGGGCGGCTACATCACCGCGATCGCGTCCGATCATATCGTCGCCCAGCAGACCTCGCTGGTCGGTTCGATCGGCGTGCTCTTCCAGTTTCCCAACGTTTCCGAATTGCTCAAGACCGTCGGCGTGAAGATGGAGGAGATCAAGTCCTCCCCGCTGAAAGCGGCGCCCAATGGCATGGAGCCGACCAGCCCGGAGGCCCGCGCCGCGATCGAGGGGCTGGTCAAGGATTCCTATGCCTGGTTCCGTGGATTGGTGAAGGAGCGGCGCGGCATGGACGATGCGCTGCTGGAGAAGGTCGCGGATGGACGCGTCTTCACCGGCCGGCAGGCGGTCGATCTCAAGCTGGTCGATCAGCTTGGGGATGAGAAGACCGCGATCGCCTGGCTGGTTGCGGAGAAGAAGGTCAAAAGCGACCTGCCGGTGCGCAATTACACGCTTAATCCGCGCTTCGGCGACCTGACCTTCCTGCGCACCGCGGCGTCGATGACGCTCGATGCGTTCGGCCTTGGTGCGATCGCGCGGCGGATCGAGCAGGGTGGCGTGGCCCAGGCTGTCGACCGGTTCGGGCTCGACGGCATGCTGGCGCTGTGGGCGCCGGGAGGAACCGACTAGTCGGGTGCGAAACGCGTGATGATCAAGGTATTCCCGCTCTGCGGGAATCGCCGCATGCCCCAATTGGGCTATTTGTCACGCGATTTCACGCCGTCCTAAATCGATTTAGCGTCTTGACAGTGCACGGCATTTTCACGGAAATGGGTTTCCGCAAGAGCCCGGATCCCATTTTCGATGATCAAATCCGAACTTGTTCAGCGTATCGCCGAGCACAACCCGCACCTCTATCAGCGGGACGTCGAGAACATTGTGAATGCGATTCTCGATGAAATCGTCGCGGCGCTGGCGCGTGGCGACCGCGTCGAGCTGCGCGGTTTCGGCGCATTCTCGGTGAAGCATCGCCCGGCGCGTGCCGGCCGCAATCCGCGTACCGGCGAGCATGTGCCGGTCGACCAGAAGAGCGTGCCGTTCTTCAAGACCGGCAAGGAAATGCGCGAGCGCCTCAATCGCGACGAGGCCGAGGCGGGCGCCTCCAAGATCGACGCGCCCAAGGCTGATGCTTAGGGCTGACGCCTGAGCGCCGCCTCCGGCGTTGCCGTGCGGCGGGCGAAGGGCCCGCACTTTCTCCATCGCTGCGAGGGATGGTCATGCGAAAGTTCTTCACGGCAGTGGTCGTCATTCCGCTCGGACTGATCTTCATCATCTTTGCCGTCGCCAACCGTCACTGGGTGACGGTGTCGTTTGATCCCTTCAATTCTGTGACGCCGACGGTTGCGGTCACACTGCCGCTCTTCGTGGTCATCATCGCTTCCGCGATCCTGGGCGTGATCGCGGGCGGTATGGCGACCTGGTTCAAGCAGGGGCGCTGGCGCCGCGCCGCCCGGCAGCACGAGGCCGACGCCCGCCACATCCGCGCCGAGCTCGCCGACCTCAGGGCCGCAGCCTCCCGGGACGACGCGCAGCGCCGCCCGGCAGCGGCCCAACTCGGGTTTTACGGGCCCAATGGGCGAGACAAGCAGGGCGCGACGTTGTAGAACCCGCCCCGTCGGACCAGGGTTCACCCCGGTTCCGGCCGCCCGAAAACCTGTTTTGAGACCCGTTTCGAGACCATGCCCCTGCTCGTCAAAATCTGCGGCCTGTCCACGCGCGAGACGCTCGACGTCGCGCTGGATGGCGGCGCCGACATGGTGGGGTTCGTGTTCTTCCCGCCGTCGCCGCGCCATATCAGCCTCGAGACCGCGCGCGAGCTCGGCAAACAGGCCAAGGGCCGCGCCGTCAAGGTCGCGCTGACCGTCGATGCCGACGATGCGACCATCGAGAACATCATCGAGACGCTGCGGCCGGATATTCTGCAACTGCACGGCAAGGAAACCACCGCGCGGCTGCGTGATCTCAAGCAGAAATTCGGCCTGCCGCTGATGAAGGCGCTGCCGGTCGAGACCGCGGCCGACCTCGCGCCGCTGCCGGGTTATGTCAGCGTCGCCGACCGCATCCTGTTCGACGCCCGCGCGCCGAAAGATGCCACGCGGCCGGGCGGTCTCGGCGCGCCGTTCGATTGGCATGTGCTGGAAAATCTCGATCTCGCGCTGCCCTACATGGTCTCCGGCGGCCTCAACGCCGACAACGTCACTGAAGCCGTCCGCGTCACCCGCGCCGGCGGCGTCGACGTCTCGTCGGGCGTCGAGCGCACGCCCGGCGTCAAGGATCCCGAGTTGATCCGCGCCTTTATCCGCGCCGCACGCGCAACCCAAGAACTGACGGTTCGATGAATCAAAACCTGCCCAATTCATTCCGCAGCGGTCCCGACGAGCGCGGGCATTTCGGTATTTTCGGCGGACGCTTCGTCGCGGAAACGCTGATGCCGCTGATCCTCGATCTGGAAAAGGCCTATGCCGACGCCAAGGCCGATCCGGCGTTCCAGGCCGAGATGAATGTCTATCTGAAGGACTATGTCGGCCGGCCCTCGCCGCTCTATTTCGCCGAACGGCTCACTGAGCATCTCGGCGGCGCCAAGATCTATCTGAAGCGCGAGGAGCTCAACCACACCGGCTCGCACAAGGTCAACAACGTGCTCGGCCAGATCATGGTCGCGCGCCGCATGGGCAAGAAGCGCATCATCGCCGAGACCGGCGCCGGCCAGCATGGCGTGGCGACGGCGACGCTGTGCGCGCGGTTCGGGCTCGAATGCGTGGTCTACATGGGCGCAGTCGACGTCGAGCGGCAGCAGCCGAACGTGATCCGCATGGAGATGCTCGGCGCCAAGGTGATCCCGGTGCAGTCCGGCGCGCGCACGCTGAAGGACGCGATGAACGACGCGCTGCGCGATTGGGTCACCAACGTGCATAACACCTTCTATTGCATCGGCACGGTGGCGGGTCCGCACCCCTATCCGATGATGGTGCGCGATTTCCAGTCGATCATCGGTCACGAGACCCGCAAGCAGATGCAGGAGGCCGAGGGCCGCCTGCCGGATTCGCTGATCGCCTGCATCGGCGGCGGCTCTAATGCGATGGGCCTGTTCCATCCGTTCCTCGACGATCCCTCGGTCGAGATTTTCGGCGTCGAGGCGGCCGGCCATGGGCTGACGCAGCTGCATGCCGCTTCGCTCGCCGGCGGGCGGCCCGGCGTGCTGCACGGCAACCGCACCTATCTTTTGATGGATGCCGACGGCCAGATCGAGGAAGCGCATTCGATCTCGGCCGGCCTCGACTATCCCGGCATCGGCCCCGAGCACGCCTGGCTGCACGAGACCGGCCGCGTGAAGTATCTGTCGGCCACCGACGAGGAGGCGCTGGCCGCATTCCAGCTGCTGTCGCGACTCGAGGGCATCATTCCGGCGCTGGAATCCGCGCATGCGATCGCGAAATTGTCCGAGCTCGCGCCGCAGCGGCCCAGGGATCACCTGATGGTAGTCAACCTCTCGGGCCGCGGCGACAAGGACGTTCCGCAGGTCGGCGACATCTTGAAGGCGAGGCAGAAGTGACGGGCTGGGCACTCCTTCCTTACCTCTCCCCGTCGGGGAGAGGTCGGCTGCGCAGCAGCCGGGTGAGGGGTCTCTCCACTCATTCGAACCGCAGCGATGTTTCGATCGTCTCGAGCACACCCTCGAGATTCTCATACACATCGGTGTTGGTAACCCGCACGACGAGAAAGCCGCAAGCTTCAAGGACTTTGGTCCTGGCCTCGTCGCGTTTCAATTCTGATGACGTCGAATGTGTTGCGCCGTCGACTTCGACGGTCAGTTTGCCGTCGAGCGTGACGAAATCGACGACGTATCGGTCAATCGGGTGCTGGCGACGGAATTTCCATCGCGCTAGCCTACGATTGCGCAGCGCCTGCCAAAGCTTTGCCTCGGCGTTTGTCTGTGATGCGCGGAGGCTTCGCGCTCTTGCTTTGAACCGCTCCATCCCCCTCACCCGGCTGCTACGCAGCCGACCTCTCCCCGGAGGGGAGAGGTATAGCACAGCGACTGTCCAACCATGACTACCCGTATCGACGCGCGTTTCGCCGAGCTGAAGCAGCAGGGCCGCTCCGCCTTCGTCACCTTCGTGATGGCCGGCGACCCCGACGCAAAAACTTCGCTCGACATCCTCAAGGCGCTACCGAAGGCCGGCGCCGACGTCATCGAGATCGGCATGCCGTTCACCGATCCGATGGCCGACGGCCCGTCGATCCAGGCTGCCGGCCTGCGCGCGCTCAAGGGTGGCATGACGTTGCGCAAGACGCTGGCGATGGTCCGCGACTTCCGCAAGGAGGACAACGCCACGCCGATCGTGTTGATGGGCTACTACAATCCGATCTACATCTACGGTGTCGACAGCTTCCTGGCCGATGCCAAGACCGCCGGCGTCGACGGACTGATCATCGTCGACCTGCCGCCGGAGGAAGACACCGAGCTCTGCATCCCCGCGATCAAGGCCGGGCTGAACTTCATCCGCCTGGCGACGCCGACCACCGACGACAAGCGCCTGCCGGCGGTGCTCGCCAACACCTCGGGCTTTGTCTACTACGTCGCGGTCACCGGAATCACCGGCAGTGCCGCGGCCGATTCGAAGGTCGTTGGAGCGGCCGTGGCGCGCATCAAGCGGCACACCGCGCTGCCGGTCTGTGTCGGCTTCGGCATCCGAACTCCGGAAGCGGCGCGTGCGATCGCCGAGAACGCCGATGGCTCCGTGGTCGGCACCGCGCTGGTCGACGCCCTAAAGGGCAGCCTCGATGCCGAAGGCCGCGCCACGCCGAAGACCGTGAGCGCGGTGGCGGACCTGGTGTCGGTGCTGGCCCAGGGGGTCCGGGGCGCCAAGCAGGCCGCTGAATAAGCCACATTTTGCGGCAACAAGGCCGCAAACGGCGGCTTGCCGGGTTCGCCCGGCCCGCCATATATCCAGCTGGTGCGGGACCGACCCGCATTTCGGAGCGAACCATGAACTGGCTCACCAACGTCGTCCGGCCGAAGATCCGCAACATCCTGCGGCGCGAGACGCCGGAGAATCTCTGGATCAAGTGTCCGGATTCCGGGCAGCTCGTATTCTACAAGGACGTCGAGGCCAACCAGTTCGTGATCCCCGGCTCCAACTACCACATGCGCATGGGCGCGGTGGCGCGGCTGAAGTCGATCTTCGACAACGAGACCTGGTTCGACGTCGCGCTGCCCGATGTTGCAGCCGATCCGCTCAAGTTCCGCGACGAGCGCAAATATGTCGACCGCATCAAGGACGCCCGCGCCAAGACCGGGCTGAACGACGCGGTCAAGGTCGGCTACGGCAAGCTCGAGGGCGCCGGCGTCGTGGTCGCGGTGCAGGATTTCGATTTCATGGGCGGCTCGCTCGGCATGGCCGCCGGTGAAGCGATGGTGCGTGGGCTCGAGCTTGCGGTCGAGAAGAAGTCGCCGTTCATCGTGTTCGCCGCTTCCGGCGGCGCGCGGATGCAGGAAGGCATCCTGTCGCTGATGCAGATGCCGCGCACCACGGTCGGCGTGCAGATGCTGCGCGAAGCCCGTCAGCCCTACATCGTCGTGCTGACCAATCCGACCACCGGCGGCGTTACCGCCTCCTATGCGATGCTCGGCGACGTCCAGATCGCCGAGCCCGGTGCGCTGATCGGTTTTGCCGGGGCGCGCGTGATCGAGCAGACCATCCGCGAGAAGCTGCCGGAAGGTTTCCAGCGTGCCGAATATCTCCGCGAGCACGGCATGGTCGACATGGTCGTGCACCGCCACGACATGAAGGCGACGCTGGCCCGGCTGTGCCGCCTGTTCACCAAATCGCCGGCGCTCGAAACCGCATCGAAGCCCGCAACGCCCGTCACCGAGCCGGCCCAGATCGTCACGGCCCCGGAGACGGTGCCGGCCGCGCCGCACGCGTGACCGCAAGCGCCGCCCCATCGCAGGCCTCGTTCGAGGCGTTGATCGCGCGGATATCGGCGCTGCATCCGAAGCGCATCGATCTCAGCCTCGATCGCATGCGCGGCCTGATGGAGCGGCTCGATCATCCCGAGCGCAAGCTGCCGCCGGTGATCCACGTCGCCGGCACCAACGGCAAGGGCTCGACTGTCGCCTATTTGCGCGCGATCCTCGAAGCGTCGGGCCTGCGGGTGCACGTCTTCACCTCGCCCTATCTGGTACGGATCAATGAATGCTACCGGCTCGGCGCCGTCGGCGGCGGCAAGCTCGTCGGCGACGATGAGCTGCGCGCGACGTTTGAGGATTGCGAGCGCATCAACGCCGGCAACGCCATCACCATCTTCGAGATGGAAACGGCGGTCGCGTTCTGCCTGTTCGCGAAGCATCCGGCCGACGTCGCGCTGCTCGAGGTCGGCCTCGGTGGCCGGCTCGATTCCACCAATGTGGTCGAGACGCCGCTTGCTTCGGTGATCACGCCGGTCAGCATGGACCATATGGAATTCCTCGGTGACACGCTGGCCCTGATCGCCGGCGAGAAGGCCGCGATCATCAAGCGCAAGGTGCCGGTGGTGTGTGCCGAGCAGGCGCCGGACGCGATGGCGGTGATCGAGGCCGAGGCGCATCGCATGCGCGCGCCGCTGCATGCGGCCGGCCAGCACTGGCATGTCGGCGTCGAGCGCGGCCGGCTGGTCTATCAGGACGAGCGCGGCCTGCTGGATCTCGCCGCGCCAAAGCTGTTCGGCCGGCACCAGTTCGACAATGCGGGCCTCGCGATCGCGACCCTGCGCGCGATCGATACGTTCAAGTTCAACATCGCCGCCTACGAGGCCGGCATCGTCAATGCGGAATGGCCGGCGCGGATGCAGCGGCTCGTCTCAGGCAGCCTGGTCTGCCAGGGGCCGCAGGGTTCCGAGGTCTGGCTTGATGGCGGCCACAATGCCGAGGGTGGCCGCGTCGCGGCGGCGGCGCTCGGCGATCTCGAGGAGCGGGTGTCGCGGCCGCTGGTCGTGATCGCGGGCATGATGGCCAACAAGGATGCCAATGCCTTCCTCGCCAATTTCGCCGGACTGACGCGCCACATCATCGCGGTCCCGGTGCCCGGCCGCGACAACGGCATGGCGCCGGACAAACTCGCCGATGCCGCGCGGGCGCTCGGCATGCGTGTCGAGATCGCGACCGGCGTCGACACCGCGTTGCAGCGGCTCGCCACGCTGGCCTACGAGGTGCCGCCGCGCATCCTGATCACCGGCTCGCTGTACCTTGCCGGCCCGGTGCTTGCGGCCAACGGCACGCCTCCTGCATGATGCCGCTGACGTAGCCCGGATGGCGCGAGGCGAAATCCGGGACCTTCGATCCGTCACAGCAGCCCTCCCGGATTACGCTTCGCTGCATCCGGGCTACGGGAGGACAACACATCATGCGTTTTGCTGCGATCGCCGACATCCACGGCAACCATCTCGCGCTTGAAGCGGTGCTCGCGGACATTCGCGCGCAGGGGATTTCCGATATCGTCGATCTCGGCGACATGGTGAGCGGCCCGCTCGACGCGCGGCCGACCATCGACATGCTGATGGTGCTCGATGCGGTCCATCTGCTCGGCAATCACGACCGCTATCTGATTGATCGCCCGCACGAGAAAATGGGCTCATGGGAGCGGCGGACCTACACGCAGCTCGAGCCGCGGCATCTCGACTGGCTGCGCACGCTGCCGGCGAATGCGGTCTATCGCGACGAGGTCTTCCTCTGCCACGCGACGCCGCAAGATGACCAAACCTATTGGCTCGAGACGGTGCTGCCGGGCGGTGAGCTCGTGATGTCTTCGCTGGAATCGATCGAGGCGAGGGCGGCCGGCGTGACGCAATCGCTGATCCTGTGCGCACACACCCATACCGCGCGCGCCGTGCGGCTGCGCGATGGCCGGCTGATCGTCAATCCAGGCAGCGTCGGCTCACCCGGCTATC
Organism: Bradyrhizobium sp. NAS96.2; assembly: GCF_001908235.1. Classification (GTDB taxonomy): domain Bacteria; phylum Pseudomonadota; class Alphaproteobacteria; order Rhizobiales; family Xanthobacteraceae; genus Bradyrhizobium. The sequence goes on from NZ_LGHK01000200.1 coordinate 18,512, forward strand.
GCGCCGGCAAGCCGCATCCGCATGTCGTCGAGGCCGGTTCGCCCGATGCGCGCTACGCCATCCTCGAACAGGCTGGTGGCCACTGGGACCTGACGTTCCGGCACATCCCCTACGACCACGCGGCGATGGCCGCGCTGGCGCGGCACAATGGCGAGGCCGAGCTCGCCTCTGCGCTGGCGACCGGATGGATCAGGTAAAACAAAACGGCCGGCTCATCGCCGGCCGCTTCGCAAATTAGCTAATTCGAATCGGATCAGACCGCAGCGGTGATCCACTGCTGCAGCTTGGCCTTCGGCGCGGCGCCGACCTGACGGGACGCCATCTCGCCGCCCTTGAAGATCATCAGGGTCGGGATCGACATCACGCCATACTTCGACGCGGTCTTCGGGCTCTCGTCGACGTTGAGCTTCACGATCTTGACCTTGTCGCCCATCGCGCCGGAAATCTCATCGAGAGCGGGCGCGATCATGCGGCAGGGACCGCACCATTCGGCCCAGAAGTCGACGACCACCGGCCCGGTCGCCTTGAGCACTTCGGCTTCGAAATCGGCGTCAGAAACCTTGCCAACGGCCATGTGAGTACCTCGTTCGGTTGAGACAAAAGGGCGCGGTGGAGAATCGCGCCCGGGAGCATGCGGCAAACGTATGAACGCCCCCCTTGCCGGGTCAAGCTTGCTCACGCCGACATGAACTTATGCCAGCCCGGCGTCCAGCGCGGAGGCGGAAATCTCCATCATTTCAGCGGTTTCGGTCCAGAGCAGGGCGGCGTGGATGATCCTTTGGGGATAAAGTTTTGCCAGCACCGCACGGTACAGCGCGAGCTGCCGGATATAACCCTTGGGAGCCTCGGCGGCGGTCTTTGGCGGGGCGTGGTTGGTCTTGAAATCGACGATCAGGACCTCGTTCGGCGTCACCACCAGCCGGTCGATCTGGCCCGAGACCAGCGCCTTCGGCTGGCCCGGCCGCTCCAGCCGGCCCACGATCGACACCTCGGCGCGGCTGCCGGGGGCAAACACCGGCGCGAACCGCAGATCGACGGTCAGGGCGACCACTTGCCGAGCCAGCGCCGCGCGCTCTTCCTCGCTCCAGCCATCGGCGTTACGCGCAAGATAGCCGAGTGCCGCGCCGAGCCGTCGCTCCAGAGCAACGTCGGGCAGCGATTGCAGCAGGCGATGCACCAGCGTGCCGCGCTGCAGGGCGCGGGCGCGCAGCTGCACCGATTCGCCGGTTCGTATCGGATGACTGTCGTCATCGGCCGGATCGGACGGGCGCAGCACGCCCGCGGCGGCGGCTTCAGGGGCGGCCGCGGTGCGCAGCCAGGACGGCAGCACGATCGGCGCCGCGGGCGCTGATGCCGCGACACCGGTGAGATCGGCTGTGTCGTCGGGCCACGAATAGCGCATCACCTTGCCGGCCGGCGTCTCGAGTTCCTCGAGCTTGAGCCCGGAATTGGCGAGCCCCTTGGTGATCAGATCGTACCAGGAGGATTTCCGCACCGTGTTCATGTTGCCGGGCATGCAGCCGCCGACGATCAGCCGGTCGGCGGCGCGGGTCATCGCGACATAGAGCAGGCGGCGATATTCGTCCTCGGTGTCGCCGAGCATCGCCCTGCGCGCGTCGGCGACGCCGGGCGGATCCTCGGCCTTCTTGCCGGCCCACACCACGACGCCGGGCGCGTTCGGCGCCGCGTTGCCCTGCGGCAGATGGATCAGCCGCAGCCGCTGGGTGTCCGACGGCGAGGTCGTGGTGTCGACCAGGAACACGACCGACGCCTCGAGGCCCTTGGCGCCGTGCACGGTCATCACGCGAACTTCGTCGCGCGAGATCTCCATGTCGCGCTTCACCTCGGTGTCGGCCGCGCGCAGCCAGGCGACAAAGCCCTGCAGCGAGGCCGGCGCCTTGCGCTCATAGCCCAGCGCGAGCTCGAGGAATTCATCGAGCGCGTCGTTGGCCTCATGGCCGAGCCGGCGTAGAATGCGCCCCCGCCCGCCATCGCCGCCGAGCAGCCAGGCGTAGAACGCGAACGGCGTCTCCTGGGTGAAGCGGCGCTCGCACTCTTCCAGGCGGCGCAGCGCGGCCGAAAAACGTTCGTTGGTCGGCGCCTGCGCGGTCAGTGCCTCGCGCAGCGAACCGCGACGCTCGTGCGCCAGCTTGAACAGATCGTCGTCGTCGAGCCCGAACAGCGGGCTCTTCAGCGCCACCGCGAGCGCGAGATCGTCCTGCGGCAGCAGCAGCGCGTCGGCGAGGTTCATCAGGTCGATGATCGCGATGTGCTCGGTCAGCTTCAGCCGGTCGGCGCCGGCGACCGGAATGCCCGCGTGCTTCAGCGCCTGGATGACAGCGTCGAAGGCGTTGCCGCGCCGCCGCACCAGGATCAGCATGTCGCCGTAACGCAGTGGCCGCCGCCCGCCGGCGCTGCCGGTCATGGTGCCGCTGGTGACCAGGCGCTTGATCTCGGCCTGGATGCGCCGCGCCAACTTCACCTCGGGGCTGGTCATCGCGACGCCGTCGAACGGCGCGCGCCAGCCCTCGATATCCTGGCGGTCGTCGGCGACAGCGAGATCCCACAGCTCGATTTGGCTGGGGCCGGCATCGGCCATCGCATTGTGGATCGGATAGCCGTTCTCGACCGCATGGATGCTGCGGAAGATCTCCTGCTCGCGGAACACATGGTCGACCGAATGCAGGATCACCGGCCCGGAGCGGAACGAATAGGTGAACGACACCGGATCGAATTTCAGCCCGGCTTCCTCGAATCGCCGCTTCAGCTCGCGCCGGCGCAAATCGAATTCGCGCGGCGCCGCGCCCTGGAACGAGAAGATCGACTGCTTCTCGTCGCCGACCGCGAACACGGTGCGCACCAGGCCGTCGCGCGCGCCGGCGCCGGAGGTGAATTCGGAGATGATGTGCGCGACGATGTCCCATTGCCGCGGGCTGGTGTCCTGCGCCTCGTCGATCAGCACGTGATCGACGCCGCGGTCGAGCTTGTAATGCACCCAGCCCGAGGAGACACGGTCGAGCATCGCGAGCGTCTTGTCGATGAGGTCGTCATAGTCGAGCAGGCCGCGTTCCAGCTTCTCGCGCCGATAGTGCGCAGCCGCAGCGGTCGCGATGTGGATCAGCGCCTCGCTGCGGTCGCGCGTCACCACGGCGCGGCGGCGTTCGATCAGGGGACCAAGACGGTCGATCTCCGCCTCCAACCTGTTGCCCGCAACCGAATTCTTCTTGATGAAATTGTTGGTGATGACCGACGCGCGCGGCGCGCGATCGTCGGTCAGGAAGACGCCGAGATATTCGTCGACCTGCGCCGCACCGGTGAAGGTCAGCGCCGCCCGCAGCCGTTCGGCCTGCTTCTGATCCGCCTTGCTGCTGGTGTCGAGCAGCGTCGCCATCTCCTTCCAGCTCGACCGCGGCAGGTTCGGCCCGTCGACGATCTCGCGTTCGACATCCTCGATGCGATCCTCAGCGGAAACGCCGAGCGCGGCCGACATCTGCGCGGCGGCGGCCGCGGCGTTGCCGGCGGCATCGGTCCAGGCCATGAAATGGTCGCGGCTGAGGCACGCCTCCCGGACTACCTCCTTGAAGGTGACGTCGGCAGCATTCGCCATCGCGGTCCGCAGCGCGCGGCCGATCGGACTGTCGGGAATCCGCGACGCCTCGAGGAACACGGCGAGATTGGCGCGCTCCATCATCTCGTTCTGGTCGCGGTCGTCGAGCACGGCGAAGCGCGCCGGCACATTGGCCTCGAACGGAAACTGTTGCAGCAGCCGGGTGCACAGCGCGTGGATGGTCTGCACCTTCAGGCCGCCCGGCGTCTCCAGCGCGCAGGCAAACAGTTTTCGCGCCTCGCGCCGCAGTGAGGCGGAGGGATGCGCGATGCCGGCCTCGCGGATCGCGGCATCGAGCCCGGAATCGTCGAGCGTCACCCAATGACCCAGCGTCGTGAACACCCGCTCCGCCATGTTCGCCGCGGCGGCCTTGGTGAAGGTGATGCAGAGGATCTTCTCCGGCGGCACGCCTGACAGCAAAAGGCGGATCACGCGTTGCACCAGCACATGGGTCTTGCCCGAGCCGGCATTGGCCGACACGAAGGTCGACACCTTCGGGTCGGACGCACGCGCCTGCGCATCGCGCACCGCTGATGGGATCGGACGTGGCGCCTTCACCATTCCTCGATCCCCAGGCCGCCGGCCGCGGACCATTCCTTGATCCGCGCGAGGTCGTCATAGGCGCCGTAACGGTTCGCCCACATCGAGAGGTTCAGCGAGGTGTAGGCTTGGCTCTCGTCGTCGAACGCGCGGATCAGGGCTTCCAGCTTGCGCCGCGCGGCGTCGGCGGCTTCGTCGGGCGGCTGCGGCGTGTCGTTGGTCTTGATCTTCAGTTCCAGCGAACGCTGCTCGCCCGGCGGGTTGTTGCCGCTCAGCCTGATATAGACGAGGTCGCCGACCGAGGATTCGGCCGGGATGTCGGCGAAGCCGCCCTCGCGCAGGATCGCGGCTTCCAGCGTCAGCTGCGGCGACAGCCCCATGCGCACCTGCTTGCCCGTCGGCGGTTGCCCGGTCTTGTAATCGAGGATCGCAAAGCTGCCGTCGTCGCGCCGCTCAATGCGGTCGGCGCGCGCGGAGAGCGTGAATGTCCTGGCATCGTCGAGCGGAATGCCGATCTCGCCGCGGATCTCTGCCTTGATCGCAGCAATATTGCCGCGCCGGGCCTGCTCCCATTCGGCAAACCACGCCGCGATGCGCTGGAAGCGCGGCCACCACAGCGCACGCGCCTCCGGTCGTTCCATCAGCGGCGCAAAATGCTTGGCCCCGATATCGCGCAGCGCGCTCTTGATGTCGTCAGGCAGCGCGTCGGCATAGGTTTGCGTGAATTCGCCGAGCGATTCGTGGATCGCCGAGCCGCGATCGGCTGCCGACAGCGGCATGTCGACAGGATCGAGCGGATCGAGCTTGAGGATATAGCGCGCATAGATCGTGTAGGGATCGCGCAGCCAGTCCTCGATTGCGGTGACCGACATTTTCAGCGGCCGCGCCTCCCGCGGGGGCCGCGGCTCCGGGTGCGGCATCGGCTCGACCTTGTCGGGCCGGTCGAGCTCGGCGGCATATTGCACGTAAGTTTCGCCGGCCGATGTTGCTGCCTTCCAGCGCGCTTCGCCGGCAACCGCTTCGAGCCGGTGCAGGAAACGCGAGGCGACCGCCGGCGCGCCGCCGACCTTGGCGGCGTGGGTGAGGATCACCTCGTCATGGCCGAGCAGCTGCGCAAAGTCGTGCGCGGACAGGCCGATGCGCCGCTCGGGAAGATCGAGCCCGAGTTCGTGCCGCATCGGCCGGCTCAGCCAGGGATCGATCCGCGGCGCCGGCGGCCAGACGCCCTCGACCAGGCCGCCGAGGATGACGCGATCCGACTCGGTGAGACGCGCCTCGAGCTGGCCGTAGATATTGAGCTGCGCGCGCGCCGATTCCGGCCGCCGCACCATTCGGTCGGCGAAGGCGGTCTGGAACACCTCGGGATAATCTGACAGCGGCGTCATCAGCCCGCTCGGCTGCTGTCTCGCGAGCAGCTCGTCGAAGGCGGAGGCCAGCGAGGCACCGGCGCGCTCCTCGAACACGATCGCGACGCCGTTCTGGTCGGCCGACAGTGCGATCAGCGCCTCGCGGTGGCGCGCCGCGAGCTCGGCGAAATCATAGGGTTTTGACGACGCCATGCTTTCCAGCGGCGCCAGCGCCGCCTGCAGTCTGGCGATCAGGCCCTCGGCCTGGTTGAGCTCGTTGTCGCGCAGCCGGGCGCGCGGCTCCATGGCGTGTAGCGACGAGGTCTCGCCGCCATGCAGCTTGACCAGCTCGGCGCGGAAGCGTGCGAAGTCGCGCGCGAGCCCGCCGGTCCCCGGTTGCGGCCGCGTGCCGCGGAGCAGCGCGATTTCCAGCACCTCGATCGCGCGCCGCAATGCGCCATGCGCGCCGCCGAGCCGGAACAGCGGATGCTTGAGCAGCGCGAGCAATGTCGGCGGCTCCAGCCCGTTGGCCGCGGCTTCCGCGGTGAGGCGGGCGAACACGCCGGCCGGTGTTTCGATCAGTGCGTCGCCGCCGGAATCATCAAACTCCAGCTTCCAGCGCGTCAGCGAGGCCGTCACGCGGCGTGCCAGCGCGCGATCCGGCGTCACCAGCGCGGCCGATTTGCCGAGATGCCGCGCCTCGCGCATCGCGACCGCAATCGCCAGCGCCTCCATTTCCGGATTGGGCGCCTCGACCACGGTGAGATTGGTCATCCCGGCGGAAATCCGCGCCACGATCTCGGGCCGCTCCAGCCGGTCATGCCATTGCGCGGTCGCGGTCGACGGACGCATCGTCTCCGACACCAGCACCTCGCGGCCGAGCGGCGCCGGCTCGGCCAGGCTCTCAACGTCGCGGCGCTTGATGTCGAAGCGATCGAGCAGCGCGTGCATCGCGAATTGCGGATGGTTCGACGAGGGCGGCGTGGTGAACCTGCCGTCGTCGCCGCGCTCGCCGCCGATCGTGTCCCAGCTGTCCTCGTCGAGATCGGTGTCGAGCCCGGGCAGCACCACGGCGCCGTTCGGCAGCTTCGCCACCGCGTGCAGGAATTTTGCCGTCGCCGGCATCGAGCCGGTCGAACCGGCCGCGATCACCGGGCCCGTCGGGTGCGCGGTCAGCCGCGCCGCCTCCGCCTCGATCAAGAGATCGCGGCGCGCGGCCGGCTCGATCCGGCCGATCTCCTTGAGGTAGTTCGGCCAGGCATCGCGCGCGATGCGCAGGAAGTCGAGCGAGTGCTGCCAGTATTTGTCGAGCTGATCCGGCACCAGCCGGTCGAGCGCGCGCCAGTCGACGCCGCGCGTCACCATGTCGTCCATCAGTCGCGCAAGGTCGCCGGCGAGCTGCAAGGTCGAGGCCGGGCCGCCGACCACGAGCGGCGCCGACACCGGCGTCTTCGCCCAGGCCGCGACCAGATGCGCCAGCGTCAACCGGCGCTCCAGCTCGCCCAGTCTTGGCGGAATTTCCAGCGGCGCGGCGCCACCAACGGCGTCGCCCTGATCGGCGAAGGCAAGCTCGTCCTCGTCGATCTCGCCAAGCGCGACGATACGCGGCAGCACCGCGGCGTCGGAATCGAGCACGTCGAGGAAGATTTCGCGCGCCAGCCGGCCGGCGCGGCGGGTCGGCAGATAGAGCGTGGCGTTGGCGAGCTTTGCCGGATCGCTCTGCGCCTCGAATCCCGCCAGCAGGCGGCCGTCGACCAGCGCCGCAATGACGGTGCGCAGGAACGGCGCGGAAACGGGAACGCTGAGAACGCGCATGGGCTGCCTTGTTCGAATCAGGCGCCAATATAGGGAGCGGCGGCCGTCGTTAGCCACCCCCCGCCGGTCAGCCATGACAGCTCAATGTCGCAGCCGGGCGGCGCAGCGATCGACGGCATCCAGGAACCAGCGCAGCGCCGGATCCTGCGCGGCGCGGCTGGTATGGATCAGGTCGATTGCGAAGGCGGGGATCTCGATCGGCGGCATCACGACGGTAATTTCGGCGAGATGCGTGAAGCGCCGGGCGACGCGCTCCGCCATCGTGGCGATGAGATCGGTGCCGGCCACGGCGAAGGGAACGGCCACCACATGCGCAAGCGTCACGGCGAGGCGCCGCTTCAACCCATGGCGCGCCAGCAGCGCGTCGATCACGCTCGGCAGGCCATCGCCGCCGGCCGCCGAGAACAGCGCGTGCGGCAGGGTCGCATAGTCCTCCAGGCTGAGAGCCTCCGACCGGCTCGCGCGCGCGGCGTCGCGGATGCAGACGAAGCGTTCCTCGAACAGGCGGTGCCGGACGCAGCGCGGCGTCTCCGGCAGATGGCCGCCGATCAACGCATCGAGCTCGCCGCGCTCGAGCTTTGCCAGCGCCGCCGTCGCATCGGTCAGCGGGCGTACGGCGAGGTCGATCCCCGGCGCTTCCGCGCGCAGCAAGCGGGTCAGTTCCGGCACCAGGACGAGATCGCCATAGTCGGTCGCTGCGATGGTGATGCGCCGGCGCGCGGTCGCCGGATCGAAGCTCCGATCGGGCGCCAGCGCGCCCCGGATCTGCCGCAGCGCCTCTCCGATCGGGCCTGCTAGCGCCAGCGCTTTCTCGGTCGGCTGCATGCCGGCGCCGGCACGCAGGAACAATTCGTCCGCAAACAGCGCGCGCAGCCTGCGCAGCGCGCTGCTCATCGACGGCTGGGCGAGGCCAATGCGTTCGGCTGCGCGGGTGACGTGGCGCTCCTCCATCAGCGCCTCGAAGGCGACCAGCAGGTTGAGATCGACGGCGGATAAATTCATGAAATCAATAATGCATATAGAAATAATCGATTTCAACAATGATCTGGCGGCGCCTATAGCTCCCGGGCATGACGACGAGGCGCCAGGATCCGGGACGATCATTCGCGAGGCTGATGCCGCGCGGGCCGACCTTGCTGATCGTTGGCGTTATGGCCGGACTGGCTTTTCCCGCCCTTGCCGACAGCATGCGCCCGCTGATGGCGGCGGCGATCTTCGTCCTGGTGCTCGGCACCTTCCTCCAGGTCGATGGCGCGGCATTCCGCCGTGCGCTGCGGCGTCCGCTGGTCTGGCTGCTGTTGCCGGCGCTCGCGATGCTGGTCTGTCCGCTCGCGGTCGGCTTCGCCGCGCGCGGTGCCGGACTGCCGACCGAGCTGGTCGTCGCGCTGGTGTTGTCGGTCTGTGCGCCACCGTCGAGCGGCACCGCCGCGGTCGCGCGCATGCTCGGCTTCGATGCCACCGTTCCGCTTGCCGTGACGCTGCTGTCGATGGCGCTGGCGCCGGTCACCGTGCCGCTGATCGCGGCGGGATTTGCCGGTCTCGCGCTCGATCCGCTGGCCCTCGCCGCGCGGCTGGCCCTGTTGCTCGGCAGTGCGAGCGCGCTGGCGCTGCTGCTTCGCCGTCAGGCCCGCGCGCAATTGGTGCGGCGTTCGGGCATGATCGACGCGCTCGTCCTCGCCTCCCTGCTGCTGTTTGCGATCTCCACCATGGCCGGAGTGCGTGCGCAGATCGCGGCACAGCCGCGTGCCGCGGCAATCTGTGTCGGCCTTGCCCTCGCCTGCAATCTTGCGCTGCAAGTGCTTGGCGCGCTGCTCACGCCGGGTTCGCTGGCCGAGCGACTCACCGCAGGCCTCATTCTCGGCAACCGCAATGTCGGGCTGGTCTGGTCGGCGATGGGCGCAGCGGCTTCGCCGATGACAACGCTATTCTTCGCCGCGACGCAGTTTCCGATCTATATTGCACCGCGCCTGATCGAGATGCTGGTTCGGCGCGAGGAGGGCTCCTCACCATGACCGCCACATCCCTGACCGAACAACTCGCCGTTCGCTTCGCCCGCATCGCGCTCGGCCATGTCGGCCGCGAATATCCGAACAAGCCGGATCATGTGCTGGCAGGGCCACAGGACGCACGCACGCCGCGCGAGCTGCATCCGGTGTTCTTCGGCAGCTACGACTGGCATTCCTGCGTCCACAGCTATTGGATGCTCGCCCGGCTGCTGCGCTTTTATCCGACCTCCGAAGCGGCGGATGCGATCCGCGCCCTGTTCGGCGCACAGTTCGTTGCGGAGAAGATCGCGGCGGAGTGCGCCTATCTCGCGGCCCCGACCGCGCGCGGCTTCAAGCGGCCGTACGGCTGGGGCTGGCTGTTGAAGCTTGCGGCAGAGCTCGCGCTTTTCGACGACGTCAGCTGGCGCGAGCAAATCGCGCCGCTTGCCGAAATCTTCGCGCAGCGCTTTCGCGATTTCCTGCCGCTCGCCACCTATCCGGTGCGGGTCGGCACGCATTTCAACACCGCGTTCGGGCTGCGCATGGCCGCCGACTACGCCGCGGCGACGCAGGACGATGCGCTCGGGGCGCTGCTGCGCGACACCGCGCTGCGCTGGTACGGAGCCGATCAGGATTGTCCCGCCTGGGGCGAGCCGAGCGGCGACGACTTCCAGTCGTCCGCGCTGATCGAAGCGGAATGCATGCGGCGGCTGCTGTCGCCTCGGGACTTCCTGCCCTGGTTCGATCGCTTCCTGCCGCACCTCGCGCAACGCGAACCCGCAACCTTGTTTCGGCCCGCGACCGTGACCGATCGCAGCGACGGCAAGCTTGCGCATCTCGATGGGCTCAATCTCAGCCGGGCGTGGTGCTGGCGTGCGCTGGCGGGCACGTTGCCGGAGGGCGATGTGCGTCGCCCGATTTTGCTGGATGCGGCGCGACGCCATCTCGACGCCGGCCTGCCGCACATCGCCGGCGACTATATGGGCGAGCACTGGCTGGCAAGTTTTGCGGTGCTCGCCATCGATTGCAATGCCTAACGGCAACTTTGCCTGAAGCGGGAATGAGTTTCGGTCGAATCGGCTTGGCGCGGTCTCGTTTCACCTCTCCCCATCGGGGAGAGGTCGGATTGCGAAGCAATCCGGGTGAGGGCTCTTGCTCTCTCGATAGACCGTAAACCCTCACCCGATTTGCTGCGCAAATCGACCTCTCCCAAGGGAGAGGTGAACTACGAACGCCGTTCTAGCTCAAGCTAATCTCATCAGGCTCTAAGCTACGCTTTCCAGATAGGCGTCTTCCGCAGCCTGGATCGCGTCGGGGGTTCCGACATGCATCCAGACGCCATCGAGGCGCAGGCCGAACAGCCGCTCCTGCTCGTTGGCGCGATCGAACATCTTGGTCAGCGAGAATTCGCCCGCCGGAGCGTCCGCGAACAGCGCAGGCGACATGATCGCGGCGCCGGCATAGACGAACGGCACCACCTGGTTTTCCCGCCGCTTGCGCAGCGCGCCGTCCGGCAACATCGAATAGTCGCCGCGGCCGCTATAGCCGATGCTGGAGGCGGTCGGCGCCATCAGCAGCAGGATATCCATCCGCGCGGGATCGAAGGTCTCGGCCAGCCGGGCCAGATTGGAACGCACGCCGTCGATCCACATCGTGTCGGCATTGAGATGGAAGAACGGCGCATCGCCGAGCAGCGGCAGCGCCTTCACCACCGCGCCGCCGGTGCCGAGCACCTGGTCGCGCTCGTCGGAGATGATCACATGCGGGCGGCTGCGGGGCTTGACGTGCTCGATGATCTGGTCGGGCAGATAATGCACGTTGACCACCGCTTCGCTGACGCCGGCGCCGGCGAGCTTGTCGAGCACATGGTCGAGCAGCGGCTGGCCGGCGACGCTGACCAGCGGCTTCGGCATCGTGTCGGTCAGGGGGCGCATGCGCACGCCGAGGCCCGCAGCGAGCACCATGGCTTTATGGGGAGTGACGGGCATTTTCCGGATATTCTCGGTCATCATCTCTCATGCGCCGATCATATCACGGCGATTCGGCAAGCACATCAATCAGACGCCATAGTCATGAGACATGACGGCCGTAAGACGGCAATAACGACGACCCTTTGTTGGAGCATGATCTTGCCGGAAAACCGTCTCCACTTTTCCGGATCATGCTCTAGACGTCGGCTTGCGCACCGCGTCTGGCAGTTTTCTTCTTCTTGTCGCCTTGTTTGAGGAAGTTGACGCCAATCTGGTCGCCATTGACCCATGCCAGCTCGCAGCGGCGATAGGCCAATCCTGTGGACGACAGCAGCAGAAAAAACTCCTTCAGGGCCAGGCCCTCGACCGAGCCCTCGACGGTCAGCTTGGCGCCCGTCTCGGACACGTCTTCCATGGTGCAGTCGCGCCGCCAGGTGCCGTCGATGCCCATCATGTGCGCGGCTATGCCGCGCTCAAACGTGACACGATCGCCCCTGCGTCGTTCCGTCCCCATCGTGTGGTCCCGCTCCCGATCCGGCCGCGCCATGGATGAGGTGCGGACTCTGCGAGCTTAGGGGACCCAAGGCTAACAACCCGTAAACTAAGGTACTGGGGGAGGGACGTTGGCGGTGTACCAGATGCGGAAGGTCGTCAGCGCCGGATGGGCGAGCGAGCGTTCGAGATAGGTCCAGATCCGCGGCTGGTGCTTGAGATATTGCGGCTTGCCGTCGCGGCGGTTGAGCCGTGCAAAGGTGCCGAGCAGGCGGGTGTTGCGCTGCGCCGACATGATCGCATAGAGCTCGGCGAAGCCGGCCGGATCGAAGCTCGCGTCGGTGGCGCGCCGCGCCTTGATGTAACGGGTCAAGAGCGACAGTTCGAGCTGCTCGGGCACGTCGATCCGCGCGTCCTGCAACAGCGACACCACGTCATAGGCCGCAGGACCGAGCAGCGCGTCCTGGAAGTCGATGATGCCGACGCGCAGGATACCGGTGCGCTCGGCAAGCCAGATGATGTTCGGCGAATGGAAGTCGCGGATCACCCAGGTCTGCGGCGCCGCGGCGGGCTTTTCCAAGAGGCCGCGCCACATCCCGAGGAATTCGGTGCGCAGCTCCTCGCTCGGCTGCACGCCGCGGTCGGGCAGGTACCATTCCAGCATCAGCCCGATCTCGATCAGCCAGGCGTCGATATCGAACACCGGGATGTCGTAGCTCTCGTCTGCCGTCAGCGGCACCGTGTCGGGCAGCGCCTCGCGATGCAGCGCCGCCAGCATGTCGACGGCGGCCTCGTAACGCTCGGCGATCGGCCGCGGCGGATCGCCCTCGATCACGCCTTCGGCGCCGAGATCCTCGGTGATGAGGAAGCCCGATTCGAGATCGATGTGCCGGATCGCAGGTGCGGAGAAGCCATGTTTGCGCAGGCCGTTGCCGATCGCAACGAAGGGCCGCACGTCTTCGGCGAGATGCACCGCGGCGCTGTAGGAGCTGCCGTTGTAGATCGCCGGGCCGTCGGGACGGCGCGGCGAGTTCATCAGGATGACGCTGCCGTCGTCGTTGCGCAGCCGCGCATAGGAACGGGTCGAGGCATCGCCGGGCATGCGCTCGCGCCGCGCCTTGAGGAAGCCTGCGCGATCGAGGAACTGGCGCAACTCGTTGAGCCGCGCGACCTTGGCGGCGGCCTTGCCATAGCCGGTGATCTCGGCGGCGCGCGCGGCCGATCCGAGCGCCGGGCGGTGGCTGAAGGCGATATCGATGCGGTCAGCGGGCATCGCGTCCGGCGCGCGTTCCGGCCACTCGATCAGCGCCACGATGTCGTCGGGCAGCGGCGACAGCCCGATCTCCTCGAGCTCGCTGGCGTCATTGATGCGGTAGAGATCGGCATGAACCAGTGGAAACGACGGTAGCTCGTAGCTCTGCGCCAGCGTGAAGGTCGGGCTCGGCACTTCCAGCGTATCGTCGGCGGCGAGGTAGCGGATCAGGGCGCGGGCGGCCGCGGTCTTGCCGGCGCCGAGGTCGCCCGAGAGCGTGACGACATCGCCGGCGCCGATCAGCAGCGCAAGGTCGGCCATCAGCTCTGACGTCGCGGTTTCGTTCGCGAGCGCCACCGAGAATGTCGAGGTCGCCGTCATTCAGCAGCGTTGCGGTGTGCGGTCTGGTCGATCGGGAAGTCGCAGGTCACGGTCGTGCCGCGCCCGACGGTCGAATCGACGCGCACCCGGCCGCCATGCAGCTCGACGAAGGAGCGCACCAGCGACAGTCCGAGCCCCGCGCCGCGATGCCGCGAGCCGTGCGAATGGCTCTCGAACCAGTTGAACACCTTGTCGCGCATCTCGGCTGGAATGCCGGGACCGGCATCGGTCACCGCAAACACCACGCTGTGCTCGGTGCGGTGCGCGCTGATCGTGACGGTGGCATCATGCGGCGAGAAGCCGACGGCGTTGGCAAGCAGATTGTAGAGCACCTGCACCACGCGCCGCTCGTCGCCGACGAAGGCGCCGATATTGGGCTCGATATCGACCTTCAGCGTGATGCGGTCGGTTGCCAGACGATCCTGAATGCCTTCAGCGGCGGCCTCGATCGCCTGGCCGATATTGACCGGGCCGAGCTCGAGCTTCATCGCGCCGGCGTCGATGGTCGCGAGATCGAGGATGTTGTTGGTCAGCGCCAGCAGCGCGTTGGTCGATTTGGTGACGTAATCGAGATACTCGGCCTGCTTCGGCGTCAGCGGCCCGGTCGAGGGATCGCTGAGGAAATGCGCGAAGCCGATGATGGTGGTGAGCGGCGCGCGCAGCTCGTAGGAGACGTGGTGGACGAAATCCACCTTCATCTGGTCGGCAGCTTCCAGCGCCTCGTTGCGTTCGCGCAGCGCCCGCTCGACATTCTCGGTGTCGGTGATGTCCTGGAAGGCGAGCAGGGTCTTGCCGTCGGGCAGCGGGATGGTCATGCAGTTCAGCACGCTGCCGTCCTTGCGCTCCAGCTTGAGCGCGACCTGGGCGCGGTTCTCGATCGCGGTGATCGATTCGCGCAGCGTCCGCCAGGTCAGCGCGTCGTCGAACAGCGGCCGGCACAATGCTTCCACCTGCTCGATATGCGGTTCGCCCTGCAGCGCGTCGGCCGGCAGCTTCCACATCTTGGCGAAGGGTGGGTTGAACAGTTCGGCGCGGCCGTTGCTGCCGAACACCGTGACCGCTTCGCCGAGATTGTCGAGAGTCTCGCGCTGCACCCGTGTCAGGCGGTCGTAGCGGCGCGCGAGGTCGAGGCTCTCGGTGACGTTGTCGAACAGATAGGTGACGCCACCCTCGAGGTTCGGCGTGGTGACGACGCTGATGGCGCGGCCGTCGGGCAGGAACCAGGTGTAGGTCTCGGATTCGACCGCGCGATAGGCCTCATGCAACTTGGCCTTCCAGGCGCGGAAATCCGGTTGCTCGGGCAGCTTGCGGTTGGCACGCAGGCGATCGAGGACGCTGGAATCGTCGGGGTTGCTGTCGAGGAAGGCCTGGTCGAGGCCCCACAGCCGCCGGTAGGATTCGTTGTAGAAGGTGAGGCGCCGGTCGGCATCGAACACCGCGACACCCGAGGACAATTGGTCGAGGGTGCGCCGGTGCGCTTCGACCATCCGCGCGATCGCCGCGCGCAGCGCCGCGGCCTCGCTGGCGTCGATCGCGATGCCGGCGCTGCCGCCGGAGAGTTTCAGCGCCTGGACGTCGTAGATCCGCCGCTCGCCGCTGACGACGATCGGCAGCCGTGCGGCATAATTGGCATTGTCGTTCAGCGCGCGGGTCAGTTCGGTGCGTTGGTCGCTTTCGAGCAGTTCGAGATTGCGCTGCAGCGCGTCCGACACGCTCTTGCCCTCGGTGGCGCGGACATAGGCCGCGTTGGCATAGCGCAGATTGCCCTCGAGGCTCTTGGCCCAGATCGGCCATGGGGCGGCAGCGGCGAAATCGCGCAGCAGCTCGGTCTCCTCCTGCAGCGTCTTGTAGCGCAGGTTGGATTCGGCCAGCTCGCGGCGCAGGCCGCCGAGCTCGCGGATCCGCACGATGGCCTGGCCGCCGATCGCGCGGCCCATCGCCTCGATGGCGCGGCCGGCCGAGGTCGAGAGGTTGAGCAGGAACGCTTCGCCCTTCTCGCGCAGCGCGTCGACCGCGTGGTCCATCTGCAGCGCCGGCTCGGGCGGCAGCCAGGTTCCGAAGGCGAGGATGCGCTGCGGCGGGCCCTCCTGCGACATCACCAGCGAGATGTCGCCCGAGATCTGCGGCCGGTTGTCGCCGGCGGCCCACGAGATCAAGACCTGCGGCTCGACGAACAGCAGCGCGCGCAGCCGGTCCGATTGCGCCTGGAGGTCCGTGATCTCGGACTGCAGCTGCTCCTCGTTCCGCGTCGCGCGCAGGCGGGTGCGCATGAGGAGGATCGCGGCGACGGCAGAGAAGCCGACCAGCGCGAACGATGTCGCGAGGACCGCGACCTCCTGGTGATTGAAACCGAAATGATCCGACATCGCCTGGGTGAGCACGCTCTCGGCGGCAAACGAATTGCGGGCCGGCAGCAATGCGGTGATGGCGAGCCCAATCATGCCGTCGCGCGCCAGTGAGGTGCATGACAGCAGGGTTCGACGCACTGCCGCGACTACGCCCGACATATGTTGCCCCAGAACGCACAAACCTTAGGGCATGATCCGGAAAAGAGGAGACCGGTGTTCCCCCACGGCAAACGTTTGACGTTTGTCCGGGGATCATGCCCAAGCAGGACCCGACAGCCGACGAAGACCCCCCCGTCGCGCTCGAATCAATCCAGAATAGTCCCAACGGGACTCGCCGAGTAAGAGTCCAGACCGTGAACGCAGAATCCGCTGTGAAAAAATGCGGCCGGTGGTGTGGATTTTACGCGAATTGACTCCGTAATCGTGCCGAGATCGCACGCGAAGCGTGATCTCCCGGAGGCGGTCCGCACACTTCGCGCTAGCGTCCGGTCGAGCCGAAGCCGCCGCCGCCGCGCTCGGTTGACGACAGCACGTCGACCGGAACCAGCTCGGCCTTTGTGACCGGCGCGATCACCATCTGCGCGATGCGCTCGCCGCGCCGGATCGAAAACGCCTCCTGGCCATGATTGATCAGCAGCACGTTGATCTCGCCGCGATAGTCGGCGTCAACAGTGCCGGGCGAGTTCAGCACCGTGACGCCGTATTTGGCGGCAAGGCCGGAACGCGGCCGCACCTGCGCCTCATAGCCCGGCGGCAGCGCGATCGTCAGCCCGGTTGGAACCATCTCGTAGCGGCCCGGCAGCAGCAGCAGCGGCGCCGACCGCGGCACCGCGGCCAACAGGTCGAGCCCGGCCGCGTCCGCGGTCTGGTAGATCGGCAGCAGGAGATCTGCGCCATGCGGCAATTGGTGGACTTCGACCTTGATGGTGGCGCTCACGATCCGGTTCCTACTTCTCTTGCGATCCGCGAGACCAGCGCAGTCGCGACTTCTTCCTTGGTCATCACGGGCCAGGAGTCGACGGTGACGTCCTTGCCCTCGCGCGAGAGCAGGTGAACGGTGTTGCGGTCGCCACCCATCACGCCGGTCGCCGGCGAGACGTCGTTGGCGACGATCCAGTCGCAGCCCTTGCGCGCGAACTTTGCCTTGGCGTTCTCGATCAGGTGCTCGGTCTCGGCGGCGAAGCCGATCACCAGCGGCGGCCGCTTCTCCTTCAGCTTCGAGATTGTCGCGAGGATGTCGGGGTTCTCGACCAGCTGCAGCGGCGGCATCCCGGCCGCGGTCTTTTTCAGCTTCTGGCTGCCTTCGCTGGCGACCCGCCAGTCGGCGACCGCGGCGGCAAAGATCGCAACGTCGACCGGCAGCGCCGCCTCGACCCGGTGCAGCATGTCGCGCGCGGATTCGACGCGCATCACGGAGATGCCCTGGGGATCGTCGAGCTCGACCGGGCCGGTCACCAGCACGACCTCGGCGCCGGCGGCGCGGGCGGCGGCGGCGATCGCAAAGCCCTGCTTGCCGGACGAGCGGTTGGCGATGTAGCGCACCGGGTCGATCGCCTCATGGGTCGGCCCGGCGGTGATCAGCACGCGCTTGCCGGCGAGCGGACGCGGCT
>NZ_LGHK01000201.1 GCF_001908235.1 Bradyrhizobium sp. NAS96.2
AGTACCTGTATCAGAACGGCATTCCGGCCTACGCCTATTCGACCGAATTGCCGGTCGAGGTGCTGGGCGCCAAGTACAAGTGGGCGCGCGGCGCAGGCCTGCTCTGAGATCGATCATTGATGCCGCTTCGGACGGGTTCCGAAGCGGCATCAAGACCCGGTTAACGGCATCCGAGAAATCGGGGGCTAACGGATAATCCGGCTTTAATGGGGAGCCGACTAAACGTCTCTTGGTTGCAGCGTGCCGGATGCCTGGAAGCATCCGATATTGCGTCCGGAGGAGGCGTTTTCCCCATCATGTCAATTCAGGTCGATTCGGATTTTGCGAGCGACGATCGCGCCAGGGCGCAGATCGGCGCGGCGGTGAGCTATCTGCTCAGGGATACGACCGGCGCTGCGCGTGAGCACGCCGTCGAGACGATTGTCGAGATGGTGCGCGAGATCGCAAGCCGGCCGGCTGGGGCCGAAATGGCAACGCTTCAGCCGCTAATGAGCGGCGTCGCCTACCGGGACTTTGTCATCGATGCGTACCGCCGCGATGTCGATCGCTGGCGCGCGACCATCCGCCGGTCGAACGGCAAGAAGATCCGGATCGCTTCTCCGCCGTCGGTGCGCGACGAGGCCACCACGACAGCGGACGCGATCACCGCCGAGAAGGCCATCGAGTTCGCCAGGCGAGCAATCGACCTCGGCGAGGTGATCTGACCCGCGGCGGCCGCGGCTGCCGGGACGGCGACGTCCGTGCGATTGCCGCTTGCTCTATGCTTGGGACGCGCGATGTGCTCCGATGCGGCTTCTGCGCCGGTTCCGGAGCCGTTCACAGAATCTTCGATCCATCGTTCCCAGCCGAGACATGCCATGCCTACCGAACTGCGTTCGCCCCGTCTTGCCGTCCTGATTGACGCCGACAATGCATCTGCAAGGATCGCCGATGCGCTGTTCGAGGAGATCGCCAAGATCGGTGAGGCCAGCGTGCGCCGCATCTATGGCGACTTCTCCAATCCCAGGTCAAAGGGCTGGGCGGACATTCTGTCCAAGCACGCCATCATCCCGCAGCAGCAATTCGCCTATACGACCGGGAAGAATGCATCCGACATCACCCTGGTGATCGACGCGATGGACCTGCTGCACAGCGGCCGGTTCGACGGCTTCTGCCTGGTGTCGTCGGACAGCGATTTCACCCGGCTTGCCGCGCGCATCCGCGAGCACGGCATCGACGTGTTCGGGTTCGGCGAGCAGAAGACGCCGGAAAGCTTCCGGCAGGCCTGCCGCAGGTTCGTCTATACCGAGAATTTGCGCGGCGGCGTGACGAGCAATCAGGATGCTGCCGTGCGGGCGCAGCCATTGCAGCCGCCTGAGGCCGCCACGCCGATTCTCAAGAAGGTGATTGGCCAGATGGCCAGCGAAGACGGCTGGGTGACGCTTGGCGAGGTCGGACGGCAGCTGGCCAATCTCGCGTCGGATTTCGATCAACGGACTTACGGCTTCCGCACCCTGAGCGAGCTGGTGCGCAGGACAAACGCCTTCGAGATCGAATCCAAGGGCGGGACGACGCGAATCCGCATCAAGCAGGTGGCTGCACCCCCGCCAAGTAAACCGACTCCAAGACGGCGAACGCCAAGACGGCGAGCCGATCAAAAGCCGCTGGAATGAACGGCGCGCAGCGCGCTGCTGCGCTGAACCATCTCTGAATCTGAACCAACGATGAATGCTGCTCCAGACATTATCCGGAGCAGCATTTTCATTTGTGCTGGAACCGAAGCGAGTTGCTGCGGAACCGGAATTTGCTCGCAGATTGCCGGCGTTGGAACTGGAACGTCTCGTTACCTGCGATGTTGAAGGGGCGTCTTACAACTCGGAGGAGGAGAATCATGAACAAGCATTTTGCAGTGTCCCTTGTCGCCGCTGCGTCACTGCTCGCGTCCGGTTCGGCCTTCGCGCAGTCCACGACTGCAGCGGGTGCCGCCAACGGTGCGCGGACCGGTGGCGAGATCGCAGGCCCGGTCGGCGAAATCGTCGGCGGCACGGTTGGTGCTGCGGTCGGCGCCGGCCTTGAGATTCCGAATGCGGTGATCACCTCGATCCCGCGCGACGAACCGTCGGTGGTGGTGCGCGAGCGCGTCGTGGTCGGCGAGCCGCTGCCCGACACCGTCGTGCTGCGTCCGGTGCCGCACTACACCGAATATCGCTACGCCGTAGTCAACGATCGCCGTGTGATCGTTGACGCCCGCAGCCACCGGGTCGTCAGGATCATCGACTGATCGCGCGTATTCCCCGTCATTGCGAGGAGCGACAGCGACGAAGCAATCCATCGTGCCGCATATGCTGAAGCGTGGATTGTTTCGCTTCGCTCGCAATGACGGAGGCGCGCAAATGCCATCCTCGCGGGCAGCTCGCCCGCGGGGATTTTCTTCGGTCCCATGAATACCGGCATGGCACAGGCTCGCTTTTTTCATGAAGCGACCGGTTGGCCTGACGGGCCGATCCCCTAGACTGGTCGGCAACGGACGCAGCAAGCGTTCGCCTCGGACCAGAGCAGGGGATGGAAACATGGGTCGGAAGATCGCGATCGTCGGCGCGGGTGCGGTCGGCGGCTATGCCGGTGCGCATATGGTACAGGCGGGTGAGGACGTCACCTTCATCGATCCCTGGCCCGCGCATGTCGAGCATATGCGCAAGCACGGACTGCGTGTCACCCATGCGATGGATGTTGCGGAGTTCTCGGTGCCGGTGCGCGCGCTGCACATCACCGACGCCCAGCGGCTGGCAAAGGAAAAGCCGGTCGACATCGCCTTCGTCTGCATGAAGTCCTACGACACCGCATGGGCGACCATGCTGATCCGGCAGTATCTGGCGCCGGATGGTTACGTCGTGTCGCTGCAGAACTGCATGAACGAGGAGACCATCGCCGGCAT
Organism: Bradyrhizobium sp. NAS96.2; assembly: GCF_001908235.1. GTDB lineage: Bacteria > Pseudomonadota > Alphaproteobacteria > Rhizobiales > Xanthobacteraceae > Bradyrhizobium. Next base: position 2,915 of record NZ_LGHK01000201.1, read on the forward strand.
CGTCGGCTGGGGCAAGACGCTCGGCTGCATCGCGAGCAGCATCACCGTCAACCTGCCCGAGCCCGGCCATATCCACCGCGGCGCCGGCAAGGGCGGGGCAGCGCACACCGTGTTTCGCGCCGGCGAGGTGCATGGCCGCATCACCGCGCGGGCCGAGGAAGTGTGCCGGCTGGTCGGCTTCTCCGACAGCGCCAAGGTCACCTCCAATCTCTGGGGCGAGCGCTGGTCCAAGCTCGTCGCCAACGTGATGGGCAACGGGCTGTCGGCCTGCACGGGTCTGGCGGGCAGCGAGGTGCTGCAAAGCGAACCGCTGCGCCGCTTCTCGACGCGGCTCGGCAGCGAAGCTATCCGGGTCGGCCAGGCGCACGGCTATCAGCTCGAGGAGATCCTGCACCTTCCGCCCGAGACGATCGCCCGCGCCGGCGAGGGCGATGAGGCCGCGATGCGCGCCTGCGACGAGCAACGCTTCAAGGATGCCAAGCGCACCTCATCCGCGCAGCGTCCCTCGATGGGCCAGGACATGCAGAAGGGCCGCCGCACCGAGATCGAATTCCTCAACGGTCTTGTGGTGCGCGAGGGCGAGAAGCTCGGTTTGGCGTGCAAAGCCAACGCCGCGCTGACCGACATCGTCAAGCGCGTCGAACGCGGCGAGCTGAAGCCGGATCCGCGGCATATCATGGAATTGCGGATGAATTGAACCGGACTCAACGAGCGTCCGATTGCCGTCATTGCGAGCGCAGCGAAGCAATCCATCAAACCGCTTGCGCCGATGCATGGATTGCTTCGTCGCTTCGCTCCTCGCAATGACGGAGGTGCAGGCCGCGGGGTCTTGCTCTACAGCGGCTGCCTGACCCCCATCCCATGCATGAACCGCTCGCGGATCTGTACGGGGTCGCGGCGCGTGGTGCCGGTGCCGGGTTTGTCGTCGATGCGGACGCCGATCAGGGTCGGGGCTGCGGTCTGTTTCGACTGTTCGATCAGCCGCTCGAAGTCGTCCTCGTCGGCGGCCCATGAGCTGTTGGCGATGCCGCTGGCGATGGCGACCTGGACGATGTCGGTATGGCCGGCAGCCGGGGTCGGCTGGCTGCCGGTGATCTGGTAGATGCCGTTGTCCATCACCACCATGGTGAGATTCTTCGGCGCCAGCGTCGCGATAGTCGAGAGGCAGCCAAGCTGCATCAAGAGCGAGCCGTCGCCTTCGAGCGCGAACACGCGCCGTTTCGGCTGCGCCAGCGCAACGCCGAGTGCGATCGGAAACGCAAGTCCCATGCTGCCCAGCATGTAGAAATTCTCGGGCCGATGGCCGGCGGCCCAGAGGTCGAAATTGGTGTTGCCGATGCCGCCGATCACGGCCTCGTCCTTCAGCCCGGCGACGAGGCGCTGGGTGAGATCGAAGCGGTTCATCACCTTGGTGTTGCGCGCGGAGGTGCTGGTCATGGCTGATCTCACTTGTCGAAGGTCTTGCCGCCGGTCAACAGCGGCGAGAGGATCAGCACCACCGGCGCCTGGGTGGTGACGGCCTGCTTGATCGAGCGGTCGGCAATGAATTCGAGCTCGTCGAGCCGGGTGATGGTGTGATGTTCCATCGCCAGCGAATCCAGCACCGGGCGCATCGTCCGGCAGACCAGCGCCTGGCCGTAGTTGAACTCGCCGAGCGTGCCGCGCTCGGAGACGAACATGATCAGCGGGATCTGGTAGGGCACCGCCAGCGAGGCCAGTACGTTGGCGAGCGTCGCAAAGCCCGAGGTCTGCATCAGCACGGCGCCGCGCATGCCGGCCATCCAGGCGCCGGAGACGATGCCGACGGCCTCTTCCTCGCGCGCGGTTGGAAATGTCGTGAAATAGGGATCGGCGTGCAGGTCCTTGATCAGCGTGGTCAGCACCCGGTCGGGCACATAGGGCACCAGCTTGATCTCGTTCCGCTTCAGGGTCTGCAGCACGATGCCGTGCCAGGTGGTCGCCGTCTTCTGGGGCGAGGCTTGTTCCGTGGCCGCCATCCTGTTCTCCCTGCTCGTGCGACGCTGATGTTCGCTTGCGGATCGAAACTTGACGCGGTGCCTGTGATTGTCAACATGCCGCGGCCGCAACGTGATCTGCGCAATTCGGCCATCGCTGTGTCGAACCGGCGTGCGATACAGACGGTGACGACAAAGGGACGGAACGATCAAGGGACGGGAGGCGTCGATGGCCGGATGGGTCTGGCGGACCGCCATTGCGGCAGCGGCCATGGTTGCGGCCGGCTTCGCGTCCGCGCAGCCATACCCGGCCAAGGCCGTTCACATCCTCGTTCCCTATCCACCCGGCGGCGGCGTCGACGTGCTGACGCGCACGCTGGCTGAGGCGGTGTCGAAATCCTGGACACAGTCGATCGTGGTCGAGAACCGGCCCGGCGCCGGCGGGGTGATCGCCTCGCAGGCGATCGCAAGCTCCGCGCCCGACGGCTACAATCTGATCATGGTGGCGAGCGGCCACGCCACCAATCCGTTCCTCTATCCAAAGCTGCCCTACGACACGTTCAAGGATTTCTCGCCGATCTCGCTGTTGGCGTCGTCGCCGAACGTGCTGCTGGTGCGCGCGGACTCGCCGTACAAGTCGGTCGGCGACGTCATCGCGGCGGCGAAGGCTAAGCCAGGCAGCCTGTCGTTCGCCCAAGCCGGCAACGGCACCTCGACCCATCTCGCCGGCGAATTGCTCAACAATCTCGCAAAAATCGAGATCAGTGCGATTCCCTATAAGGGCGGCGCGCCCGCGATCAACGATCTGCTCGGCGGACAAATTCCGATGTCGTTCAACAACGGGCCGGAATCGGTCGGACAGTTGCAGGCCGGCACGGTCCGCGCGCTGGCGGTAACGACGGCCTCGCGCGCGCCGTTCCTGCCTGATGTGCCCAGCATGTCAGAGACCGTGCCGGGCTACGACACCGAGGTGTGGTGGGGGCTGCTCGGTCCCGGCAATATGCCGGCCGATCTCGTTGCGAAGATCTCGCATGATTTCGTCGCGGCGGTGAACGCCGATGCGGTGAAGGAGCGGCTCGGCAAGCTCGGCGCGATCCCGATCGGCTCGACGCCGGACCAGTTCGCGGCCAAGATCAAGGCCGACTACGACAAATGGGGGCCGATCATCAAGGCCGCCGGCATGAAGGCGGAGTAAGCCGATGGCCGCATCACAGATTCCCGCCTGCCTGCCGCCGCGGCCCGTGACGCCGCCGCGCGAGAAGCTGCCGGCGAAGGCCTGCGATACGCATGCGCATGTGTTCGGCCCGGCCGACCGCTTCCCCTATGCCAATGATCGCAGCTACACGCCGCCCGACGCGCCGCTGGCGAGTTATCTCGGCATGCTCGACGCGCTTGGATTTGCCCGTGGCGTGCTGGTGCAGGGCAGTGCGCATGGCCGCGACAATTCGGCGATGCTGGACGCGCTGCAGCGCGAGCCGGCGCGGCTGCGCGGCGTCGCGGTGGCGGATGCCGATGTGGCGGCGGGTACGCTGCGGCAATGGCATGTGCTCGGCGTGCGCGCGTTGCGCTTCAACCATTTCTTCCGTGGCGGGCAGCTGCATTATCGCGGCGGCATCCCGCTCGGCGTCGCCGCGACGCATGCGCCTGTCATGGCCGAACTCGGCTGGCATTTGCAGCTCTGGATCGACGTCAAGGATCTGCCCGACACGATCCCGACGCTGAAGGCGCTCGGTCTGCCGGTGGTGGTCGATCACATGGGTCGCACCGATGCTGCCGCCGGCATCAACACCGCGGGCTTCCAGAGCCTGCTGCGCGCGATCGATGAAGGGTGGTGCTGGGCCAAACTGTCCGGCGCGCATCGCCTGAGCCAGCGGGCGCCGGATTATCCGGATGCGCGGCCGTTCCACGAGGCGCTGGTGGCGGCCAATCCAGAGCGGCTGGTGTGGGGCGGCGACTGGCCGCATCCGCGGGTCGAGGGCGAAATGCCCGACGCCGGCCATCTGCTGACGCTGTTCCAGGAGTGGACGCCGGACGCCGCGACCCGGCACCGCATCCTGGTCGACAATCCCGCAAAACTCTATGGCTTCCCCAACTGAAAGCTGTCCGAAGACATGACCGTCAACAACAAGCGCGTGTTCTACGTCAAATACCTCGCCCACGAGATCTATGTCGACATCCTGAAGAAGCGGCCGGATGTCCGGCTCGACCGTCTGGAGAACGAGACGCCGGAGGCACAGTTCGCCCCCGTTCTGGCCGACGCGCATGCCTACCAGATCGGCGCAGCGCGCGATGAGCTGGCGCCGCACTTCCACGCCCATGCCGAGCTGTTGAAGCGCGCGCCGAACCTTTTGATCGTGTCCTCGAACGGTGCCGGCTTCGATCCCGTCGACGTCGAGGCCTGCACGGCTGCGGGCGTGCTGGTCGTCAACCAGTCCGGCGGCAACGCCAATTCGGTCGCCGAGCACGCGCTCGGCATGATGCTGACGCTGTCGAAGCGGATCATCCAGTCCGACCGCCGGCTGCGGCGCGAGGCCAATGTCAACCGCAACGATCTGATCGGCAATGAGCTGAAAGAGAAGACCGTCGGCATCGTCGGTCTCGGCAATGTCGGCCGCCGCATCGCCGAGCTGTGCAGGGGCCTGCTGCACATGAAGGTGATCGCCTACGATCCGTATCTGACGGCGGATGAGATGGCGAAGCGGGGCGGGGAGAAGGTCGAGCTCGACGATCTCTTGCGCCGCGCGGATTTCGTCTCGATCTCCTGTCCACTGGACAACAAGAGCCGGGGCATGATCGGCGCGCGCGAATTCGCGCTGATGCAGCCGCATGCGTATTTCGTCACCACCGCGCGCGGCTTCATTCACGACGAGAAGGCGCTGGAGGAGGCGCTGCGTGACAAGCGCATCGCCGGCGCCGGCCTCGACGTCTGGGCCAAGGAGCCGCCGCCGCCGGATCACCCGCTGCTGCAGTTCGACAATGTGCTGGCGAGCCCGCACACCGCCGGCGTCACCCGCGAGGCGCGCATCAACATGGGCCGGATCGCGGCCGAACAGATCCTCGATGCGCTCGACGGCAAGCGCCCGCCGCGCATCATCAATCCCGAGGTCTGGCCGATCTATGCGCGGCGGTTCGAGAAGGCGTTCGGGTTCTTGCCGGGGTAGGTGGCGCTGACTCATCTCGTCAGGTGAGCACACTAGTTGGGCTCCCTCTCCCCTTGCGGGAGAGGGTGGGGAGAGGGGTGGCCCCGGGCGAGACAATCGACGACGGCACGATCGTCGCAATTCGGATCCCGCGTCTTTGTACGCAAAGTGAGAGAGTGTGCCGTATGGTACCCCTCTCCCTAACCCTCCCCCGCAAGGGGGGAGGGAACCCTGCCGTTGGTGCGTCCCTTACTAGCGAGAGGCGTGCCGCGGCTGCGCGCGGCCAAAATATCGAAAACAACCCCATGCAAAGGAGCTGGCGGCCGCCCGGCGTTCGGCCAGGCAACTTGACCCGTCGGGCAACTCAGGGGTACATTTCCAATATTCCGAAATCGTGCAAGCGCCCCTCACGCTCCCGCAAAGGGAGATGGACTCATAACATAACATAATGTTACCATAACATAACTTTGTTAAATTCCAGGCTGCACGTTTCTCGCAACAGGATGCGTAACGGGAAGATGCGCGTCCTCGTTGCGCGACGACCGACACTCCTGCCCTCTGCGCGCGGGGCGCTTCGCGGTGTCTCCAGGGGAATGCAGTGCGAACTCTTGTGGTGCCTGGCCAACACGGTGCGTCGGGATTGTGCGGGCGACGAACGCTGGCTTCGTTGCGTGCCGGGCTGCTTGCGTCGGTGGCGCTGCTGGTGACCGGCTTGCCGGCCGCGTCTCAGGACGCGACCTGGAATCTGAACCCCACGGCAGGCGGGCCCTACGTGGGGATGCTCGATTTCAATAGCGCCGCCAACTGGACACCGGCAACGGTTCCGACCGGCACCGCCACATTCGGAGTGACGAACAGCTCAAACGTGGGGTTCTTGGAGCAGAACACCAGCGTCGGTGGCTGGACTTTCAATGCCGGGGCTTCCGCTTATACGTTCAACGTTGGCACATACTTCGGGAGTCAGTCACTTACGTTCAATGGCGCCGGCATTGTTAGCAACGGTGGCAGCGCAACCATCTATAACGAGGGCGGCTTCGCGGCCGTATCCACAACACAATTCCTCAACGCGAGCACGGCCGGCAGCGCCACGATCCACAATAGCGGCATTCTCTTGTTCTCCGACAGCAGCTCGGCTGGAAGCGCCACCATCGTCACCGACGACCTTACCCAGACCGCAACACGGTTCTCCAACACGAGCACGGCCGGCAATGCCGCCATCACCAATAACTGGAGTCTCCAGTTCGGCGACAGCAGCACGGCCGGCAATGCCAGGATCCTCAACAACACCCTGCTCGATTTCTTCAACGCGAGCACAGCGGGCAACGCCACAATTACCGACTACGGTAATCTGGTCTTCCACGACACCAGCACGGCCGGCAACGCCACCATCACGACCAACAACACTGGCACGATTTACATTCAGAACTCGGCCAGCGGCGGAACCGCGCGCTTCATCCTGAACAAGAACGGTGCGCTCGATATTTCAGGCCTCACGACCGGCGGCACCGCGGCAGGGTCGATCGAGGGCGGCGGCAGTGTCCGTCTTGGCGTCAAGACCCTGACGGTTGGCGGCAATGATCTCTCGACGGCATTTTCCGGCGTCATCAGCGGGAGCGGCGGGCTGACCAAGGTCGGTGGCGGCACATTGGCCCTGTTAAACATCGCCAACAGCTACGCCGGCCCGACCACCATCGATGGCGGCACGCTCGAGGTGGACGGCGCGACCGCCCGCTCGCCGAGACTGACGGTCAATTCAGGCGGCACCTTGAGCGGCATCGGCGCCATCCATCCCGTGATCACCACCATCGCCTCGGGCGGCACGCTCGCGCCCGGCAATGCCGCAAGCCCGACCGGCACGCTGTACGTCGGCGAAGATCTCGCTTTCCAGTCCGGCGCGCTCTATCTGGTGCAGGTGATGCCGTCGGCTGCGGCATCGACCCATGTCCGCGGAACTGCGACGCTCGGCGGTGCCACCGTCAATGCGGCGTTCGCCAACGGCAGCTATATCTCGAAGCAATATACCATCCTGACCGCGGGCAGCGTCAGCGGCACCTTCGGCGCGCTCACCAACACGAACCTGCCGGCAAATTTCAGCGACACGCTGAGCTACGACGCCGGCCACGCCTACCTCAATCTCACGCTGAACTTCACGCCGCCGCCGCCACCGCCACCGCAAGGCCCGACTGCACCGAACTTCGGCAGTGGCCTGAACCTCAATCAGCAGCCCGTCGCGAACGCGCTGGTCAACTCCTTCAACACGACAGGCGGCATCCCGATGGTCTACGGCACGCTGACGCCGGCAGGCCTGACGCAGGCCTCGGGCGAACTGGCGACCGGCTCGCAGCAGACCACCTTCGATGCCGCGAACCTGTTCCTGGGGCTGCTGACCGATCCGCTCATGAATCGGAACGGGGAAATTGCTGCGGCGCCGGGCACATCGGGCTATGCGGAGGAGGGCGACACAAGCGCCTATGCCGCCACACGCACGACGAACGCGTTCGCGATGTTCACCAAGGCGCCGCTGGTCCCGTTCGTGCCGCGCTGGAGCGTATGGGCGGCGGGCTATGGCGGCTCGCGGTCGACCAACGGCAACGCCATTGTCGGATCGAACGATACCACCAGCAGCGTGTACGGCACCGCGGTCGGCGCCGACTATCTGTTTTCGCCGAACACGATCGCGGGCTTTGCGCTCGCCGGCGGCGGCACCAACTTCTCGGTCGTCAACAGCGGCAGCGGCCGATCGGATCTGTTCCAGGCCGGCGCCTATATCCGCCACACCGATGGTGCGGCCTACATTTCCGCGGCATTGGCTTATGGCTGGCAGGACATCACCACCAACCGCACGGTGACGGTCGCCGGCATCGACCAACTGCGTGCCGAGTTCAGCGCCAATAGCTATTCCGGCCGCCTCGAAGGCGGCTATCGTTTCGTCGCGCCATGGATCGGCGGCATCGGCATTACGCCCTATGCCGCGGGCCAGTTCACGACCTTCGATCTGCCTGGCTATGCCGAGCAGGCCGTCGTCGGCTCATCCGCCTTCGCGCTCGCTTACGCTGCGAAGAGCGTGACCGACGTCAGAAGCGAACTCGGCGTGCGAACCGACAAGTCGTTTGCGACGGCCGATGGCGTCCTGACGCTGAGCACCCGGTTCGCCTGGGCGCATGATCATGATCCGGACCGGTCGATCGCCGCGACCTTCCAGGCGCTGCCCGGCGCAAGCTTCGTCGTCAACGGCGCAGCGCAGGCCTCCGATTCCGCGCTGACCACGGCAGCCGTCGAGATGAAATGGCGCAATGGCTGGTCTGCGGCGGCGACTTTTGAAGGCGAGTTCTCAGATGTCAGTTCGTCCTACGCCGGCAAGGGGGTCGTGGGCTATACGTGGTGAGGGCGGCTCAAGAATGCTGGAGAAAATCTCCGTCGTCGCGGACGCAAATAGGGCAACAAACCCACTGCCAAACCGCCGCCTCGCGAAGCGTCCGTTGTTATTTTCCCTGAGATATCGACGACTTAGCCCGAAATCGCCATTTTCCTGATGTGCCCGACCGTCTGGGCACGGAAGGAAGATGTGTCATGCGACAGGTCCAGTCATTGCTCCGCAACGCGCCCGCCAGGATCGGCCGCCGCATTGCGCAGATCGTCGCGATCGCGGCCGCCAGCCTGCCGCAGGCCGGCGCGTAGTTTTTCCCGCTGCGAACGGTCGCACGCGTCCTTCCGAATTAACTCACGCCTATTTTGCATTAGTGCTAGCGTGGTACCCCCGGGCTCTGCCGGTCCAGCAGGGAGGGTTCCATGTCACGCTTCGTCGTTCATTTCATGAAGGACGTGCTCGGCGGCAATGGCCGCGAGCGCGAGGTCTGCCAGGGCGCGCTCGAGATCGACGCCATGAGCGAAGGCCAGGCCACCGAGATGGCCAAGGTCAAATTCTGTCAGGAACAATCGCTGTGCGACTGGTCACTGCATGCCGACCGCATCCGGATCGAAGCGGCCGACTTGCACGTGAGCTGACACGTCGCGCGAGCAGACTTTATTCGCATCGAAAATCACCTCTCCCTTGGGAGAGGTCGGCGCGTAGCGCCGGGTGAGGGATTACGGTCTCTCCGACGAGCAGCGGCCCCTCACCCGATTTGCTTGCGCAAATCGACCTCTCCCCAGTGGGGAGAGGTAAGGGGAGGCTGCGGACATCGTCGCGCGTATCACTCCGGCAGGATGCGCACGGCACCCTTGGCCGCGCTGCTGGCGAACGCCGCATAGGCTTTCAGCGCGGTCGAGACGGCGCGCTTGCGTGGCGCCGCCGGCTTCCATGCCGCGTTGCCCTTGGCTTCCATCGCCGCACGCCGGCGCTTCAGCTCGGCATCGTCGACCTTGAGGTTGACCTTGCGGTTCGGGATGTCGAACTCGATGACATCGCCTTCCTCGACGAGGCCGATCAGGCCGCCTTCGGCGGCTTCCGGCGAGACGTGGCCGATCGACAGGCCCGACGATCCGCCGGAGAAGCGGCCGTCGGTGATCAGCGCGCAGGCCTTTCCGAGCCCCTTCGACTTCAGATAGCTGGTCGGATAGAGCATCTCCTGCATGCCCGGGCCGCCGCGCGGACCTTCATAGCGGATCAGCACGACATCGCCGGCCTTCACCTTGTTGGTGAGGATGGCGTCGACCGATGCGTCCTGGCTCTCGAAGATGCGGGCAGGACCTGAGAACTTCAGGATGCTCTGATCGACGCCGGCGGTCTTCACGATGCAGCCGTCTTCCGCAAGATTGCCGAACAGCACGGCGAGCCCGCCGTCCTTGGAATAGGCATGCGCGGCGCCGCGGATCACGCCCTTTTCGCGGTCGAGATCGACCTCGTCGAAGCGGCGATCCTGGCTGAAGGCTTCCTGGGTCGGCACGCCGCCGGGGGCTGCGCGATAGAAATTGCGCACCTTGTCGCTCGTGGTCCGCACCACGTCCCAGCGGTTCAGCGCGTCGTCGAGCGTCGCGGCGTGCACGGTCGGGCCGTCGGTCGTGAGCAGCTTGGCGCGGTCGAGCTCGCCGAGGATCGCCATGATGCCGCCGGCGTGATGCACGTCCTCCATGTGGACGTCCTGCACCGAGGGCGCGACCTTGCACAGCACTGGCACTTTTCGAGAAAGCCGGTCGATGTCGGCCATCGTGAACGGCACCTCGCCCTCGCGGGCGGCGGCGAGCAGATGCAGCACGGTGTTGGTCGAGCCGCCCATCGCGATGTCGAGCGTCATCGCGTTCTCGAACGACTTGAAGTTCGCGATGTTGCGCGGCAGCACCTTGGCGTCGTCCTGCTCGTAGTAGCGGCGGGCGAGATCGACGATCAGATGGCCGGCCTCGACGAACAGGCTCTTGCGGTCGGCATGGGTCGCCAGCACCGAGCCGTTGCCGGGCAGCGCCAGGCCGAGCGCCTCGGTCAGGCAGTTCATCGAATTCGCGGTGAACATGCCGGAGCAGGAGCCGCAGGTCGGGCAGGCCGAGCGCTCGATCACCTCGACCTCGTCGTCCGACACGTTGGAGTCGGCGGCGGCGACCATCGCGTCGATCAGGTCGACCGCGCGCTTCTTGCCCTTGAGCAGGATCTTGCCCGATTCCATCGGGCCGCCCGAGACGAACACGGTCGGGATGTTGAGGCGCAGCGTCGCCATCAGCATGCCGGGCGTGATCTTGTCGCAGTTGGAGATGCAGACCATCGCGTCGGCGCAATGCGCGTTGACCATGTATTCGACGCTGTCGGCGATCAGCTCGCGCGAGGGCAGGCTGTAGAGCATGCCGTCATGGCCCATCGCGATGCCGTCGTCGACGGCGATGGTGTTGAACTCTTTTGCCACCCCGCCGGCCTTCTCGATTTCCCGCGCCACGAGCTGGCCGAGATTCTGCAAATGGACGTGGCCCGGCACGAACTGGGTGAAGGAATTGACCACCGCGATGATCGGCTTGCCGAAATCCTCGTTCTTCATGCCGGTGGCGCGCCAGAGGCCGCGAGCACCCGCCATGTTGCGGCCGTGGGTGGTGGTGCGGGAGCGATAGGCGGGCATCGTAAATCCTTGGGCTAAGGTCATTTTTTCAGGGAGATGGCGATCCTTATGCCCGCCCGCGGATGCGGATTCAAGCGCGGAACCGCATGGCAGAACCCCGCAATCCGGGCAATCCCGAGCGCTCGGCTTGATCTCGGGCGGCGCGGTGCCTTAGGTGGACGCGCCGGGAAGCCGGCCCAGAATCGAACGAACAACAACAACGAAAAATGGGAGAGACGCGTGGCAAGGCTGCCTTTGATTGATCCGGATACCACGAGCGGCGACATCCGCATGGCGTTCGACCGCATGCCGGTCAAGCTCAACATCTTCCGCATGATGGCCCATGCCGAAACCAACGCGATGCCCCTGATGCGGCTCGCCAACTCGATCCTGCACAAGCAAAAGCTCTCCGCGGTCAATCGCGAGCTGCTGATTCTGCAGGCCGCGCAGCTCGAGGGCGGCGCCTATGAGTGGCGCCAGCACGTGCCGATCGCGCTCGGCGTCGGCGTGACGCAAGCGCAGATCGATGCCGTCGAGCGCGGCCATTACGACGATGCTTCGCTGAACGCTGCCGAGCGCGCGCTGCTCGGCTTCGGCCGCGAGGTGGTCGAGAAGGTCCGGGTCGGCGATGCGGCCTTCGCCGCCATGCGTAAGCATTTCAGCGATCAGGAGATCGTCGAGACGATCGTCGCGCTTGGTTTCTACATGATGATGGCGCGGCTGACGGAAGCGACCGAGACCGATCTCGATCCAGCCGCCGGCATGGTCGTCTACGAGAGCGGCAAGAAGCGTGGGTGATCGGATGCCGGAGACCTCGCAAGACTCCAAGCCGGAGCGCTATGTCCGTCCGCTGAGCGCAGAATCCTCGGGCGCGGCGCCGGGCAGGGGACGCCTCGACGGCCGCCGCATCCTGGTAGTCGGCGGCGGCCAGCGTGTGTTCGATGCCGCGACCGATCCGATCGGCAACGGCCGCGCCATGAGCCTGCTGTTCGCACGCGAGGGCGCGCATGTCGCGGTGGCCGATCTCAATCGCGCCTCCGCGGAGGATACGGTCGCGCGCATCACGGCAGAGGGAGGGTGCGGTTTTTCGATCGCAGCCGACGTGACCAAAGAGGCCGACGTCATCAGGATGATCGATGAAGCTCATCACGCGATGAGCGGGCTCGACGGCATGGTGCTGAACATCGGCACCTTCGGCAAGACCGGGCTCGACAATGTGAGTGCGGAAGAGTGGAACAGGATCTACGACGTCAACGTCCGCGGCCCGATGCTGTGCTGCCGCACCGCTCTGCCGAAATTCGCAGACGGCGGCTCGATCGTCTTCATCTCCTCGATCGCGGCGCTGAAGGCGGGGTCGCAGATGGCGGTGTATGATTCCTCCAAGGCCGCGCTCGGCGGCCTGATGCGCAACATCGCGCATACCGGTGCGCGGCGCGGCATCCGCGCCAATCTGGTCTATCCCGGGCTGGTCGACACCCCCAACGGCCGCGAGGCCGGTGCCGGACGGCCGTCGCGCGGCAAGGGGCAGGTTCCGTTCGGCCGCCAGGCGACGGCATGGGAGATCGCCTACGCCGTGCTGTTCTTCATGTCGGACGAGAGCGTCTATGTCACGGCACAGACGCTGGCGGTGGATAGCGGGTTGAGCGGGATGTAGCGGCGCGCTGAATGCGGATTGCAGCAGCCTGTCCGCAGACTCGTTTCGCCTCTCCCGCTTGCGGGGGAGGCCGACGCGCGTAGCGCGGCGGGTGGGGGCTCTCACCACAGCGTGACTCGCGGAGAGAGCCCCCACCCCAGCCCTCCCCCGCAAGCGGGAGAGGGGGCACACTGTCTTTGCGACTCAACCTGATCGTATCGCCGTCTCTATTCAGC
>NZ_LGHK01000202.1 GCF_001908235.1 Bradyrhizobium sp. NAS96.2
CGGCCGCGGCCCCATGGCGTGCCGTCGGCCCGGTGCAGCGTGACCGGATCGTCCGCGGCGCGTGTCGCGCGGTCGTCGAGCTGGATCAGATGCGACAGGTCGATGCCGTCATCGATCATCGCGTCAGTCAGGCCGAACACGCCGCGCGCGGTGCGGCAGGCGCCGACGACGCGGCGGTCGTCGTCATAGGCCAGCATGCCGTGCCCGTCGCCGGGCAGCGTCGCGATCCAGGAGGCGCGATAGCGCCGGCGGAAGAACGACTGCTCGATCCGCCGCGTCGCCTCCGTGGTGACGGCCAGTGCCAGTTCATGCGCGCTACGGCCAAGATCGCTGCGGCAGGACGAGATGTTGACGGCGCCTGCGAGCCGGCCGGCATGATCGAACAGCGGCGACACCGCGCAGGTGAACATGTGCCACTGCTCGCGGAAATGCTCGTCGCCATGCACGATGATCGGCCGCTGCTCGGCGAGCGCGGTGCCGAGCCCGTTGGTGCCCTCGAAGGTCTCGGCAAAGTTCGAGCCGGTGTAGATCTTCCATTCCAGGAACATCCGGTCGTAGTCGCCTCCGGGCAGACGGCTCACCAGCATGGTCGCGTTGGGGTCGGCAAGGTTGACACAGTAGCCGGTGTCGTGGAGCACCCGGGCAAGGTCCTCGAGTTCCGGGATCGCGACCTGGATCAAATCCTCCATCGGCTCGGCGATGTGCCGGACTTCGGCCTCGGTCAGCGTCTGCGGCGGCCCGCGCCGGGCCGGATCGAGGTTGTGATTGACCACGCAGCGCCGCCAGGACGCGGCAATCCGCGCCTCGGTGTCGACGCCGGCCACCTGATTGGCCGCCGATAAAACACGGGCGACGTGATTTGAGGCCGATAGATTGGCCATCCAGAGGTCTCCACCCCTAATTTTTGGCGAAGTCTGGCAGTCCACGGCCGAATGTCAATTGGCCGACGGGGTCGCGGGGAGGGGACCTTGGGAGGGAGACAGCTCTGCAGGGCGGATTAGCGAAGGGAAATCCGCCGTTCCGCGTGCCGGTCCGCGGCGGATTACGCCTTCGGCTAATTCGCCCTACGGATCTCGCCAGCCGTAAGCAGTACAAGCGAACGCCCGGCCGCCTTGTACGTGCTCTCCAACACGAACTGCGCGCCCGCCGGTTGCTCCGGCGAGTTGGTGTCGAGCAGCAGCGACCAGCGCGGACCGGCTGAGGTCGCCGGCAGCTTGAAGTCGACCTCGCCTTCATAGCTGTTGAGGATCACCAGCACCGTGTCGTCCTCGCCCTCGCGGGCGATCGCGGTCTTGCGGGCGCGGCCATCGAGCACGACGCCGAAGCATTTGATCCAGCCGGTGGTCCAGTCGGCTTGCGTCATCTCCACGCCTGAGGCGCTGATCCAGACCACGTCGCGGATCGCGAGCTGCGGATCGCGATCGCCGGACAGGAAGCGGCTGCGGCGCAGGATCGGATAGTCGCGCCGCAGCTTGATCATCCGTTTGGTGAAGGCGAGCAGCTTCTCGGCGTCGTCGGAGAAATTCCAGTCGAACCAGGAGATGTCGTTGTCCTGGCAATAGGCGTTGTTGTTGCCGCGCTGGGTGCGGCCGAACTCGTCGCCGCCGAGCAGCATCGGCGTGCCCTGCGAGGCGAGCAGCGTCGCCAGGATATTGCGCTTCTGGCGTTCGCGCAAAGTTCGGATCTCGGGATTGTCGGTCGGCCCCTCCGCGCCGCAATTCCAGGAGTGATTGTCGGACGAGCCGTCGTTGTTGTTCTCGCCGTTCGCCTCATTGTGCTTGTTGTTGTAGCTCGCCCAGTCGTTCAGCGTGAACCCGTCATGGGCGGTGATGAAGTTGACGCTGGCCCAGGTGCGGCGGCCCTCGCGGTTGAACACGTCGTGCGAGCCGAGCAGCCGCGGCGCCAGGCTGCCTGGCGCGGCCTCGCCACGCCAGAAATCGCGCACGGTGTTGCGGTACTTGTCGTTCCATTCCGCCCAGCCCGGCGGGAAGCCGCCGACCTGGTAGCCGCCGGGGCCGCAGTCCCAGGGCTCTGCGATCAGCTTGACGGTCGCGAGCAGCGGGTCCTGGTTCATCGCCTTGAGGAATCCGGACTGCTCGTCGAAGCCGTAGACCTCGCGTGCCAGGATGGTGCCGAGGTCGAAGCGGAAGCCGTCGACATGCATGTGGCCGGCCCAGTAGCGCAGGCTGTCCATCACCAGCTGGATCACCCGCGGATGCGACAGGTTCACGGTGTTGCCGGTGCCGGTATCGTTGATGTAGTAGCGGCGCTTGTCGGGCAACAGCCGGTAATAGCTCGCATTGTCGATGCCCTTGAACGACAGCGTCGGGCCGCGCTCATTGCCTTCGGCGGTGTGATTGTAGACGACGTCGAGGATCACCTCGAGCCCGGCGCCATGCAGCCGCGACACCATCTCCTTGAATTCGCGCAGGCTGTTCGGCACGTCGGCGGCATAGCGCGGGTCCGGCGCGAAGAAGCCGATCGTGCTGTAGCCCCAGTAATTGGTGAGGTGCTTGTCCAGCAGATTGCTGTCGTTGATGAAGGAATGCACAGGCAGCAGCTCGACCGAGGTGATGCCGAGCGCCTTCAGATGATCGATCGCGGCGTTCGAGCCGAAGCCGGCATAGGTGCCGCGCAAATGTTCGTCGATACCCGGGTGCCGTTTGGTGAAGCCTTTGACATGCGTCTCGTAGACGACGGTCTCGTCCCAATGCACGTCCTGGCGCTGCGCCTCCTGGACCCAGTCGAAGTTGGGATCGACCACCACGCATTTCGGCATGAACGGCGCGCTGTCGCGCTCGTCGAAGGTCAAATCGTCGCCGCTCTCCATCTTGTAGCCGAACACCGCCGGATTCCAGGTGAGGCTGCCGGCATGGGCGCAGGCATAGGGATCGAGCAGCAGCTTGTTCGGATTGAAGCGGTGGCCGCCGTCGGGCTGGTAGGGGCCGTACACGCGATAGCCGTAGAAGGTGCCCGGCTGCACGCCGTTGATGAAGCCGTGAAACACCTGGTCGGTATATTCGGGCAGCTCGAAGCGATGGGTCTCGCGCTCGCCGTCGAACAGGCAGACCTCGACCTTGGTGGCGTTGGCGGAAAACACCGCGAAGTTGGTGCCCTTGCCGCTCCAATGGGCGCCTAGCGGATAGGGCAGCCCTTCCTCAATGGCGTAATCGGACATCGGTCCCCCAAGCCTGGAACTGGCAAATCAACCAGCAACAAACGCTGCCGCGCGGAAAACGTTGCATTGGTGATTTTAGCGGCATCAGCACATGGCCGTATGACGCCGGGTCGCGCGCGACGTCTCTCCGGTGTCGCGAGGATGCAACCTGCGTCCCCACCCATCCTCCGTCATCGCCCGGCTCGACCGGGCGATCCAGTACGCCGCGGCTTCTCGGCTCAAGCACCGGCGTCTCTGGAATACTGGATCACCTGTATGCGCTGGTGATGATACCGAGAACTTGGCTGTTTGACAGTTGAATCGGAAATTCACAGCGCTCATTGCAAGCGAAGTCCTCTAGTCAACGCTTGTTGCGTTCCCACGCGACTATGTAGGACTGCAATAGGTCGAGTTCTTGGGATGGAAAATCATGCCCCCATTTCTTGTTGTAATCGGCTAAACCGTGCTTCTTCAACACTGCTTCGGCAGCGTCGCGAACAGCCCTGCCGAAGTCCAGCGGGGCGCACAAGAAGGATAGCATTGGCTTTCCATCGGCGTCGGGCAGATTGCCCCAGAGGTATTGGAATGACAAAATGCTTACCTGTATCTCGTCCGCATCGCTGCAGATCACTGACCAACGATACTCACCGGGCTCTTCATCAAACCCGACCGAGACGCTGTGCGCACCAGCCAAGACTGCCGTCGCTGCCAGTACTAATTTTCCTAGAGCATCAGAGAGATAAGAAGCCGATAACTTGCACTCGCGGCCGTCCGCTTGAATGGCGCAATCTGCCCAGCCTGAGCCAGTCAGTCGGTAGTCAATTGTCAGTGTCACTAGGCCCTCTGCATCGCGCTGATCGTTCTCGACAGATCGTCCTCAAATCAGTCGCATCCCCTTGAAGCTGGTATGCCCATTCTTGCCGACGATGATGTGATCATGCACAGCGATTCCGAGCGGCTTGGCGATATCGACGATCGCCTTGGTCATCTGGATGTCGGCCTGCGACGGCGTCGGATCGCCGGACGGGTGGTTGTGCACCAGGATCAGCGCGGTCGCGGACAGTTCCAGCGCGCGCTTGATGACCTCGCGGGGGTAGACCGGGGTGTGATCGACGGTGCCGGTCTGCTGCACCTCGTCGGCGATCAATTGGTTGCGCTTGTCGAGGAACAGCAGGCGGAATTGTTCTTTGTCGGCGAACGCCATGCTGGTGCGGCAATAGTCGATGACGTCGTTCCACGACGACAGCGCGATGCTGCGCTTGATCTCGCCCTTGGCGATCCGGCTCGCCGCCGCGGCGAGCAGCTTGATCTGGTTGATCGAGGCATCCTTGACGCCGTCGACCTCGCGCAGCCGCGCCACCGGCGCGTGCACCACCTCGGCGAAGGAGCCGAACTTCTTCAGCAGTGCCTTGGCCAATGGCTTGGTGTCGCGGCGCGGGATGGCAGCGAACAGCGCCATCTCCAGCAGCTCGTAGTCAGTCAGCGCGTCCGGGCCGGCGGCATAGAAGCGCTCGCGCAGCCGCTCGCGATGGCCGTGATAGTGCGGCGTCTCGTCAGGCTCGTCGTTGCTGGCATCGGGTTTGGCGGGCATCGGCCACAACCTTGCCGTGCCTGCCGCGTTTTGCAAGGGCTGATGCTGTCGAGATTTGCCACCGCGTGGCGGGCGAATTACCGTTGCCTGCAGCGAGATCGAAAGGGGGAGGGCGGCGTGACGTCATTCAAGGTGATCCGCGCGCGTGCCGAGAAGCGCAAGGGCGGACCGAAGGCGCTGGAGAAGCTGCTGCACCCGCCGGCCGGCGCCAAGGCATTGGCCAAGCTCGGCGACGACCGCGTGCTGGCCGAAATGACCAGGCGCGTGTTCTGCGCAGGCTTTGCCTGGAGCGTGATCGACGCCAAATGGGAGGGCTTCGAGGCAGCCTTTCTCGGCTTTCAGCCCGCCAAGCTGGCGTTCAAGCCTGATGAGTTCTGGGAGAAGCTGACGAGCGACGCCAGGATCGTGCGCAACGGCGCCAAGATCATGTCGGTGCGCGACAATGGCCGCTTCGTGCAGGAGATCGCGCGCGAGCACGGCAGCTTCGGCAAGTTCCTCGCGGCGTGGCCGTCATCGGATGAGGTCGGGCTGCTGGAGCTGCTGGCGAAGCGCGGCAGCCGGCTCGGCGGCAACACCGGGCAGATGCTGCTGCGCTTCCTCGGCTGGGACGGTTTCGTCACCTCGCGCGACGTCGTCGCCTGCCTGCGCGACGCCGGGCTCGATATTGCCGAGGAGGTCAAGTCGAAGCGCGATCTCGCCAAGGTGCAGGCGCAGTTCAACGCCTGGGCGGAAGAGACCGGGCTGCCCTACCTGCATCTGTCGCGGATCTGCGCGATGTCGATCGGCGAGAACCACACGCCCGAGGAGATCGAGAGGCGCACGCGGAGCGACTATTGAGTTTGTCGAGGTCGGCTAGACCTGCCCCCAATTACACCTGCACCCACGGCTTCTCGCCGTGGCGCTCGGACAGGGTGAAGATCTCGACGCCGCCGGCGGTGACGCCGACCGAGTGCTCGAACTGCGCCGACAGCGAACGGTCGCGGGTCACCGCGGTCCAGCCGTCGGACAGGATCTTCACATGCGGCTTGCCGAGATTGATCATCGGCTCGATGGTGAAGAACATGCCGGGCTTCAGCGGTGCGCCCTCGCCGGGGCGGCCGATATGGATGATGTTCGGCTCGTCGTGGAACAGGCGGCCGAGGCCATGGCCGCAGAAGTCGCGCACCACGCTCATGCCCTGCGGTTCGACGAAGCTCTGGATCGCGTGGCCGATATCGCCTGTGGTGGCGCCGGGCTTCACCGCGGCAATGCCGCGCATCATCGCCTCATAGGTCACCTCGATCAGCCGCTCTGCCTTCCGCGCGATGGCGCCGATCGCATACATCCGGCTGGAATCGCCGTACCAGCCGTCGACGATGAAGGTGACGTCGACATTGACGATGTCGCCTTCCTTCAGCGGGCGGTCGCCCGGCATGCCGTGGCAGACCACGTGATTGATCGAGGTGCAGGTCGAGTAGCGATAGCCGCGATACATCAGCGTCGCCGGATAGGCGCCGTGGTCGAACGCGAACTTGCGGACGAACTCGTCGATCACAGAGGTCGGGACGCCCGGCTTGACGATGTCGGTCAGCGCGTCGAGGCATTTCGACACCAGGGCGCCCGCCTTGCGCATGCCGGCAAAGCCGCTCGGTCCGTGCAGCTTGATCTGGCCGGTCTTGCGAAGGGAGGTGTCGGTGGCGTCGATATAGCTCATGGGCGGGATGTTTCTGCGGGCAAAGGGCTGATTTCAGGCTCTAATTTAATGATTGGGGCGCCGGGCGCAAGCCAAGCTTGGGCATGGGGACAATGTCCAAACGGCTTGATTTTCCACCCAAATCCGGAACAGCGGCGGCCGCTTGTCCGAAAAAGCCGCGCTGAAGCGCTAGCTGGAGACCTCAGCCACGCTCTCGACCGGCAGCGCCGTGCCGCGGATGCGGAGTTCCCGCACCGGATAGGGTACCTTGATGCCCTGCTGCTTGAAGCCGTCCCACAGCGCCAGCATGACGTCGCTCTTCACATTGTCCATGCCATCTGGATCGGCGATCCAGAAGGTCAGCGAGAACTTCATGCCGAGCTCGGCGAATTCGGTCAGGATGCAGTTCGGCGGCTTGCCCTTGAGCGCACGGGCGTGGGCCGTAGCGGTATCGATCGCGAGCTTGCAGACCAGCCTCGGATCGGCGTCGTAATTGGCGGCGAAAGCGATCTTCACCAGCGTATTCTTGTCGGTGTAGGTCCAGTTGGTGACCTTCTGTGTGACCAGGTCCTCGTTCGGGATCAGGAATTCGCGGCCGTCGCCGGCGGCGACCGAGATGTAGCGGGTCTTCATCGCACTGATGCGGCCCTGGCTGTCGCCGATGGTGACGAGGTCGCCCGGCTTCACCGATTTGTCGACCAGCAGAATGATGCCCGAGATGAAGTTGGCGACGATCTTTTGCAGGCCGAAACCGATGCCGACACCGACGGCGCCGGACAGCACCGCCAGCGCCGACAGATTGATCCCGACCGCGCTCAAGGCGATGGCGACCGCGACGACCATCAGGCCGATGCGAATGATCTTGACCAACAGCACCTGGATCGACGGGGTCAGGTCGGTCGAGCGGGTGATCTGGCCGTCGATGAAATTGCTGACGATATTGCTCAGCCACAGCGCCACGATCAGCACCGCGCCGGCCTTGATCAGCAGCAGCGGCGTCAGCCGCAGACCGCCTACGACGACGGCGAACGAATCCAGCGTATCGGCCGCCCAGTCGAGCTGGCCGATGATGCTGAGGGCAGCGACGAGCCAGGCCGCGATCGAGACCAGTTTGACGATGAAGGCGTTGTCGATCACCGACGTCACGAGGCGGATCACCAGCCAGGCCAGCGCCAGCTTGGCGGAGACCGCGATCAGATAGCTGCGGCTCGGCCAGGTGGCGTGCCACATCACGATGCGCGAGATCACCATCAACGCCGCGAACACGGCGGTGGAGGCGCTGGTCACCATCACGCGGGCAAAGTGCCGGAGCGGCAGCGGCCAGCGGCTCGCCAGCGTGGCCATGTTGACCCGCGCATGAATGGCGGTATCGGCGGCGTAGGCGAGCCCCGCGGCGGCGAGGATGATGCCGAACTGCAGATAGAACCAGGGCGAGGCGACCTCGGCGCCGACCGAGCGCGCTGCCAATTGGATCGATTCCAGGACGTCCTTCCAGCTCATGTCCATCGGCAAATTCTCAACTTGAAGCGCGGGTCAGGCAAATGTGATTCGAATGCATGGAGAGAATCCCACAACAGCGCTCACCCGACCATCGATACACCACAGTGTCGGGGCGACCTAGGGTGAGTGAGACCGGGCACATTGCCGCTTATGACAGAAATCGGTTGGCGTCCCAGTGTGGCGACGATAAGGATGCAATTGCAAGTATTTGAGACCTCCGAAGACGCATGGCATCCCTCGACTCCGTCAGTATAGCGATCCTGCTCGGTGCGGTGCTGGTGATGGCCGGCATCCTGTCCAGCCTGCTGGCATTGCGGTTCGGCGCCCCCTTGCTGCTGGTGTTCTTGCTGGTCGGCATGCTGGCGGGCGATTCCGGCCCCGGCCGGCTGCAGTTCGACGACGTCCGCACCACCTACCTGGTCGGCTCGGTGGCGCTGGCGCTGATCCTGTTCGACGGCGGATTGAAGACACGGTTTGCCAGCATCCGCACCGTGCTGGCGCCCTCGATGATGCTGGCGACCGCCGGCGTGCTCTTGACCGCGCTGATCACGGCGCCGGTCGCACGCTATGTGCTCGACCTCAACTGGACCGAATCGCTGCTGGTCGGCGCGGTCGTGGCCTCGACCGACGCGGCGGCGGTGTTCCTTCTGGTGCACACCCAGGGCCTGCGCCTGCGCCCGCGCGTCGGCGCGACGCTGGAGGCGGAATCCGGCACCAACGATCCGTTCGCGATCTTCCTGACCTTGATGCTGGTCGAGTTCATCTCGATCGGCCAAAGCTCGGCCTCGCACATCGCGATGGAGTTCATCCAGGAGGCCGTGCTCGGCGCCATCATCGGGGTGATCGGCGGCCGGCTGGTGGTGATCGCGCTGAACTACGTGGCGCTGCCGCAGGGCCTGCATGCGCCGTTCGTCACGACGGCGGCGCTGGTGATCTTCGGCGGCTCGCAGATCGTGCACGCCTCGGGATTCCTCGCGGTCTATCTCGCCGGTATCATCATCGGCAACCGGCCGACCCGTGCGCATAATTCGGTGGTGACGTTCCTCGACGCCGCGACCTGGCTGGCCCAAATCGTGATGTTCGTGCTGCTCGGCCTGCTGGTGTCGCCGCATCGCCTGCTCTCCAGCGCCGGCGGCGCGGTGCTGGTGGCATTCGCGCTGATGCTGGTGGCGCGGCCGCTGGCCGTGCTGATTTGTTTGGCGCCGTTCAAGTTCAACTGGCGGGAAAAGGTCTTCATCGCCTGGACCGGACTGCGCGGCGCGGTCGCGATCTTTCTCGCCTCGATCCCGATGCTGGTCGGCCTGTCGAAGGCCTATCTCTATTTCGACGTCGCCTTTGTCGTCGTCATCATCTCGCTGCTGCTGCAGGGCTGGACGCTGGCGCCGGCGGCGCGGCGGCTGCATGTCGCGCTGCCGCGCGCCGAACGCGGCCCGCGCCGCGTCGAACTGGACCTGCCCGGCCAGCTCGAGCAGCAGCTGGTCGGCTATCCGGTGCGGCCGAAGAGCCTGTATTTCCGCCGCGGGCTGATCCCGTCCTGGTCGAAGCCGACGCTGGTGATCCGCGACGAGCGGATCCTGACGCCTGTCGAGGCCGATCCGGTCGCGCCCGGCGACTACATCTATCTGCTGGCGCCGCCGGAGCGCGCCGAGGCGCTCGACCGCTTCTTCGTCGACATGGCGCCGTCGAGCGCGCCCGATCCGCATCTGCTCGGCGACTTCATGGTGTCGGCCGAGCATACGCTGGGCGAGCTCGCCGAGATCTACGGCGTCAAGGTCGATGAGCACCAGGCCAAGCTGACGCTCGCGGATTATTTCGACATCAATCTCGACCGCGCGCCGAAGGAAGGTGCCGAGCTTGCGCTCGACGAGATCGTGCTGGTGGCGCGCAGCATCAGCGGCGGCCGCGTCAATGTCGTCGGCCTGCGCCTGCCGGAGGAAGAGGAGAAGGTCGCGCCGCGCACGCGGATGCAGACCGTCCGGCGCAAGCTCGCCGATATCTGGGCGTCGGTGGCGGGCGTCTGAACCGCCGTCACTGCTTGCGCAGGAAGTTCGAATCCGGGGCGAACTTCTTGATCATGTCGGACAGGCCGTCGTCGCCCGGCGGGCCCTTGGACGCCGCGTCCTGCTTGGACTCGTCCTTCAACTTCTGGCCGGAGATCTCGGCCAGCGCTGCGAGCAGCGTCTCGTCGAGATTGTCGGCCGCCGTCTTCGCAGGCGGTGTCTTGGCGGACGGTGCCTTAGCGGGCGGCGTGTTGGCGGGCGGCGGCGCAGCGGGATTCGGCGGGATGGGTGCGACAACCCGGACCTCTGGCTCGCCCTTCAGCGCAGGTTGCGTTGGCTCCGGGATCGGGGCTGGCTTCGATTCGTCCGCCCGCCTGGCGGCGGCCTCGCTGACGGCGGCGATCAGCGACGCTTCTAGGTCGGCCGGCGTCTCCGCCGGCATGGCCGGTGGCGCAATCGGCATCGGCGGCGGCTCGGCGGGCTTCGTGTCCCGGGGTGCGCGACCGAACAGCGGTTCCCGCTGGCCCGCCGTCGATGGCCGGCTGTTGTCGGTTGCCTTGCTAGGCTCCTTGCCAGGCTCCCTGGCAGGCTTGAAGAGACCCGCGCGTTCGGCGGCGACCCTGGCGGTAGCCTCCTCGACCGTGGCGAGCAGCGATGCTTCCAGCGCATCGGCGGGATTGCTCGGCGAAGCCGTTGGCTTGGCGGCAGGGGCGGCCACCTGAGGCTCCGGCCGGGGCAGCAACGGCGGTGGCCGCGG
>NZ_LGHK01000203.1 GCF_001908235.1 Bradyrhizobium sp. NAS96.2
ATTCAAATCAGCCAGTTCGCCCGTGGCGCTCAAATCCCCATAGCGCCTGCAGCACCGCCTCACGTTCCCTTAAGCGCGGTTTCCTCCCTTGGAGGCTTTCGGACGCCGGCCGCCGAATACGCGGCGCCGTCCCTCAAGCGGCCGGCGTCCGAAACCCTTCACAGAAGCGGACTTCCGCGCGGGCGTCAAATAGCGTTGGTTGCAGCAAAGCTCGATAAGCAGTGATCAGTGATCGGCCGAGGAGGAGCCGTCCCCATGGTCGTGACCGTGATGTGCTCCATCGATTGCGTGGCCTGGACCGTCAACGTCAGCATGCAAGCCGCCGCCGCGCCTTTTCCGAAGCGGCCAAGCCAATGCCATTCCCGCTGCGACAATTAGCAGTAAACCGATGGTCGCTATCCAATGAGAAGCCACAGTTAGGTCTCCTAAAGCGCCTTTCGGTTCGCACCTCCTCGATGCTTACTGTAATCAGATTAAATCCTGTCCAAATAGCTGGCTAAAGTTTGATCTATTCACCCTATGTCGCCTTCTGAACCCTTTGCCGACATCCCGAGAACCGGAATACAATGCAGCATGACAAGCTCGCAGCCGCTAAGCATCGCAATTCGCATACCAGACGTGGCTCTCTCCCGTTCTGATCTGAACGCCTCGTTGGGGCGACAAGTCGACCGGTATGAGGTGTCATCAGGCTGCGCGTATGCTCAGATCGATATTGCAGGTAATGAAGACCAATGGGCCGCTGCTCTCGACCTTATTCGATCAATTCGCGCCGACATTTCGGGGCTCGTTGCCAACGGTTCGATTGGAGCGCCGAGTTTGGACGTAGGTCTGAGCTTTCCCAATTCGTCGTTGTCTAAGTCTTTGACCATTCCAGCCGATCTGGTCGCGGCTGTGGGTGAGGCAGGGATAGACGTTCAGTTGTCAGTGTATAAGACGGATTAGCGACGCCTCGGGATTATGTCGGAACGCGTGACCACAAAAGAGCAATTCTTCAAATTGCTACTTGCGGCCTTTCCGGCGCAACCGGAGCCCGCGCGCTTCTTTTGGAGGGAAGATCGGCACGATGACGACTATGAGTTCCGTCAGGACTTGCTGAGGCTTGCTGGGCGCCAATGGACCGAGATTAAGATTGGCGATTGGACCATGGTTGGAAGGATCGGCCATACGAGAGAATTGTTGGAGCCCGCGACATTTCTCTACTATTTGCCGTTATTGATGCTCGGCGCAATTGACGATCCGGGCTACCTGGACTGGGCGCTTGAGGCGATCGTTCCTTTGGGAAGAGATCGACAGCCGAAAAGCAAGTGGTGGATGGAGCTTCTTGAAACCATTTCGCCGGATCAGATCGGCATCCTGCACGACTTCCTCGCCTTCGTTCGCAAAAATCTCTTGCCGGTCCAGGAGACCTTTGTGGTCACGCAGGAGGAGGTGCTTACATCAGAAGCTGAGGCATTCTGGGATAAATTACGCGCTTCGACGACAGCTCGGACGAAGCGGTAACCATTGCTGAGGTCTGCTGTTGGCCCAAAGCCGACATGACCAAGCGCCCCTCTTTTGTCGGCTTCTGACGATAATGCAGACGTCGTTCGGCGGGCGGCTTTATGGGTACGCGGCCTAGTTGAGGACGCGGACTCATTGGCGCGCAGCCATAGCCGGATCGAAGTGCCTATCCCTTCGCGGCGGGGACGGGTGGCACCGGCAGAATGATTTCGGAAGCGACCTTCCAGTCCTTTCCGATCCGAAGCCAATTGATGATCATGAGAAACGGCCTGGGCGTTCCATCCTGCCCCGCATAAGAGACCGTGATGTTCATCGGCACGTAGGACTCGGCGACGTCGCGCGTCAGGCCGACAACCCTCAGCTTCGAATAATCCGGCTCGAGCACGACCGGGCCGGAGCTGCCGATATCATGAAGCTTTTGATCAATCGCCTCGTTGCCCCAAAAACCGGCCCAGTTCCCCTCGGACTGGATCGCGCTCTTGGCCACCAACAGGGTCGAGGGCGACTGCCAGAACATCCCATGCAGAGCCTTGAAATCGTGCTTGTTGGCCAACTCCATCAGCCTGCCGAACTTGGATTTTATCGCGCTGAGGGTCGCAGCATCCAGCGGCTCTTGCCTGACTGCGGGAGCAGATGTGACAGCCCCGGTGGCAAGAGCTGAGGCCGCGACAGTGACAAGGAGTGTCTTGTACATGCAGGAAATTCCCTTCGGACGTTCCCCAGCTTTGGCTGGTTTGCGCCATCGCGGTCCGATGCGCTCTGCATTCTTTGAGCGAGCGTACCGCTCCCGGCGCGAACCCGCCGGGAGCGGCATTGTCACTTCGCGAGCGCTGCCTTTTCGATGACCTCAGCGACTTGCTTCGCATGGACGACGAGCGAGGCATGGCTGCCGGCGACTTCCGTCGTCTGCGCCTTCATCCTGGCTGCGAACGACTTCTGGGCCTGCGGCGCGACGACCTTGTCCTTCGTGCTGATGACGTAGAACGTCGGCTTGTCATGCCAGGCCGCAATGTCGACGGCGGCTTCGAACGCAACGTGGTTCAACGGAAGCTGCGAATTGGCCAGGTGCGCGGCGATTTCCGGCGGAAGGTCGGCCGCGACAGCCGACGGAAACACCTTGGGATCGATGTACAGATTGCCCTTCGCGTCGGGATGGATCGCATTGCCGCCTTCCGTCGGCGGGCCGGCCTTTGCCAGTGACGCCAGGGATTCGCCGACCTCCGGCGCGAAGGCGGATACATAGACCAGCGCCGAGATCTTGGGATCGTTGCCGGCTTCCGTGATCACCACGCCGCCCCATGAGTGGCCGACGAGGACGGTCTTGCCGTCCTGCTTCGCGAGCGCCTGCTTGGTGGCATCGACGTCGGCGGCAAGCGAGGTGAGCGGATTTTCCACGAGCGTGACGTTGTAGCCTTTCTTCGTGAGAATATCGGCAACGGGTTGCCAACTGGTCTGGTCCACGAAAGCGCCGTGCACGAGCACGATGTTGTGGGCTGCTCCCTTGGGCAGTTCGGCGGAATGGACGGAGCCGGCCAATGTCGTTCCGGCCAGGAGTATGGTGGCGGCTGAGAGGAGGAGATTTCGCATCGATTGTTCCTGTTGACGTATCGGACGAACACGGTCCGGGGAATGGACAGGCGTTTCCAGCAAGGTCGCGGTTCTTCCATCTGCCATTGGCGAAATGGTTGCCGCACGTAACGTCGGCCCGCGGCGGTATGACGTATTCCACGGCCCCTACGGACGATAGAGATCAATCGTCCGGATGTTGTGTCCGATCGTCCGCAGGACTAACCTCGGCGGCATGGACATACTCGCTCAGGTGCTCGATCGCGTTCGTCTCAGCGGAACGCTGCTCTTTCACTTCGAGCTGGGCCATCCCTGGCGTCTTGAGTTGCCGGCGCGTCCCTACGCTCTGTTTCACTATCTCAGCCAGGGCGCAGCGACCCTTGCGGTCGGACACGGGCAGAAAATCCAGATGACCGGGGGCGACTTTGTCGTCATCACGCGCGGAGAGCCCCATGTGTTTTATTCGGATCGCCGGGCCGAGCCGCTGCGGATCGTGGATATCGATCGATCGTCGCCGCGTCTTGGCTTCATTCGTCACGGCGGCCGTGCCAAGCCGCTCTCGGCCATGCTCTGCGGCAATTTCACGGTGTCGCGGCCGCTGCTTGGCAACGTGCTGGAGTTGCTTCCACCCGTGCTCTTGCTGAAGCCAACGGCGGACAATGGTTGGCTTGAAGCAATCCTGCGCCGCTTGATGAGCGAGTCCGCGACCGAGCGTCCCGGTCAACGCGTCGCGCTTTCACGATTGACGGAAGTGCTCTTTGTCGAGGTGCTCCGAAGCTGGATCGCGTCCCTCAGTCCCGGACAAGGCGGCTGGCTCGGGGCCATCTCTGATCCGCATATCGGACCAGCGCTCAAGCTGATTCACGAAAACCCGGAGCGGCCCTGGGCCCTGAGCGACCTCGGCCGCCGCGTGGGGCTCGGCCGTTCGGCATTTTCGGCCCGTTTCACCAGGCTCGTCGGCCAGTCGATGCATCGCTACGTCATCGAGCGACGGATGGCAGAAGCGGCGTTCCTGCTCGAAACCAGCGACGAGCCGATCGCACGCATCGCGAGCCGGGTCGGTTACGAGACGGCGGCGGCGTTCTCGAAGCTGTTCCACCGGCATCACGGCCTGTCGCCCGGCCGGTATCGCGCGGCTCGACGATCTGACGGCAGAGGAAGGCAAGGGGACGCTCAGGAAGCAGAAGTTGCCGAATGACCTTGGTCCAGGTGTCCGCTCATGGCCCGGCTCGGAGCTTCAGCGATGCACGCTTCTGGGCAGCTGTTGGAGGATGGGCGGGACATCACCTGCGCCTTTCTCGGCTTCCCATTTGGTGCACGACCTGGCTGTGGCCGCGAACAGCGCGCGTTCCTGTGACGTGGCAGCGTCAGTTGCGCAAGCACGTAAATGCCATATGCGACGGCCTTGGCGCGAGCGGACGTCTGCGTAATTTCGGAATAGTAGAAATATATCCTGAGTTGCCCGACGTGTCAAGTTGCCCGGTCGAACGTGTCAGTAGCTCGTGATCTGTCGCCTGTTTGTAGCTCGTGAAGTGTCGTGTTTTTGGTGCCCCGGAGCAAAGGGGGCGCGATGGGCACGGCATCCATTCACGAGGGTGTACGACGGATGCGGTTTTCAGATTTGCTGGAACGGACGGAGGCGAGGGAACTGAC
>NZ_LGHK01000204.1 GCF_001908235.1 Bradyrhizobium sp. NAS96.2
CACGATCGCATCAAACAGGCCGGACATATGGATGACAGCGATCCGAACCGTTCCAGAAAGCTCTTGTAACACGGGGGCCGTCCACATATGGGTCCCGGCCTTCGCCGGGACGACGATGAGGAGGCGCCATCATGCAAAACCTAAACCCCACAGGCTTCCTCAGCATCGACGGCGCCGAGCTCGAATACCGCATGATCGGGCCCTCGCCTGAGTCCGCACCCACCATCGTGATGCTGCATGAAGGCCTCGGCTGCGTCGGCCTGTGGGGCGACTTCCCGGAGAAGCTGCAGGCGGCGACCGGCGCCGGCGTGTTTGTCTATTCGCGCGCGGGCTATGGCGCGTCGTCGCCGGTGAAGCTGCCGCGTCCGGTCGATTACATGCATCGCGAGGCGCTCGACGTGCTGCCGAAGCTGCTCGACCGGATCGGCTTCAGCCGCGGCCTCTTGGTGGGCCACTCCGACGGTGCCTCGATCGCCGCGATCTATGTCGGCGCGCACCAGGATCATCGCCTGCAAGGCCTTGCGCTGCTCGCGCCGCACTTCATCGTCGAGGACATCTCGGTGCGGTCGATCGCCGAGATCAAGACGTTCTACGAGACCACCAATCTGAGAGAGAAGCTCGCGCGCTGGCACAAGGATGTCGACAACGCCTTCTATGGCTGGAACGGTGCCTGGCTCGATCCGGCATTCCGCGACTGGGATATCTCCGACTATCTCGCCTATATCCGCGTGCCGGTGCTGATCGTGCAGGGTGCGGACGATCAATACGGCACGATGCGTCAGGTCGAGATCGCCCAGGAGGAGTGCTATTGCCCGGTCGACGTTGCGGCCATCGCGGGCGCGGGCCATTCGCCGCATCGCGAGGCGCCCGCGGTGACGCTGGACGCGGTGACCGAATTCGCCAAGGCGGCGCTGCGCGATGACCCGGCACTGGCGGCCTGACATTTCCTGCTGGTGCTAGCCCATTGGCCCAGCGAGCGATTTTTCGGAACATGAAACAAAATGCATGTTTTAGCGTTTTGAACTGGACTGGATCGAAAACATGCATTATTGTGCATGAAGACAAGACGAACCTTCAAACGAACAACAGGTAAGGGTGGCCCATGGCTGGTGACGATCGCGTCCTTGCAGGCGGGGCGAAGTACATCGATTTCCAGACCGAACCGTCGCGCTACCGGCACTGGAAGCTCGACGTCGCCGGCGACGTCGCGACGCTGACCATGGACGTCGACGAGAACGCCGGCCTGTTCGAGGGCTATCAGCTCAAGCTCAATTCCTATGACCTCGGCGTCGACATCGAACTTGCCGATGCCGTGCAGCGGCTGCGCTTCGAGCATCCCGAAGTGAAGGTCGTGGTGATGCGCTCGGGCAAGAACCGCGTGTTCTGCGCCGGCGCCAACATCCGCATGCTGGCGGGATCGACCCACGCCCACAAGGTCAACTTCTGCAAGTTCACCAACGAGACCCGCAACGGCCTGGAAGATTCCAGCGAGAACTCCGGCCAGAGCTTCATCACCGTCGTCAACGGCACCGCGGCCGGCGGCGGCTATGAGCTGGCGCTCGCGACCGACCACATCATGATGGCCGATGACGGCGCCGCCGCCGTCGCGCTGCCGGAAGTGCCGCTGCTCGCGGTGCTGCCTGGCACCGGCGGCCTCACCCGCGTCGTCGACAAGCGCAAGGTGCGCCGCGACCACGCCGATTTCTTCTGCACCATCGAGGAAGGCATCAAGGGCAAGCGCGCCGTGCAATGGCGGCTGGTCGACGAGATCGCGCCGAACTCCAAGCTCGAGGGCAAGCTTGCCGAGCGCGTCAAGGAATTCGCCGCCAGGTCGAAGCGCAACGGCGCGGGCAAGGGCCTTGCGCTGACGCCGCTCAACCGCACCATCGACGACAGCGCGATCCGCTACGGCTTCGTCAGCGTCGACATCGATCGCACTGCCCGCATCGCCACCATCTCGATCAAGGCGCCGGAAGCCGCTGCACCCGCCGATCTCGACGGCATGATCGGACAGGGCGCGGCGTTCTGGCCGCTGCAGGTCGCCCGCGAGCTCGACGATGCGATCCTGCATCTGCGCATCAACGAGCTCGAGATCGCGATGCTGGTGTTCAAGAGCCACGGCGACCGCGCCAATGTCGTGTCCTACGACGCATTCCTGGAGGCCAACAAGGCGCACTGGCTGGTCAACGAGGTCAGGCACTACTGGAAGCGCGTGCTCAAGCGCATCGACGTCACCTCGCGCACGCTGGTGACGCTGGTCGAGCCCGGCTCCTGCTTCGTCGGCACCTTGGCCGAGCTCGTGTTCGCCGCCGACCGCTCCTACATGCTGATTGGCCAGAAGCAGGGCGACAACCGCCCGCCGCCGGCGATCGAGCTGACCGCGATGAATTTCGGGCCGTACCCGATGAGCCACGGCCTGACCCGGCTGCAATCGCGCTTCCAGGCCGATCCGTCGGATCTGGAGCGCGCGCAAGCTGCGATCGGCAAGGCGCTCGATGCCGAGGAGGCCGAGGAGCTCGGCCTCGTCACCTTCGCGCTCGACGACATCGACTGGGACGACGAGGTCCGCGTGTTCTTCGAGGAGCGCACCTCGTTCTCGCCCGACGGCCTCACCGGCATGGAAGCCAATCTGCGCTTCGTCGGTCCCGAGACCATGGAATCGAAGATCTTCTCGCGCCTCACCGCGTGGCAGAACTGGATCTTCCAGCGGCCCAACGCGGTCGGTGAGGACGGCGCGCTGCGCCGCTACGGCACCGGCCAGAAGGCGCAATTCGACATGACGCGAGTGTAGAGGGCGAATACCGCCGTCATCCTGAGGTGCGAGCGCTTGCGAGCCTCGAAGGATGATTGGAGGCAAGAATGCCAGACAAGCATCCTTCGAGACGCGCTACGCGCTCCTCAGGATGACGGTTGAGCAAGACGCGATACGCACCGAAACGATATCAAGGAGCACGCCATGAATATGAACATCATGAACGTCGATTACTCGACCAAGATTCCGAACAACGTGAATCTCGCCGAGGACCGCCAGGTGCTCAAGGCGCTGGAGGGCTGGCACCCCGGTTACATGGACTGGTGGAAAGACATGGGACCGGACGGCTTCCAGGAGTCGCTGGTCTATCTGCGCACCGCCTACTCGGTCGATCCGCGCGGCTGGGCCAAGTTCGACTACGTGCGGATGCCCGAATATCGCTGGGGCATCCTGCTTGCACCGCAGGAAGAGAACCGCGTCATTCCGTTCGGCGAGGACTACGGCAAGCCGGCCTGGCAGGAAGTCCCCGGCGAGCATCGCGCGATGCTGCGCCGCCTGATCGTGATCCAGGGCGACACTGAACCTGCCTCGGTCGAGCAGCAGCGCCATCTCGGCAAGACCGCGCCTTCGCTCTACGACATGCGCAATCTGTTCCAGGTCAATGTCGAGGAAGGCCGCCATCTCTGGGCGATGGTCTACCTTTTGCAGAAGTATTTCGGCCGTGACGGCCGCGAGGAAGCGGATGATTTGCTCCGCCGCCGCTCGGGCGATGCGGATTCACCGCGCATGTTAGGGGCCTTCAACGAGGCGACGCCGGACTGGCTGTCGTTCTTCATGTTCACCTACTTCACCGACCGCGACGGCAAGATGCAGCTGCACTCGCTGGCGCAGTCGGGCTTCGATCCGCTGTCGCGCACCTGCCGCTTCATGCTGACCGAGGAAGCCCACCACATGTTCGTCGGCGAGACCGGCATCACCCGCGTCGTGCAGCGCACCTGCGATGCGATGAAGGAGGCCGGCATCACCGATCCGAACGACATCGCAAGGATCCGTGCGCTCGGCGTGATCGACCTGCCGACCATCCAGAAGAAGCTGAACCTGCACTATTCGCTGTCGCTCGACCTGTTCGGCTCTGAAGTGTCGACCAACGCGGCGAACGCCTTCAATGCCGGCATTAAGGGCCGCTACAAGGAAACCACGATCGACGACGACCATCAGCTGAAGAGCTCGACCTATCCGGTCATGAAGCTGGTCGACGGCCAGATCAAGATGGTCGACGAGCCGGCGCTGACCGCGCTCAACATGCGGCTGCGCGACGACTACACGCAGGATTGCGTCAAGGGCATGCTGCGCTGGAATAAGGTGATCTCGACCGCGGGCATCGACTACAAGCTCCAGGTGCCGAGCACCGCCTTCCACCGCCAGATCGGCGAGTTCAAGGACGTCCATGCGACGCCCGATGGCCTCCTGATCGACGACGCCACCTGGGCGAGCCGCAAGAACGACTGGCTGCCATCGACCGCCGACGGCGACTTCATCGCCTCGCTGATGAAGCCGGTGACCGAACCCGGCGAGTTCGCCTCCTGGATCTCGGCGCCCAAGGTCGGCATCGACAACAAGCCGGGCGACTTCGAGTATGTGAGGATCGAGAGCTGATCCTCATCTAACAGTTCCTCTCCTCCCGGAGGGGCCGGAAAGGGGTGAGCCGACAAGGTCCTGGCTCGCCCCTTTTCTTTTTTGCGTCGTGCGCTCACTCCGTCATCACCCGCGAAAGCGGGTGATCCAGTATTCCAGAGACAGCAGAGCGGGATTGAGAGCCGCGGCGTACTGGATGCCCCGGTCTAGCCGGGGCATGACAGCGGTAGAAGGGCGCCTAAGGTCGATCGTCGCGATACCGCGCTACCCCGCGATCTCCAGCCCCGCGGTCGCGTAGACCACGCCGCCGTCGACCGCGATGGTGTTGCCCACCACATAGTCGCCGGCGCGGGAGGCGAGATAGATCGCGGTGCCCGCCATATCCTCGTCGCTGCCGACCCGCCGGGACGGAACGCGTTGTGCGACTTCATCCGCGTGGTCGCGCGCGGCGCGATTCATGTCCGACTTGAAGGCGCCCGGCGCGATCGCGGTGACGTTGATGTTGTCCTTGATCAGCCGCGTCGCCATCCGGCGCGTCAGATGGATCACCGCGGCCTTGCTCGCGGCATAGGAATAGGTCTCCATCGGGTTGACGAAGATGCCGTCGATCGAGGCTATGTTGATCACCTTGCCGGGCTTGTCGTGGCTCGCCGCCGCACGCAGCGGCTTGGCCAGCGCCTTGGTCAGGAAGAAGATCGACTTGACGTTGAGGTTCATCACCTTGTCCCAGCCGCTCTCCGGGAATTCGTCGAAATCCGCGCCCCACGCCGCGCCGGCATTGTTGACCAAGATGTCGAGCTTCGGCTCGCGCTTGATGATTTCGCTCGCGAGCTTGTCGCAGCCCTCGACGGTCGAGATGTCGATCGGCAGCGCGATGCATTCGCCGTCATAGGCGGCTGACAGTTCCTGGGCGGTGGCCTCGCAGGGGCCGGCCTTGCGCGCGGTGATGTAGACCTTGGCGGCACCCTGCGCGAGGAAGCCGGCCGCGATCATCTTGCCGATGCCGCGCGATCCTCCGGTCACCAATGCGACGCGGCCTTTCAGTGAAAACAGATCCTTGAACATGCGCTCCTCCATTGCGTTGCCGATGGTTCTGATCGCGGCCGGGGATCGAGTCAAGGAAGGAGAGGGTCTGTAGCCCGGATGCAGCGAAGCGAAATCCGGGGCAGCTCTATTCGTGGCGGCGGCCGTCCCGGATTGCGCTTCGCTGTATCCGGGCTAGGTTCGCGTGGTCTTACGCCGCATCGATCCGGCGAAAACCATTCCACACCGCGGTCGCGGCGCCGGAGGTCAGCACCGGCAAGAGCCGCGCGTCCTGGTAATTGCCGTTCAGCGAGACCCGCTGCAAGGCGGTCAGATGGTCGGCGCTTTCGGGAAACAGCATGCCCGGCCGTGTCGTCACCGCGGTCCGGAAGCCGATCGACTTCGCGAGGGCGAATTCGCGCTGCCCGGCGGCGATCCGGTCGCCATAGGGATAGGCGAGATGCGCGACTTGCCGCTGCAGCGCGTCCTCGATCCGCGCCCGGCTGGTGGCGAGCTCGAACGATGCGATGGTCTCGCTCTGCTTGGCGAGATTGCAATGGGTGATGGTATGGGCGCCGATCGTGACCAGCGGATCGGCGGCGAAGCCGCGCAATTCGTCCCAGGTCATGCAGAGCTCGCGCGCGATACCGGCCTCGTCGACGCCATGGCGGGTGCACAGCGCGGAGATCTCGGCCTGCATCTCCTGCTCGCCCGGCAGCGAACGCAGCCAGTCGTGCATGCGGCCGAACGCCGTGCGCTTGGCTTGCGGCGTTGCGGTGTCGATCCGCGTCATGACGCCGGCGATCGGCACCTCGATCGCCGATGCCGCCGCGATGATCCGCTCCAGCGCGATCCACCACAATTTGCCGCAGCCGTCGGCGAAATCGCTCGCGACAAACACCGCGAACGGTGCGCCGAACTCGCGCATCACAGGCAGCGCGAAATCGCGGTTGTCGCGATAGCCGTCGTCGCAGGTGAAGCAGGCGAAGCGCCGCGCGAAATTCCGTTCGGTGAGGCGGCGATGCGCCTCGTCCATGCTGACGATTTCGACGTCGAGCGCGCGCAGATGCGTCAGCATCGCACGCAGGAAGTCCGGCGTGACCTCGAGATGATGGTTGGGCTGGAACGCGTCGGCGCGCCGCGGGCGGACGTGGTGCAGCATGAAGATGGCGCCGACGCCGGCGAATATCGGCCGCAGCAGGATATGCGCACCCGAAAAATACAACGCCTCCATCCCGGCACGGATCACGGTGTTGCGGAGTTGTTTCATGAGGGCACGGGCTGGCCGATTTGCATTCCGCCGCAAACTTAGCGAAAGACCACTGAAGAAATTGTTATCCCGGTCCGACATGGCGGCCCCGCCATGGCGTTCGATTTGGGGTTTGACAGTCGGCCAAGGGTTTGTTTTCTCTCTGCTTCCCGACCCGGCAGGATGCTGAATGCACGGACTTTTCAAGTGGAGTAGCAAGTGGTGGCCTGGGGTGATTCCGCTGGTCGTCCTGTGGGGTATCGCGGCCTGGACCTCGACGGCGACGGTCGAAGCGGACCTCGCCGCGCGCTCTAATGCCGCACTGAAGGACACCGTCCTCGACAAGCGCCGCATCAGCGTCGACGGCCGTGACGTGACGTTTGCCGCCAATGCCTTCTCCGAGGACGGCCGGCTCAGTGCGGTGGCGTCGGTCGAAGCCGTGCCGGGTGTGCGGCTGGTCAACGACGAGACCCGCCTTGTTCCCGAGGCCAAGCCCTATGTGTGGTCGGCGGAGCGCGACGTGGTGCGCGTCACGCTTGGCGGCAACGCGCCGCTGCCGTCGAGCAAGAGCAAGCTGACCGAGGCCGCGAAGGCCAGTCTCGGCGGTGTCGAGGTGGTCGATCAGATGGCGCTCGCCCGCGGCGCGCCACAGCGGTTCGATCCGGCGGCGCTGTTGCTGCTCGACCAGATCGGCAAGCTGAAGGAAGGCAAGGTCACGCTGACCGACAACAAGGTTGCGCTCGCCGGCATGGCGCGCGAGCTCGGCGGACGTGAAGCGGTCGCGGCGGCGCTGAAGAACCTGCCGGAGGGCTATTCGATCGCCGCCAACGACATCAAGGCGCCGCCTTACGTGTTCCAGGCCTACAAGGACCCGGTCGCGGTGACGCTGACGCTGACCGGCTACGTGCCCGACAACAACGTGCATGCCGCGCTGGTCGCCGCCGCCGGCCGCAAGTTCTTCAGCGAGAAGGTGGTCGACAATCTCAAGGCCAGCATCGGCGCACCCTCGGGGTTTGCGGCGGCGGTGGTGCCTGCGCTCGGTGCGCTGTCGCGGCTGTCGACCGGGACGCTCGTGGTGTCGGATCGCGAGGTGAAGCTGTCGGGCGATGCGCTCTACGATGCCGCGGCCGGCCAGATCCGCGACGGGCTCGGCAAGGACTTTCCGCAGGGCTGGCAGTACAAGGCCGAGGTCACGGTCAAGCCTGCGGCGGCG
The DNA here is from genome assembly GCF_001908235.1 of Bradyrhizobium sp. NAS96.2. Lineage (GTDB taxonomy): Bacteria > Pseudomonadota > Alphaproteobacteria > Rhizobiales > Xanthobacteraceae > Bradyrhizobium. Next base: position 7,873 of record NZ_LGHK01000204.1, read on the forward strand.
CCGGTCGATCCCACCGTGTGCCAGCAGCTGTTTTCCGAGATCCTCTCGAGGGGCAAGATCCGCTTCGAGTCGGGTAAGGCCGATATCGTTCCTGACTCCGCCGGCCTGCTCGACCGCCTGATCGAGACTGCGATGCGCTGCCCCAATGCGACGATCGAGGTCGCCGGCCACACCGACAGCGATGGCGAGGAGGCGGCCAACCAGGCATTGTCGGAGCGGCGCGCGCAGGCCGTGGTGGATTACCTGGTGCGAGCCGGACTGCCTGCCAACCGTTTCACGCCGATCGGCTATGGCAGCACGCAGCCGCTCGCCGGCAACGAGAATGAAGACGGCAAGGCGCAGAACCGCCGCATCGAATTCGTGGTGAAGTAGCGATGACCGTGCTCGCGACATTCTTCTGGGGTTGGCTGCTCGGCGCCGCGCTGCTCGGCTTCGGCATGGGCTGGATCGCAGTGGTGCACCGGGCGCAGGCCGTCTCACGGGTCTGGATGATCTGGCTCGCGCTGCTCGCCGCCGCGCTGGTCGCGGCATCATTCGCGCGGGTCGTGCCCGGCCGCTTCGGCTATTGGCTCGACCTCTTCCTGGTCATGTTCGCGCTTTACCTCGTCGGCTGCGCGATCGGCTCCTGGCTGCGCGACTGGGTGGTCTCGCGCAGCAAGCCGGCGAGCTGACCCCCTAAAAAACCCTTGATCTATCCGCCTGGGCGGCGGCGCCACGCGCGGTGCGCGCCGCATTCATCTTAGGGCTTGACATTAATACGTACGTACGTATTAAATCATGCCCATGCCAAAACCCTCTCTCCGCGATGCCATCCTCGACGCCGGCCTGAAGGAAATGTTCCGGACCGGCTATCACGGTACCAGCGTGCGCGACGTCACCACGGCTGCCGGCGCGCCGCAGGGCTCGTTCACCAACCATTTCCGCTCCAAGGAGCTGTTCGCCTCCGAAGTGCTGCACCGCTACTTCGCCTATGTGCGCTGCCTCGTCGCGGAGGCGCTGGGCGACACCTCGCTGCCGCCGCGCGAGAGGCTCCGCCGCTATCTCGATCTCATCACCGGCAAGCTTGCCCATGATGGCTTCACCCGCGGCTGCCTGATCGGCGATTTCAGCCTCGAAGCCTCAGGCACCAGCGAGATGCTGCGCGAGCAGCTCGACGAGATCTTCCGGGAATGGCGCGCGCCATTCGCGGCCTGCATCACCGAGGCCCAGGCCAAGCGCGAGATCGCGTCCGACTTCGATCCCGATGAGCTTGCCGACTTCCTGCTCGCATCCTGGCAGGGCGCCATGCTGCGCATGAAGGTCGAACGCAGCGCGGCTGCGCTCGAGCGTTTCAAGACGATCGCATTCCAAACCGTGTTCAAGGAGTTGCCATGACGACATCCGCCGACATCAGCCTGCATCATCGCGCCGTGCTCGGGTCTACGATGGCCTATCGCGAGCTTGGAGGCAGCGACGCGCCGCACGTGCTGTTCCTGCACGGCAACCCGACGTCGTCCTACATCTGGCGCAACATCATGCCGCTGGTGGCGCCGGTCGGGCATTGCATCGCGCCCGACCTGATCGGCTACGGCCAGTCCGGCAAGCCCGACATTGCCTACCGCTTCTTCGACCAGGCGGACTATCTCGACGCGCTGATCGACGAGCTCGGCATCAGCTCGGCGTATCTCGTCGCCCAGGATTGGGGCACGGCGCTCGCATTCCACCTTGCGGCGCGGCGCCCGCAGCTCGTGCGCGGGCTCGCCTTCATGGAGTTCATCCGCCCGATGCGGGACTGGCCCGACTTCCACCAGCACGAGGCCGCGCGGGGGACCTTCCGGAAATTCCGCACGCCGGGCGTGGGCGAGGCGATGGTCCTCGACGGCAACGCGTTCGTCGAGCGCGTGCTGCCCGGCTCGATCCTGCGCGCGCTCAGCGACGAGGAGATGGAGGCCTACCGCGCGCCGTTCGCGACGCGCGAGAGCCGCAAGCCGACCTTGATGCTGCCGCGCGAGTTGCCGATCGCGGGCGAGCCTGCCGATGTCGATCGGGCGCTCACCACCGCGCACGCCGCGCTTGCGGCTTCGACCTATCCGAAGCTGCTGTTTGCCGGCTCGCCCGGGGCGTTGGTGTCGCCGGCCTTCGCCGCCGAATTCGCGGCGCGGCTGCAGCATTGCGCGGTCATCCAGCTCGGCGCGGGCGCGCATTACCTGCAGGAAGATCATCCCGAGGCGATCGGTCGCTCGGTCGCCGGCTGGATCGCCGGCATCGAGGCCGCGAGCGCGCAGCATCTTGCAGCCTGAAAGATGGGAGAACACGCCATGACCGACCTCTCGATCACCTATTGCCGTCCCTGCGGCTACGAGAAGCGCGCCAGGGCGGCGGCCACGCTGCTGCGCGACCGCCTTGGCCTCGATGCGGAACTGGTGCCGGGCAAGGGCGGCGTCTTCGAGGTCAAGCTTGACGGCAAAGTGATCGCCAGGCGCGTGAAGGGACATTTCCCCGATGCCGCCGATATCGTTCACCGCGGTGGCTACCGCGCGGGCATAACGAACCGCGGACTTGCCTCGTCGCCGTCGCAATGATCATTGCAGCGGCGATTTCGTTGACCGGATGCCGCGCGGCGCATCAGCCCCCGTAGTTTCCCGGGTGGTCTTGCGCGCCATTCGCCGGGCTAACTGCCGCACGTGCATGTCAAGCCCTGTCGAAGGCGGCGAGAAACGCGCATATTTGTGCACCCGCTGTCATGAATCATCCCTAATATCTTGAAGATGCGCGTTTTATTGTCGTTTGACGAATTCCACTCCGGCTTAAAACGCGCTACACGGGGCAGGGCACAGCGAAGCGCCGGCGGAGATCGCCCGGGAGCCGTCGTCGCGGGATCGCAATTCGAGGTCTAGATGCTGGAAGCAATACGCAGGGCGATGGCGTTTCTACGCCAGAAGCAATTCCTGCATCGGCTGGGTGTTGTCATCAGCATCGCCGTCATCGGCATCGCCTGCTACGTCCTCTACCACATGCTGCGCGGCATCGACACCAACGAGGTGCTCGAGGCCATCAAGAGCACCGAGCCGCGGCAGATCATGCTGGCGGGACTCTTCGTCGCAGCCGGCTATTTCACGCTGACCTTCTACGATCTGTTCGCGGTGCGCGCGATCGGCCATGCCCACGTGCCCTATCGCATCAATGCGCTCGCGGCATTCACCTCCTATTCGATCGGCCACAATGTCGGTGCCAGCGTCTTCACCGGCGGCGCGGTGCGCTACCGGATCTATTCGGCCTGGGGATTGAACGCGATCGACGTCGCCAAGATCTGCTTTCTCGCCGGCCTGACCTTCTGGCTCGGCAACGCCGCGGTGCTCGGGCTCGGCATCGCCTATCACCCGGAAGCCGCCGCCAACATCGACCAGTTGCCGCCCTGGCTCAACCGCACGCTGGCGTTCGGCATCATCATCGCGCTGGTCGCCTATGTGGTCTGGGTCTGGACCCAGCCGCGGGTGGTCGGCCGCGGGCCTTGGACGGTGACCCTGCCGGGCGGCCCGCTGACGCTGCTGCAGATCGCGATCGGCATCATCGACCTCGGCTTCTGCGCGCTGGCGATGTACGTGCTGGTGCCGGACGAGCCCAATCTCGGCTTCGTCGTGGTCGCGGTCATCTTCGTGTCGGCGACCCTGCTCGGCTTCGCCAGCCACTCCCCCGGCGGGCTCGGGGTGTTCGACGCCGCCATGCTGGTCGGCCTCTGGCAGATGGACCGCGAGGACCTGCTCGGCGGTATGCTGCTGTTCCGCCTGCTCTACTATATTGCGCCATTCGTCATATCTGTAATCTTGCTGACGTTTCGGGAGGTTATCGTCGGCGCCCGACTCAAACGGCTGCCGCAGACTGATTCGGGTCCCCGCGCCGAGCCGCACCATGAGGCGGTTCTGGTCCGCAAGCGCGGTGATTCCGGGGTCTGATGACGCGGCCAGATGCCTCCCGAGGGACGGTCGATATGACCGCGCCTGGGCGAGACACGAACCGACGGGAAGAAAGCCGCCGCGATGGCAATTGACGATACCCCGCAGTCCATTTTCTCGCCCTGGCCCGACCGCCTGCGCCATTCCGCGCTGATCCTGCTTGCCGCAGCGCTGGCGCTCAGCGTGGTGGTCGCGCTCGGCGAATTGTCGCTGGTGCGCGCCTGCGCGGTGTTCGTCTGCATCGCGGCTGCGGCGCTGGTGCCATGGCGGCTGCACGATGCCGGCGCCTCGCGCGAGGATGTCCGCCACGGCAATCCAGTCGAGGCGACCGCCGTCAGCGCCGTCGTCGCCGGCATGCCGGATCCGGCCGTGCTGCTCGATCGCGCCGGGCGCGTCATCCATCTCAACACCGCTGCGGCCCAACTTGCGCCGGCGCTGCGCAAGAACGAGCTGGCGCAATTTGCCCTGCGTTCTCCGGAGATTATCACCGCGCTGCGCGAGGCGATCGCGACCACCGAGCCGCGCCGCGCCACCTACTCCGACCACGTTCCGGTCGATCGCTGGATGGAATTGGTGATCACGCCGGTGCCGGTGCCGACCCAGTTCGGCGGCACCGAGAAGTGCATGCTGATGACCTTCCACGACCTGACACCGCTGCGCCGGGTCGAGGAGATGCGCGCCGATTTCGTCGCCAATGCCAGCCATGAGCTGCGCACGCCGCTCGCCGCGCTGTCCGGTTTCATCGACACGCTGCAGGGGCCGGCGCGCGAGGACGCCCGGGCGCGCGAACGCTTCCTCGGTATCATGCACACCCAGGCCACCCGCATGGCGCGGCTGATCGACGACCTGCTGTCGCTGTCGCGGGTCGAGTTGTCGGCCCATGTGCGGCCCGAGGCCTCGATCGACATCGTGCCGATCATCCGCCAGGTGGCCGACGGGCTCGAGGCGCTGGCCAGCGAACGCCAGGTCGAGATCGACGTCGACCTGCCGCAGGCCCCGGTCACGATCGCCGGCGACCGCGAGGAACTGCTCCGCCTGTTCGAGAACCTGATCGAGAACGCCCTCAAATACGGCGCCTCGGGCGGCCGCGTCATAGTGTCGCTCAATCAGACCGTTCCGGGCGCATCGGGCGAAGGGAGCCCCGAAATCCGTGTCATGGTACGGGATTTCGGCCCCGGCATCGCGCCCGAGCACCTGCCGCGGCTGACCGAGCGGTTCTACCGGGTGGATGTCGGCGACAGCCGTAACCAGGGCGGAACGGGCCTCGGATTATCGCTGGTGAAACATATTCTTAACCGTCATCGCGGGCGTCTTTTGATCGAGAGCGTGCCGAACAATGGCGCGACTTTTACCGCCTGTTTTCCCCGGCCGAAGCCCTCGCTTCCGACCCAAAGCTAAGTATTTTCAGCCGCTTAGCTCTGTCATCCAACTGTCATCCAACCTTCGTAAAAGCAGCACCGACCGCTCCTAGATGGACCGGCGTGAGCGCGATCGGGCGCGTTCGGCGCTTCGCTCACAAGATGGAGACCACCCCATGAATTTCATCAAAGCAATCGTCGCTGCCGGCATGGTCGCCGCTTCGACGTCGGCCTTCGCTGCCGACATTACCGGCGCGGGCGCGACGTTTCCGTTCCCGATCTATTCGAAGTGGGCTGACGCCTACAAGAAGGACACCGGCAATGGCCTGAACTATCAGTCGATCGGTTCCGGCGCCGGCATCAAGCAGATCCAGGCCAAGACCGTGACCTTCGGCGCCACCGACGCCCCGCTCAAGGCCGAGCAGCTCGAGAAGGATGGCCTCGTCCAGTGGCCGATGGTGATGGGCGCGATCGTTCCGGTCGTGAACGTCGAAGGCGTCAAGCCCGGCGACCTCGTGCTGTCGGGCGAAGTGCTCGGCGACATCTATCTCGGCAAGATCACCAAGTGGAATGACGCGGCGATCGCCAAGCTCAATCCGAAGCTGACCCTGCCGGCCGACGCCATCACCGTCGTGCGCCGTTCGGATGGTTCGGGCACCACCTTCAACTTCACCGACTACCTCTCCAAGTCGAACGCCGACTGGAAGTCCAAGGTCGGTTCCGGCACCGCGGTCGAGTGGCCGGTCGGCGTCGGCGCCAAGGGCAACGAAGGCGTTGCCGGCAACATCAGCCAGACCAAGAACGCGATCGGCTATGTCGAATACGCTTATGCCAAGCAGAACAAGCTGACCTACACCGCCCTGGTCAACAAGGCCGGCAAGACCGTGCAGCCGACCATCGCCGCCTTCCAGGCGGCTGCGTCGAATGCCGACTGGTCCAAGGCCCCCGGCTACTACGTGATCCTGACCGACCAGCCGGGCGAAGCCTCCTGGCCGATCACCGCGGCGACCTTCATCCTGATGCACAAGGACTCGACCGACAAGGCGGCCTCGCAGGAAGCGCTCAAGTTCTTCAAGTACGCCTTCGAGAAGGGCGGCAAGGCGGCCGAAGAGCTCGACTACATCCCGATGCCGGACTCGGTCGTCAAGCTGATCGAGAAGACCTGGTCCTCGGACATCAAGAGCTAAGTCCGACGCTTCGAACAAGGCCTGTGCCGCCCCACCGGCGGCGCAGGTTGGGCGACCAAGACCCGGGTTCCGTCACCGCCGAAGACGCGCGGATGGGGCCCGGGTTCGCGCCCCCGGCGCAACCGGAACGACGCCCGGCCTCATGCGTCAGTGAAGATCGCTTCGGGGCGTGGCGGTTTGTGCAGGTTTCAAATAAAAAAGAGGGGATAGGCGTGGCAGACATGGCTGTTCAGGGCGATGTAATGGAAGCCGCGGGACCTTACGATCGCGCCAAGGCCCTCAGCGCCTTCAAGCTCGGTGATCTGACCTTCTACTGGATCACCCGTATCTCGGCGATCTCGGTTCTGTTGATCCTCGGCGGCATCATCCTGTCGCTGATCGTCGGCGCCTGGCCGGCGATGAAGGAATACGGCTTCGCCTTCCTCTGGACGCAGCGCTGGGCGCCCTCGGCCGATCCGCCGGTGCTCGGCGCGCTCGGCCCGATCTACGGCACGCTGATCACCTCGATCATCGCGATGCTGATCGCCATTCCGGTCGGCATCGGCATCGCTGTGTTCCTCACCGAGCTCTGCCCGCAAATGCTGCGCCGCCCGATCGGCATCGCCATCGAGCTGCTCGCCGGCATCCCCTCCATCATCTACGGCATGTGGGGCTTCTTCGTGCTGGGCCCGTTCCTGGCCAACACGTTCCAGCCCTTCATGATCCGGATCTTCGAGGGCGTGCCGGTGCTGGGCGCGATATTCGCGGGGCCGCCGTCCTATCTCAGCTTGTTCAACGCCGCGCTGATCCTCGCCATCATGGTGCTGCCCTTCATCACCGCGATCTCGGTCGACGTGTTCAAGACCGTGCCGCCCGTGCTGAAGGAAGCCGCCTACGGCATGGGCTGCACCACCTGGGAGGTCGTCCGCAGCGTCGTGATCCCCTACACCCGCGTCGGGGTGATCGGCGGCATCATGCTGGCGCTCGGCCGTGCGCTCGGCGAGACCATGGCGGTGACCTTCATCATCGGCAACTCGTTCCGCATCTCGTCGTCGATCTTCGCGCCGGGCACCACGATCTCGGCGGCGATCGCCTCCGAATTCGCCGAGAGCGACGGCCTGCACCAGTCCGGCCTGATCCTGCTCGGCCTCTTGCTGTTCGTGCTGACCTTCTTCGTGCTCGCCGGCGCGCGGCTGATGCTGATGCGGCTTGAAAAGAAGGCGGGGAAGTAACGCCATGAACCCGATCTACAAATCCCGCCGCCGCAGCGACATCGTCGTTCGCGCACTCTGCGTCGGCGCGGCGCTGTTCGGCGTCACCTGGCTGGCGCTGATCCTGTTCACGCTGCTCTATAACGGCCTTGCCGGTCTCAGCGTGCAGCTGTTCACCCAGAACACGCCGCCGCCGGGCTCGACCAACGGCGGTCTGCTCAACGCCATCGTCGGTTCGGTCATCATGACCGTGATCGGCGTCGGCATCGGGGCGCCGCTAGGCCTGTTCGCCGGCACCTACCTCGCCGAATACGGCAAGAACGACAAGCTCACCTCGGTGATCCGCTTCATCAACGACATCCTGCTCAGCGCGCCTTCGATCATCATCGGCCTGTTCATCTATGGTGCGGTGGTGGTGCCGATGCGCGGCTTCTCGGCGATCGCGGGCGCGCTGGCGCTCGCCGTGATCGTGATCCCGGTCGTGCTGCGCACCACCGAGGACATGCTGCTGCTGGTGCCCAATCCGCTGCGCGAGGCGGCCTCGGCGCTCGGCCTGCCGCGTTCGCTGGTGATCAAGCGGATCGCTTATCGTGCTGCGCGCAGCGGCTTGATCACCGGCGTGCTGCTGGCGACGGCCCGTGTCGCCGGCGAAACCGCGCCGCTGCTGTTCACCGCGCTGTCGAACCAGTTCTTCAGCTGGGATTTGACCAAGACGATGGCCAACCTGCCGGTGACCATCAACAACTTCGTGCAGAGCCCCTACGCCTACTGGAAAGAGCTGGCGTGGAGCGGCGCACTGCTGATCACATTCACCGTACTCGCGCTTAATATCGGCGCGCGTATCCTTGGTGCCGAAAGGGCCGCAAAATGACCGAGCTTTCCGTCTCCACGACTGCCGCGGGCCACATTCCCCAGGTTCCGCTTCCGGAAGCGCCGCCGAAAGTCACGGTGCGCAACCTCAACTTCTATTACGGCGAGCACCACGCGCTGAAGAACATCAACCTGACGCTGGGCACCAACCGCGTCACGGCGTTCATCGGCCCGTCGGGCTGCGGCAAGTCGACCCTGCTGCGGATCTTCAACCGGATGTATGACCTCTATCCGGGCCAGCGCGCGGTCGGCCAGCTGATGCTGGACCAGACCAACATTCTCGATCCCAAGCTCGACCTCAATCTGCTGCGTGCGCGGGTCGGCATGGTGTTCCAGAAGCCGACGCCGTTCCCGATGACGATCTACGAGAACATCGCCTTCGGCATCCGCCTCTATGAGAAGATCTCGAAGTCCGAGATGGACGACCGGGTCGAGAAGGCGCTGCGCGGCGGCGCGCTGTGGAACGAGGTCAAGGACAAGCTGAACGCCTCCGGCCTGTCGCTCTCCGGCGGCCAGCAGCAGCGCCTGTGCATCGCGCGGACCGTCGCGGTGCGCCCCGAGGTGATCCTGTTCGACGAGCCCTGCTCGGCGCTCGATCCGATCTCGACTGCGAAGGTCGAGGAGCTGATCCAGGAGCTCTCCGAGGACTACACGATTGCGATCGTCACCCACAACATGCAGCAGGCGGCGCGCGTCTCCGACAAGACCGCCTTCATGTATCTCGGCGAACTGATCGAGTTCGACGACACCAACAAGATCTTCACCTCACCGAGCGATCGGCGCACCCAGGACTACATCACCGGCCGGTTCGGTTGACCGGCGCATGATCCGGAAAAGTGGAAACCGGTTTTCCGATCAGATCATGCTAAAATTCAGGACACGAAATCATGATCCCCGGGATCATGATTGAGGGGAGACAAGCGATGGCTTCTGAACATACCGCCAAGGCATTCGACAGCGACCTGCAGGAGTTGACCCGCCTGGTCGCCGAGATGGGCGGCCTCGTTGAGCGGATGATTACCGAGTCGGTCGACGCGCTGATCCGTCGCGACGTCGCGCTCGGCAAGCGCGTGGTCGCCGCCGACATCGAGATCGACAATCTGCAGCGCGTCATCGAAGAGCGCGCGGTGCTGACGATCGCGCGCCGCCAGCCGATGGCGATCGACCTGCGTGAAATCGTCAGCGCGATGCGCGTCGCCACCGACCTCGAGCGGATCGGCGATCTCGCCAAGAACATGGGCAAGCGCGTCGCGGCGCTGGAAAGCGATTTCCAGCCGCTGAAGCTGATCCGCGGCCTGGAGCACATGACCGACCTCGTGCTGTCGCAGGTCAAGTCGGTGCTCGACGCCTATGCCGCGCACGATCTGCCGGCAGCGATGAACGTCTGGAAGGGCGACGAGGAGGTCGACGCGATCTGCACCTCGCTGTTCCGCGAGCTGCTCACCTACATGATGGAGGATCCGCGCAACATCTCGTTCTGCATCCATCTGATGTTCTGCGCCAAGAACATCGAGCGGATCGGCGATCACGCCACCAACATCGCCGAGACGGTGTTCTACATGATCGAGGGTCAGCAGATCACCGACAAGCGCCCGAAGGGCGACATGACGACTTTTGCCACCACGGTGCCGGGTACCTAGAACATGATCCGCAAGCGCGGAGCCGGATTGTCTTTCCGACAAGTCGTTTCCGCGGGGATTGTGCTCAGGAAAGTAAGCGTTTCGGTTTGCGTCTGGGCAACGGATCACCACAGAGAAAGAACTTAAACCGATGAGCGCACGCATTCTGGTAGTCGAAGACGAGGAAGCGCTGACGACGTTGTTGCGCTATAACCTCGATGCGGAAGGCTACGATGTCGAAACAGTGGGTCGCGGCGACGATGCCGATACTCGGCTGAAGGAGCGCGTTCCCGACCTCGTGGTGCTGGACTGGATGCTGCCGGGCCTGTCCGGCATCGAGCTGTGCCGCCGCCTGCGGGCGCGGCCCGAGACCAAGCAGCTTCCGATCATCATGCTGACCGCGCGCGGCGAGGAGAGCGAGCGCGTGCGCGGACTTGCCACCGGCGCCGACGATTACATCGTCAAGCCGTTCTCGGTGCCCGAATTGCTGGCACGGGTGAAGGGCCTGTTGCGCCGCGCGAGCCCGGAGCGGCTTGCGACCGTGCTGACCTATGGCGACATCGAGCTCGACCGCGAGAAGCGCCGCGTGGCGCGCTCGGGCCGCCCGATCGATCTCGGTCCGACCGAGTATCGGCTGCTCGAATTCTTCCTCGAGCATCCCGGCCGCGTGTTCAGCCGCGAACAGCTGCTCGACAGCGTCTGGGGCCGCGACATCTACATCGATGAGCGCACCGTCGACGTGCATATCGGCCGCCTGCGCAAGCTGCTCAATCCGGGCCGCGAGCAGGATCCGATCCGCACCGTGCGCGGCGCCGGCTACGCGCTCGACGACCGCTTTGCGAAAGCCGAGCCGCAGCCGTAACGGCTGCGGGTGTGCGCGAGAATCGGTTCGTCATGACGTGAGGTGAGCAAACTGTCGGGCTCCCTCCCCCCTTGCGGGGGAGGGTGGGGAGAGGGGTAAGCCCCGGGCGGTGCTATGAGACATGTAGCGACGCTTGATCAACCCAACCGAAGACGCGCTTGCAGCTTTGCTCATATTCGTCGCGATTATCATCAGCGGAGCAAGCGGTACCCCTCTCCCCAACCCTCCCCCGCAAGGGGGAGGGAGCCTGATCTGCGTGCTCACCTCACGTCATGCGCTGCGCTACATCGGGGCTACAATCTGATGCACACAAAAAAATCCCCGCTTTCGCGGGGATTTGTTTTTGCAGTCCAGGCTAGTTTCCCGAGTGCTTACTTGATCTGTGGCTTCGCCGACGGCCGGCGCCGATCGGCAGCGGGCTGGTAGGCGACGCGCGAGTGATGTGCGCAATAGGGCAGCCCGGCGAGCGCCTTGCCGCCGCAGAAGAAGAACTCCGGGCTCGAGGGATCGCCGACCGGCCAGTGGCAGGTGGCTTCGTTGAGCTCGAGCAGCGACAGCCGCTGGCTCATCGGCACCACGTTGTCGTAGGAGATCGGATCGGGCTCCATCTCGACCTCGAAGGCATGCGCGAGCGCGGTGTTGCCGCGCGAGACCGGGCGCGCCACCCGCATCATGTGCTGGGCGGGACGGGCCTTGCGCTGCCGCGGCGCAGCCGTCGAAGGGGCCTTGGCGCGGCCGGAGAGGCCGAGCCGGTGCACTTTGCCGATCACGGCGTTTCGCGTCACATTGCCAAGTTCCGCCGCGATCTGGCTGGCCGAGAGGCCGGATTCCCAGAGCTTCTTCAGCTGCTCGACGCGATCGTCGGACCAGGTCAATACAGTCATCGCATTCTTCCTTTCGCATGGCGCCGGCCAATCATCGGAGCGGCGCTGCGAGCCAATCTGGACAAATATCCCTGCGGCCAGAATCCCTTAGCCCTCGCCGGGCACGGTGTTGCGCCCGAACGTTTACGCGAGACACGAAGGCTACTTAGAGGGTCCAGTACTGCCGCACGAGATGTCGTACCCGACAGGCCAAACGCTACAATATGGCGTGACTCTGGCGCAAGAGTCCGCGGCCGTGCGTCCACATGTTCCCACACAGTTAGGCATTGCAATGAGGCTTTTCCACCGCACCGGAATGCTCCGGATTGCGCATGCTGCGCATTGCAGGAAGGCCGGCAAAAGGGCGGCTCCTGGCGATTGACACGGTCCCGCCGCAGCATAGAATGTTGCCCACGTGCCGCCCGCAAAGGCGGCCGTTTTGTTTTCCGAAGCTGGCCGTTGCTGCGCTGGCGTCAATGCGCGCGGCAATTGTCGGCCTCAAACCGGCAGTGAACGCCATGACCAACAACGCCTCGTCGCATCTGCTCCCCGTCTTCGCCAGGGTCGATCTCGGCTTCGAGCGCGGTGAGGGCGCCTGGCTGATCGCAACCAACGGCGACCGCTATCTCGATTTCACCTCGGGGGTTGCGGTGAACGCGCTCGGGCATGCGCATCCGCATCTGGTCAAGGCGCTGCAGGAACAGGCGACCAAGCTGTGGCACATGTCGAACCTGTTCAAGAGCCCGGACGGCGAGGTGCTCGCCGCGCGGCTGTGCGAGCAGAGCTTTGCCGACTTCGTGTTCTTCTGCAATTCCGGCGCGGAAGCAATGGAGGGCGTTATCAAGCTGGTCCGCCACTATCACTTCTCCAAGGGCCATGGCGAGCGCTACCGCATCATCACCTTCGAAGGCGCCTTCCATGGCCGCACGCTGGGCACGCTGGCTGCGACCGGCTCGGCGAAATATCTCGAGGGCTTCGGCCCGCCGATGGACGGCTTCGACCAGGTGCCGCATGGCGACATCGAGGCGGTGAAGAAAGCGATCGGCCCGCACACCGCCGGCATCCTGATTGAGCCGGTGCAGGGCGAGGGCGGCGTGCGCGGCGCGCCGCAGGCATTCTTCAAGGCGCTGCGTGCGCTGTGCGACGAGCATGGCCTGTTGCTCGCATTCGACGAGGTGCAGACCGGCATGGGGCGCACCGGCGAGCTGTTCGCCTACAAGCGCACGGGGGTGACGCCGGATGTGATGTCGCTGGCGAAGGCGCTCGGCGGCGGCTTCCCGATCGGCGCGGTGCTGGCGACGGCGCAGGCTGCGGCCGGCATGGCGCCGGGCTCGCACGGCTCGACCTTCGGCGGCAATCCGCTCGCGGTCGCCGCGGCCAATGCCGTGCTCGACGTCATGCTCAAGCCCGGCTTCTTCGAACACGTGCAAAAGATGTCGCTGCTGCTCAAGCAGAAGCTCGCCTCCGTCGTCGACCGCTATCCCGGCGTGCTGTCGGAGGTGCGCGGCGAGGGCCTGTTGATCGGCGTCAAGGCCGTGGTGCCGTCGGGCGATTTGATCGCCGCGCTGCGCAACGAGAAGCTGCTCACCGTCGGCGCCGGCGACAACGTGGTGCGGTTCCTCGCGCCATTGATCGTGACCGAGGCCGAGATCGACCAATCGATCACCTCGCTCGAGCGCGCCTGCGCGACATTATCGGCGGCGCAGCCGAGGAAGGCCGGATAATGAGCAAGCCGGTCCGTCACTTCCTCGACATCAACGAGCTGCCGCTCGGCGAGTTGCGCAACATGCTCTCCGCCGGAGCCGCCATGAAGGCGAAGCTGAAGGCGCATGAGAAGGGCAGGAAGCCGCTCGAGGGCAAGACGCTGGCGATGATCTTCGAGCGCCCCTCGACCCGCACCAGGGTGTCGTTCGACGTCGGCATGCGCCAGCTCGGCGGTGAATCCATCATGCTGACCGGCGCCGAGATGCAGCTCGGCCGCGGCGAGACCATCGCCGACACCGCGCGCGTGCTGTCGCGCTATGTCGATGCGATCATGATCCGCATCCTCAACCATGACGCGCTGCTCGAACTCGCCGCGCACGCCACCGTGCCCGTCATCAACGGCCTGACCCGGCGTTCGCATCCCTGCCAGGTGATGGCCGACCTCATGACCTATGAGGAAAATCGCGGCTCGATCGCGGGCAAGACCGTGGCCTGGACCGGCGACGACAACAACGTGCTGGCCTCCTGGGCGCACGCCGCCGAGCGGTTCAAGTTCCAGCTCAATGTCGCGACCCCGCCGGAGCTGTCGCCGAAGAAGCCGATGCGCGACTGGATCAAGGCGACCGGCGCGCCGATCGTGCTCGGCACCGACCCGGAAGCCGCCGTGCGCGGCGCCGACTGCGTCGTCACCGACACCTGGGTGTCGATGGGCGACAAGGAGGGCGAGCACCGCCACAACGTGCTGCAGCCCTATCAGGTCAATGCCAAGCTGATGTCGCTGGCCAAGCCGGACGCGCTGTTCATGCACTGCCTGCCCGCGCATCGCGGCGAGGAGGTCACCGACGAGGTGATCGACGGGCCGCAATCCGTGGTGTTCGACGAGGCGGAAAACCGCCTGCATGCGCAGAAGGGCATTCTGGCCTGGTGCTTTAACGAAGTCGCGTAAGCGCCAATGCTGTCGTCCCTGCGAAAGCAGGGACCCATACGCCGCGGCTCATGAAAGAGGCACAAGGGGAGACGTCTTGTGCCGCGACAAAACCCTGTGGTTATGGGTCCCTGCTCCAGTGCGCAATTGCGCACAAGGCAGGGACGACGCATCTCTCTGTTAGTGAACCCCTTTCGTTTTGCGGTCCGAGACCCCAGATAGAGCGCCATGGTTTCACAATCCCCCGACATCAAAATCACGCCCGAGGCGCCGGTTCGCGCGCCGTCAGCGGTTCCTGTCGACGATGCCGTGCTGGCCTTCGAGGTTGGCGCGCTGGATTTGCGCGGCCGGCTGACCCGGCTCGGCCCCGCGCTCGACGAGATCCTGCACAAGCACGATTACCCGCCGGCAGTCGGCAAGCTGCTGGGCGAAGCCATCGTGCTGACCACGCTGCTCGGCTCGACAGTCAAGTTCGAGGGCCGCTTCATCCTGCAGACCCGGACCGAAGGTCCGGTCTCGCTGCTGATCGTCGATTTCCAGGCGCCCGACCGGCTGCGTGCCTATGCGCGCTACGACGCGGCGCAGCTCAAGCCGGGGCAGAGCTCGGGCGAGTTGCTCGGCAAGGGTCACCTTGCGATGACGATCGACCAGGGCTCGAACACCAGCCGCTACCAGGGGCTGGTCGCGCTCGATGGCGGCGGCCTGGAAGAGGCGGCCCACGAATATTTCCTGCGCTCGGAACAGATCCCGACGCGGGTGCGGCTTGCGGTCGGCGAGGAGATGCGCGGCGGCGAAGGCGGCAAGCTGCATTGGCGCGCCGGCGGCATCCTGCTGCAATTCCTGCCCAAGGCGCCGGAGCGCGCCAAGCAGGCCGATCTGCATCCGGGTGACGCGCCGGAAGGCACGGTCACGCACTCGGTGCCGGATGACGATGCCTGGGTCGAGGGCCAGTCGCTGATCTCGACTGTCGAGGACGTCGAACTGATCGATCCCGATCTGTCCGGCGAGCGGCTGTTGTACCGCCTGTTCCACGAACGCGGCGTCCGCGTCTTCAATCCGCAATCGCTGCGCGCGCAGTGCTCCTGCTCGCGCGATGCGGTGTCGTCGATGCTGAAGAGCTTCGCGCCGAACGATCGCGCCGAGATGGTCAAGGACGGCAAGGTTGTCGTGACCTGCGAGTTCTGCTCGTCGGTCTACGAATTCACGCCGCAGGAAGCCGGCGTCGAATAGGCGCGCTCCCTCCACGCGCAAGTCATCGTAGCCCGGATGAAGCGCAGCGAAACCCGGGGTCGTTCCAACCGCGGGTGCACCCGCCCCGGATTGCGCTTTGCTCCATCCGGGCTACGCAGGCGTCAGTTCAGCACCCTTTTCCCGTCCGGGCTGTCCAGCGAGAACGTCGGCACGTCGATCTCGAAGCGCTCGCCGGCTTCGGTGACCATCTGGTAGCTGCCGGTCATGAAGCCGGAGGCGGTCGGCAGCGGCACGCCGCTCGTGTATTCGAAGCGTTCGCCGGGCGCGAGCACCGGCTGCTCGCCGACCACGCCCTCGCCGCGCACCTCCTGGCGGCGGCCGGTGGCGTCGGTGATGACCCAGTGCCGCGTCCGCAGCTGCACCGTTTCCGGGCCCGAATTGACGATCACGATCCTGTACGACCAGAAATACTCGCGCCGGTCGACCGACGAGCGCTCGGGCATGAAGTTCGGCTCGACGGTGACTTCGATCTGGCGGGTAACGGCGCGGTACATACGGCTCAATCCGATGGTCGTGGTGCGTGATCTGATTTCGACCGGATCACGCTCAATCAGGGTGCCATCATAGCCAATTGGTCAGCCGGAACCAATCGCCTGCCAGACTGTGAAAACCCGGCCCCGTGGACGGTCCGTTCATCGCGGTTTCAACATAGTTCCGCTCTAAAGCGCGGCCGCATGTCGCCGCACTCTGCGCTTTGTCGGCAAGTCGCGGACCGATATTATCTTTTCAGCACGGCATGCGGGCGTCCGCAGCTGACACGGTGTTTGATGAGCTCGATTGCCGATCCCATAGCCGGTTCGCCGGTGGCTGACGCCAAAGCCGAGGCGAAGGTTGCAGCGGCGGCGCCCGCGATCACGCTGCCCGCGACCGGCGAGCGCGAGCTGCGGCTCGATCTGTTCCGCGGGCTCGCGCTGTGGCTGATCTTCATCGATCATCTGCCGACCAATCTCCTGACCTGGCTGACGATCCGCAATTACGGCTTCTCCGACGCCACCGAGATCTTCATCTTCATCTCCGGCTACACCGCGGCCTTCGTCTATGGCCGCGCAATGCTGGAGGGCGGCTTCGTGATCGCGACCGCGCGCATCCTGCGCCGGGTCTGGCAGATCTATGTCGCGCATGTCTTCCTGTTCACGATCTTCCTCGCCGAGATCTCCTATGTCGCGACCTCGTTCGAGAACCCGCTGTACAGCGAGGAAATGGGGATCATGGACTTCCTCAAGCAGCCCGACGTCACCATCGTGCAGGCGCTGTTGCTGCGCTTCCGCCCCGTCAACATGGACGTGCTTCCGCTCTATATCGTCCTGATGCTGTTCCTGCCGCTGATCCTGTGGCTGATGAAATGGAAGCCCGATGTCACGCTCGGCCTGTCGGTGCTGCTCTACGCGCTGACCTGGCAGTTCGATCTTTACCTCTCGGCCTATCCGAACGGCTTCTGGGCGTTCAATCCGTTCGCCTGGCAATTGCTGTTCGTGTTCGGCGCCTGGTGCGCGCTCGGCGGCGCGCGGCGGATGTCGCGCATCCTGTCGTCGAACATCACGATGTGGATCTGCATCGCCTATCTGGTCGCCGCGTTCTTCGTGACGCTGACCTGGTACGTGCCGCAGCTCGGCCACATCATGCCGAAGGTGATCGAGCAGTGGATGTATCCGATCAACAAGACCGACCTCGACGTGCTGCGGTTCGCGCATTTCCTGGCGCTCGCAGCCCTCACGGTGCGCTTCCTGCCCCGGGATTGGCCGGGGTTGAAATCGCGCTGGCTGCGACCATTGATCCTGTGTGGCCAGCATTCGCTTGAGATATTCTGTCTCGGGGTCTTCCTCGCCTTTGCCGGTCACTTCGTGCTGGCCGAAGTCTCGGGCGGTGCCGCACTGCACGCCTTGATCAGCGTCTGCGGCATCCTCATCATGTGGGGCATGGCGTGGATTATTTCGTGGTACAAGCACTCCGCCGACAAAGGCGCCTCGAAAAAAGGCGCCACCGGCAACGCCGATCTGGCGGGAGGGGGAGCATGAAGTCCGCGCGGACGATGCTGGGCCTGATGCTGCTGGCCGCCACTTTGGCGGCGGCGCCCGCGCGCGCCGGCGA
>NZ_LGHK01000205.1 GCF_001908235.1 Bradyrhizobium sp. NAS96.2
GCGCCTGCGCGCCCGGTGCCGCCCGTGATCCGCGTCTCGCGCGAGACCGACGGCCCGGTCGGCGACTGGCAGACCGAAGCCAACAACCTGGTGCGCGTTCGTCTCTGCGGCAACGCGCTGTGCGGCTATGCGCTCGACAGGACCACGCGCGATCTCGGTGAAGCGGTGCTGATCAACATGAAGCCGAAGCAGGACGCGCACTGGACCGGCGGCGTCTACAGCCGGGACAGCGGCAACATCCATTACGGCACGATCGCGTTGACGGGCGCGGACAAATTGCGCGTCGAATCCTGCGTGCTCGGCCGCTTCTATTGCACCGGCGCTGACTGGGTGCGCGTGTCGCATTCGCGGGCGCGGGTGATGACGCAGGGGCAGCTCCGGCCCGAGCCGGGCTCCTGACTGCGCAATGTCCAATTTGTAACCGGGCGCCTTCGAACCTGCTGTCCCGTCGCGCGCGACCGATAGAGATCTTGTCTCAGCCATTGCAAGCGAAGCAATCCACCGTTCCGCATATGTGGATATATGGATTGCTTCGTCACTGTCGTTCCTCGCAATGACGTGGATGGAGCCGAGGCCAATCCAAACAGCGAAGCGCCCGGCGGGGGCGGCCGCCGGGCGCTGAACTCATTGCCTGTCGAATGGTCTAGAACACGCCGAGAATGATGGCGCCGACGAAGGCTAACGCGATGTACTCGGCCACAATGCTCAGCTTGCCCAGCAGAGGACTCGCGAAATCCATTGGGAAACTCCCTCGGTTCACAACGCTGCCCGCATTAACGCAATAGCTAGCAATTGGTTCCCGGCCGATAAAGTCAGCGGTGCTGTCCGGCCCGGTGTTCCCACGCGATGCCGCATTGCGGCGCGTGGCTCAAACAGACGCCGAATCAAGGCGTTGAAGTGGCCGCAAATATATTCCAGGGCGTTGCGAAGGAGCTATGTGTCGCCAGTACGGGATACCGTCCGTCAGTTCCCGATTTCGATTGTGATGTTAGAAACGACTATCTCCAGCTGATTTACACCGGACATGGATGTCGAATGCCAGCGCATTCTCCATCACGCCACGAGCAGCGATCTCCTCTGCGGCGTGATGCGGCGCGTTCGTCAGTTGCCGACGCAACAAGCACTGCGCGGCAAGGCGCGCTGCATTGTCGGTTCCACTGCATGGTTAAGACCACCTGAAATCATTCCGTCGATTGCGTTGAAGAGTCTTTTAATCAAATTCGCAGAACCTCCGCGCCATGACGCGTGGAGTTCGTTTGTATCTCGTCGGCTCCCTTGTCCTTGTGTCGCTTGCTGGTTGCGGCCGCGGTCTGTTTCAGACTGCCGAGCGCGAACCGTGGCGGGCCGAGGCCGAGGCCGCTTGCCTGAAATCAGGCGCGGTGAAGGAAGGACCCGACCTCGTCCGCATCGATCCGATTTCCGGTCCGGGTGTCTGCGGCGCCGAGTTCCCGCTCAAGGTCGCCGCGCTCGGCGAAGCCAGCTCGGCTTACGGATTTGCCGACGACAGCCTGCGTCCGCCGGCATCGGTTGGCAACCAGCCGCGTTGGCCGATCAATCGTCAGCCCAGCCCGCCGCCGGCGCAGGCGCCGTATTCCGATCAGGCCGTCGGCCAGCCGAACTATGGCCGCCAGCCGAACGGACCGGTGTCGCTGTCGGCCCCCGGCGTGCCGCCGCAGCAGGGCGAGATCGACCTGCCGCCGGAAGGCTCGCCCGATGCAAACGGCGAGCGATCTTATTATCCGGGCCTGCCGCGCAATCCGCAGCGCGAGGGCGCGGCCGCGCCTTATTCACCTGCGCCTTATTCCCAGCAGCCTCAGGACACGCCGCCGCCGCGGCTTGGTCCGTCGAACGGCAATCCGGTGGGGACTGTCGGTCCGGTCGCGGTGAAGCCGGCGGCGACGCTGGCGTGCCCGATCGTCTCGGTGCTCGAGCGCTGGCTCGCGGATTCCGTGCAGCCGGCGGCACAGCGCTGGTTCGGCGCGCGCGTCGTCGAGATCAAGCAGATCTCGGCCTATTCGTGCCGCGGCATGAACGGCAATTCGCACGCGCATATTTCCGAACACGCCTTCGGCAACGCGCTCGATATCGCGGCCTTCACGCTGTCTGACGGCCGCCGCATCTCGGTGAAGGATGGCTGGAAGGGTCTGCCGGAAGAGCAGGGCTTCCTGCGCGACGTCCAGGCCGCCGCCTGCCAGCAATTCACCACGGTGCTGGCGCCGGGGTCCAACGTCTACCATTACGACCATATCCATGTGGACCTGATGCGCCGGGCCAGCCGGCGCCTGATCTGCCAGCCCGCCGCTGTCTCCGGCGAAGAGGTCGCGGCGCGCGCTGGCGGCCGTAACCCCTATGCAACGCGCGAGCCTTATGTCACAGGATCGCTTGGCGGCAGAAAGCCGGCCCCGCGGGGTAAGGCGGGGGTCAACGAAGAAGACGAATTCGCCGACGAATAGGGACGCGTCTGATACCCGTATTTTTACTGGGTGACACCGTGCAAACGGTAGCCACTTTTATTCTGCATATGCTTCGGAGCCGGGAGCGCACCCGGCTGATTTCTGGGGGATAGCTTTGCAAGACGCTCCGATCATTCTCGTCATCGAAGACGATCGTGATCTTCAGATGATGGTGGAGGACGCCCTGAGGGATGGCGGCTACGAGCCGGCGATCGCAGGCTCGGGCGAGGAAGCCCTGACGCTGCTGAAGGCGTTCCGCACCAAATACAGTGCACTGGTCACCGACATTCGCCTGCTCGGCCGGCTCGACGGCTGGCGCGTCGCACGCGGCGCCCGCGAGATCGATCCGTCGTTCCCGGTGCTCTACATCACCGGCGGTGGCGGCGACGAATGGCCGACCAGGGGCGTGCCCGACAGCGTGCTGCTGAACAAGCCGTTCTCGCCCGACGAGCTGGTTGCGGCCATCGCCAAGCTGCTGAAGGACGGCGCGCCGGCCTGAGCGAGCGATCGCCCCGGCAAGATCGGCAATGCTGAAATTGTGCTTCTAGACCGGCATGAATGACTTCGCACAGTCGATCACGGCGGCGGCATCACTGATCGCCAGCCGCGATCCGGAGTTGCTCGGGATTGTGGCGCTGTCGTTGCGCGTCAGCCTGTTGGCGAGCCTGCTTGCGCTTCTGATCGGGGCGCCGATCGGCGGCTGGCTTGCGATCTCAAGATTTCGCGGCCGGCAGGTGGTGATCGTGCTGGCCAATGCCTGTCTCGGCCTGCCGCCGGTCGTGGTCGGACTCGGGCTCTATCTCCTGCTGTCGCGATCGGGGCCGCTGGGCTCCGCCGGTCTGTTGTTCACGCCGACGGCGATGGTCGTGGCGCAGGTCATCCTGGCCACGCCGATCGTGGTGGCGCTGGTGCATCGTCCCATCGCGCTGCTGTGGGCGGAATATGCCGACCTGATCCGCACCGATGGCTTGTCGCGTCTGCGCAGCCTTGCGCTGGTGTTCTCGCTCGGTCGCGCCTCGCTTCTCACCGCCTTCCTCGCCGCCTTCGGCCGCGCCATTGCGGAGGTCGGCGCCATCATCATCGTGGGCGGCAATATCAGCGGCTACACGCGAACGATGACGACCGCGATCGCGCTCGAGACCAGCAAGGGCGAACTGGCGCTTGGTCTCGGCCTCGGTGTGATCCTGCTTGCGCTGAGCGTCAGCGTCAGCACGGTCGCGTTTGTGCTAGTGCGCGGCGTTGGGGAAAAATAGCTGCTCGCCGCCGACCTTGTAGCCGGCGATGACCGACTGCCCGGCCGGTGAGATCAGCCAGTCGATGAAGGCCTGTCCGTCCGCCGCCTTCACCGTCGGATGCTTCGCCGGATTGACGAGCATCACGCCGTACTGATTGAACAACCGCCGGTCGCCTTCGGTCAGCACGGCGAGCTCGCCGCGATTCTTGAACGACAGCCAGGTGCCGCGGTCGGACAGCACATAGGCATTCGACGCCGCGGCCATGTTGAGCGCCGGACCCATGCCCTGGCCGATCTCGCGATACCATTGCCCCTTTGCGGAAGCGAGATCGATGCCGGCATCCTTCCAGAGCCGCAGCTCGGCCTCGTGTGTTCCGGAATGGTCGCCGCGTGAGACGAAGGGCGATTTGGTCGCGGCAATTTTACGCAGGGCCTCCGCGACATCCTTGTCGCCCGAGATATGTGCCGGATCGGCCTTCGGGCCGACGATGACGAAATCATTATACATCACGTCGTATCGCCTGGTCGCAAAGCCCTCGGCCAGGAATTTGTCTTCCGCCACACGATCATGCACGAACACGACATCGGCATCGCCGCGCCGTCCGATGTCGAGCGCCTGCCCGGTGCCGACCGCGACCACCTTCACGGCAATGCCCGAGGTCTCCGAAAAGCGCGGCAGGAGATAGCCGAACAGGCCGGACTGCTCGGTCGAGGTCGTCGAGGCGACGATGATGGACCGGGTCTGCGCCAGGGTGGGGGCAGCGAACAGCAGCACGGCCGCGATGACGAGGTGTCGGAGGAGGGAGGTCATGTGGTCCGGATATGGTGAAAGGACAATGGTCACCATGCCTCAGTTGATCCGGCGAGGCAAAGCGCACGATTTCCCCGCGACGTGACGGCACTTATTCTGCGTTTACATCACGCTGCGGTATCCCCCCTCGAATTCATATGCCCACCTGCTCATTTTCCGCGCGAGCAAGTTCGCCAGCAAACGTCCGAACGGTCTCAGCCGCCAGCACGCGGCCTCTTTCCTGAAACGACGATCGCCCGCACGACAAGCGCGATGCGCTCATTGCGCGCGCTGGGCCGTATTCTGCCTGAACGTTCGAGTGTGGCGACCCCATGAAGGGCTGCCCAAAAAGTCTCGGTCACGTCGGCGACCTCGACGCAAAACGGCGCGACGACCGCCGCGAGTGCTTCGAAACCGGCGCGCAGTTCGGGTCTGGTGCCAGCTTCGGCGAACCGCAAATCCGTCGGCAGCACAAACATGGCGTCGTAAAGCGCGGGACGATCCAGCGCGAAGGCGAGATAGGCCAGAGCGACGTTCTTGAGTGCGTTTCGTCCTGTCGATCCGCTCGCCGCTTCGCGAAGTGCGGCCGTGAGATCCTTGAAGCCCTCGCCGGCAACTGCCGCAACAATCGCATCCCGGTTTTTGAAATGCGAGTAGAGGACAGGCTGGCTGTATTCGATCTCGTCGGCGAGACGGCGGACCGTAACGGCATCCCATCCTTCGCGCTCTGCGATCGCCCGCGCGGCCGCGATAATGCGATGCTCGCGCGCAGCCCGGTCCCTGCCTTTTCGCTCAGCGGTACCCAATCCTCGATCTCCCGAATCTGCAGGCGTCTTCAACGCGATCAGCACGTCCGCGACGCAAAGCGATTTCGCCCGGTGGGGTTACCCGCGCTGGCGGGGGGTCGTGACCGGTGGACTGGAGATCGTCGGCGCCATTCTGATTGCGCTTCCCGCCAGCCGCATTGTCGGCATGGCGCTCGGGGCGGCCATCATTGCGGCCGCGGTTTTCACTGTTCTACGCCACCGCGACTTCTCGCACCTCGTACCGCTTGGCGTCTTCGTCGTCTTGATTGCGCTCGCCGCGACCTCGTCGTGAGCTCCGACCTTGCCAGCCAGGTTCATCTCCGCTTCCGGCAACCTTGTCATGACCGGTTGTGAGCCCACACCCAGGGTGTCGCGCCGCGCGTTCCCTGATGGTAGACCTAGCGCCAGCTTCGTCATTTAAATGGGATCAACGGTCATGGCTTTAGAGAGGGTCGCACTCGTCACCGCAGGCGGCAGCGGCATGGGCGCGGCGGCAGCGCGCAGGCTCGCCGCCGATGGCTTTCACGTTGCGATCCTGTCGTCGTCGGGCAAGGGCGAAGCGCTGGCGGCCGAGCTCGGCGGCCTCGGCTTCACCGGCTCGAACCGTTCGAATGATGATTTGAAGCGCGCCGTTGACGGCGTGATGGCGCGCTGGGGCCGCATCGACGCGCTGGTCAACAGCGCCGGCCACGGCCCGCGCGCCGGCGTGCTCGAATTGACCGATGAGCAGTGGCACACCGGTCTCGACGTCTATCTGATGAACGTGATCCGCCCGACGCGGCTGGTCGCACCTCACATGCAGGCGCAGAAGTCCGGCGCGATCGTCAACATCTCCACCGCCTGGGCCTTCGAGCCGAGCGCGATGTTTCCGACCTCAGCGGTGTTCCGCGCCGGGCTCGCCGCGTTCACCAAGCTGTTCACCGACAGCTACGCCGCCAGCAACGTCCGCATGAACAATGTGCTGCCGGGCTGGATCGACAGCCTGCCGGCAACCGACGAGCGCCGCGACAGCGTGCCGATGAAGCGCTACGGCAAGGCGGAGGAGATCGCCGCAACCATCGCCTTCCTCGTCTCCGACGGCGCGGGTTACATCACCGGCCAGAACATCCGCGTCGATGGCGGCCTGATGCGGTCGATTTGAGGCGTGTGCCAAACTCGCTTGAGAGCAAGTAAGTGCGTGATTCGCAGGCTGCGCCAAATATTCGGTGTCGTCCCGGCGAAGGCCGGGACCCATAGCCACCGTTGGTCATTGTTGCGTGTCGGTGGAACGACGAGTCTTGTCCACAACATGGGCTGCGGAGTATGGGTCCCGGCCTTCGCCGGGACGACAGTGAAGTGTGTGGCGCCGTTCGTACGTCACAGGATGATGGATCTGGCTTAGCGAGTTCGCTTCGCTCGCCGTTGTCGTAGCGTCGCCACCACTTGCGTCCACACGCTGCGCATCCTGCTCCAGGCCGCGGGCGTCACAATTGCGGCGACCTCAGATTGCGTTTGTCGTGATGACAAACTGAAAGCACAAGGCTAGCCTTCCGCAAAATCAAAACATACGGGAGGAATGGCATGCCAGACGCAGCAGTTGCAGCACGCGCTTCGGACTCCACGCACAGCGGAACCACGCAGCAAGTCGACGTCGCGGTCGTCGGCGCCGGTTTCGCGGGTCTCTATCTGCTGCATCGGCTGCGCAAGGCGGGCTTCTCGGCAGTCGCGCTCGAAGAGGGCGCCGATGTCGGCGGCACCTGGTACTGGAACAGGTATCCCGGCGCGCGTTGCGACATCCAGACCATCGATTACAGCTACACGTTCGATCCCGAGCTTGATCAGGCGTGGACCTGGTCGGAGAAATACGCGACCCAGCCGGAGATCCTGCGCTATCTCGGCTTCGTCGCCGACCGCTACGATCTGCGCCGCGATATCAGGTTCGGCACCAAGGTCACGAAGGCGACCTGGGATGATGCGACCGCGCGCTGGCAGATCTCGACCAACAACGGCGCCAATGTCTCCTGCCGCTACTACATCATGGCGACCGGCTGCCTGTCGTCGCCGAAGCCGCCGGAGATCGACGGCGTCAAGGACTTCAAGGGCGAGATCTATTTCACCGGCCGCTGGCCGCATCAGGGCGTCGATCTCAAGGGCAAGCGCGTCGCCGTAATCGGCACGGGATCGTCGGGCATTCAGTCGATCCCGTTGATCGCCGAACAGGCCGCGCAACTCACGGTGTTCCAGCGCACGCCGAATTTCGCATTGCCTGCCGGCAACGGCCCGTCGCCGGAGGATCGCAAGACCTATTTCGAAACCGACCGCGCCGCCTATCGCGAGCAGGCGCGCTGGTCGATGGCCGGCGTGCCGTATCCGCAGCAGACCGTGGTGAGCTGGCAACTGAGCGATGCCGAACGCCGTGAGCGGTTCGAGAAGGCGTGGGCGGCGGGCGACCTCGTCCACATCCTGACCCAGCTGTGGGCCGACCAGGCGGTCGATGTCGACGGCAACAAACTCGTCGCCGACCTGATCCGCGAGAAGATCGGCGCCGTGGTCAAGGATCCGGAGACCGCTGCTGCACTGGCCCCGCACGACCATCCGTTCGGCGCCAAGCGTCCCTGCCTCGATACCAATTACTACGCGACCTACAACCGCCCCAACGTCACGCTGGTGAATCTGCGGCAAGAGCCGATCAAGGCGATCACCGCCAGCGGCATCGCGACCGACAAGCGCAGCTTCGATGTCGACGTCATCGTGTTCGCCACCGGCTTCGATGCGATGACCGGCGCCATCATGGCGGTGCATCCGATCTCCGGCCGGGGCGGCAAGTCGCTGTCGGATGTCTGGGCGCACGGACCGCAGACCTATCTCGGCGTCACCGTCGCGGGCTTCCCCAATCTGTTCATGATCACCGGCCCGGGCAGCCCGTCGGTGCTGTCGAACATGGCGGTCTCGATCGAGCAGCATGTCGACTGGGTGGTCGAGCGCATCGCCGCGCTGCGCGACGCCGGCTTCACCACGATGGAGGCAACCGACACCGCGCAGGCCGGCTGGGAACGCCACATGGCCGATTGCGCGACGTTGACGCTGCACCGGCTCGCCAACACCTGGTACACGGGCGCCAACGTGCCCGGCAAGCCGCAGGGCGTGATGCCTTACACCGGCGGCGTCGGTCCGTATCGCAGCATCTGCAACGAGGTGGTCGGCCGCGGCATGCTCGGCTTCAGGCTCACGGGCCCCGGCGTTGCCGAGCAGTGCAATGACGGCGAGATCGTGCGGCTGCAGCCGGACGTGCGGCTGGTGCTCGGCATGCTGGCTGAGATGAACCTGCCGCCGATCGAGACGATGGGCGCGCAGGGCGCGCGCGACTTCCTCACCGAGTTCAACAAGGGCCGTCCTGCGGGACGACCGGTCGGCGAGGTCGGCACCGGCTTGCTGCAGGGCGCAGACGGCCCGCTGCCTTACAAGTTGTATCGCCCGGCGACGCCGGGGCCGCATCCGGTCGTGGTGTATTTCCACGGCGGCGGCTGGGTGCTCGGCGACGAGCTGTCGGACGATCCGTTCTGCCGCGATCTATGCCGGCGCACCGGCATGATCATCGTCAGCGTCGGCTATCGCCACGCGCCCGAGCATCGCTTCCCGGCTGCGGCCGAGGACGGCTATGCAGCAACGCGCTGGATCGCGGCCCACACCGCCGAGCTCGGCGGCAGGGCCGGTCCGGTGCTGGTCGCGGGCTGGAGC
>NZ_LGHK01000206.1 GCF_001908235.1 Bradyrhizobium sp. NAS96.2
ACTCGATCCGCCGATCATATTCTTGGAGGTCGGCAGCCTCGATACTGCGCCCCGCTCTAAGCCTCCCGCAATAGCGTGCGCGCAACAGTGTCCTAGTTCCCCAGTGCGAGTAGGGCAGCACCGGATTGACCAACTTGTTGTAGGCCGCTCCAGGAGACCTAGCGGCTTCTCACCTGGCCCGTTGGGCGCGATCATGGAAAATGGGATCCAGGTCTCGCGAGTCCATGTTCGGAGCGACCGTCAGCCACCTGGCCAAACGGGCCACCGAGGCACGCTGGGAGGCCGATGTACTCGCCTGCCAGGCATGGAATGCCCGCATGCTCGCGTTTCAGGGCCTGCCGAGCACCAAGAAGATCAATGGCTTACTTCGTTCTATTTGCCGACAGCGCGACCGCCGCACCAGAAACCGCACCAGATGCGTCCACTTTTCGTTCGTGAGCGGTTCGCGCTCCGCCCGCGATCAGCCGAACTGAGAAGATGGACGAAATACTTGCGGGCGCTCATTTTCGGCGACACGTTGAACGAATGATCGAGCCCCCGCTTGCCGTACACCGTGCAGGTGAAGCGCGGCCCGATATCTGACAGAAGGATCTCGTCCGGCCTGCTCGCCGCGTCCATCGTGACGTTAGAGCAGCGGTGTCTTTGCAGAAAACAGCGATGTGCTTTGCGCCGGTTTCGCGCAATTCGCGAAATGAGATCTTAGTTCGATAGTCCTTTCATCGTGCGATTACAGCCGCCTCTCATGCTAGCTGACAATCCACGAAGCCTAGCGAGCGGCGACGTTCCGTCCACCATCAATCGGTCAAGGTCATTGCCGGGAATAATTTAGTTCTGCTCCAAAATTATGCTGGACTAGATTGCCGATGCTTTATCGTCGACTGAGCAGGATACCGCGCTGTTGCAGATCCCTGACTTTCTCGGGCGCGATGTCGAGCTGGCCGAGGATGTCTTCATTGTGCTCGCCCTGGTAGGCCGGCGCACCGGGGGATGGCAATTCCGAGCTACTAAAGATCCAGGGGTTGCCTGGCATGCGGACGACCCCGCCGGCACGGTCATCGACCTCAACCACGGCATTCCATTCCTTGGCCCAGTCGGTGTCAGCGAACTCATTGACAGTGCGTACGCGGCCTACCGCAAGCCCCGCTTCGCTGACTTGCGCCTGCAACTGCTCCAGATTCTCGAAGGTCGTGAGCCAGGCGCGAATTTCAGCAAGCAGCGGGGCGAGGTTTTCCCGGCGTAATCTGGCGGTGGCATAGCGCGGATCGGCCAGCAGATCGCTCCGCCGCATCATCGCGCAGTAACGGGTGAACATCGGCGAATAGATCGGACTGGCGGCGATCGTCAGGCGAGCGCCATCGAACATTTCGAAGATGTGGGATTCGTTGGCTGAGAGCGCGATCGGTTCACCGTCGGTATCGATCTCCGACATCATCGCGCCGGCGCGTTCGTTGACCGAGAGCATCGTCGCCGCCATCGAGACGTCGACATGCTGGCCTTCGCCGGTGCGATTGCGATGCTGCAGCGCTGCCAGCACGGCAATCACGCCTTGCAGTCCGGTATAGATGTCTGCGTGGCTGCAGGAATCGCCGCGAGGCTCGGACAACGCCTCGCCGAAATGGTCCTGCACGATCGAGGTCAGGCCGGTTTCGGCCTGCACTGTCGGCGCAAAGGCCGGGCGATTCCGCCACGAGGTCGTCTGTCCGTAGCCGCTCAGCGACACATAGATGATGCCGGGATTGAATGCGCGGATGTCCTCATAACCGAAGCCGAATCGTGCCAGGGTACCGGGACGAAAATTCTCGACGATGACGTCGGCGTCCCGGCACAGCCGGGTGACGATTTCGCGCGCCTCGGCGTAGTTCAGATCGATGCTGAGATTTCGCTTTCCGGCGTTCTGTTGCACAAAATAGAGGCCGATGCCGTTCACGTTGGGCAGTCCGGCGCGGCCGATATCGCCGGATGGCGGCTCGATCTTGGTGACATCGGCGCCGAGGTCACGCAGCGCCTTGGTGCAGTGGGGACCCGCCAGCACGCGGGTGAAATCGACGACCCGAAGTCCATGAAGTGGCGCAGCCGACATCGTCAGTCTCCCTCGAACACGGCCGTCGCGGGGCCGGAAGCAAAGAAGGCGTCGGCGCCACGCTGGCGGTCCTTGGTTTGCCAGATCATGTCATTGATCTCGACCTGTCGGGCATCGGCGGCAGCGATGCCGCCCCGCCCCTGCAGGTTCGCCTGCATCTTGATGCCCTTGATGACTCGGGTCGGGCCGGCGGCGAGCTGCCGGGCCATGGTCATCGACGCCCCTGACAACTCGGCTTCCGGAACCACGAGATTGATGATGCCCCAGCGCTCGAACGCCTCGGGCGTATGACGGCGGCCGAGCATCGAGATTTCCTTGGCCCGCGCGATGCCGGCCCGCTGCGCTATCCGCTGCGTGCCGCCGAGCAAAGGCAGCAATCCGACAGCCACCTCGACCTGGCCGAGGAAAGACGTGTTGGCCGCGACAATCATGTCGCAGGTCAGCGCGAGCTCGAGGCCGCCGCCGAGCGCGCCGCCATTGACGGCGGCGACCGTCGGGACCGGCACATCCTCGAGACTGCGCCAGACCCTCTCGAGCCCGGCCTGATCGGTGTGCAGCTTGGTGCCGGTTCCCCAGGACGCCATCTCTGCACCGGCGCAGAAATGCCGCATCGCGCTGCGCAGCAGGATCGCACGGCAGCCGGCCGAGACCACTGCATGGTAGGCAGCGACCACATCATTGATGAGCTTGTCGTCCAGCAGATTATGCGGCGGCTTCGCCAGCGTGACCACGCCGACCTTGCCGTCCAGCTCATGAGTTACAGTCATGCCAATCCCTCGCTCGATCAAAAGCCGGCAGCAGGCTTCCGCCGCAATGGCGCGACCGGCTGGCGTTTCCTCATCGCGGGCTGCTTCGCACAGCTCCCGCCGTTCCTGTGGTTTGAATGTCGCCCGTCATAATAAACGTGACAACGTCAAGCTCTGCCAATTATGATGTCGAAAATTGCCAAACGGCCGCGAGAGCCGTTTACCGGCCTGTCAATCTGTGCCAGCCGGACGCGGAGAAAACGCCATGAAGGCGATCAAGATCGTGATGCCGATCTCGAGCGATCCCGATGCGCCGACGCAGAGCCTGCTCGGCCTCGGCGCACTGGCGGCCGAGCTGGCGGCGCAGGGCGTCTCGGTGCGCGAGCTGTTCGCACGCACCGGTCTCGATGCCGCACAACTGGAAGATCCGCACGCGCGAATCTCGCATAGGCAGCGCCTGGCGATCTACCGCAACGCCATCCGGCTGGCGAAGCGATCCGACATCGGATTGCTCGCGGGCGCGCGGCAGCGCATCAGCGACTACGGCATCTACGGTTATGCCATGGTGTCGAGCCGGACCTTCGGCGAGGCGCTGATGTTCTCGCTCGACCACATCACGATGGCCGGGCCGGCGGTGCGGCAGATCAGCTTCC
Organism: Bradyrhizobium sp. NAS96.2; assembly: GCF_001908235.1. Taxonomy (GTDB): domain Bacteria; phylum Pseudomonadota; class Alphaproteobacteria; order Rhizobiales; family Xanthobacteraceae; genus Bradyrhizobium. The sequence continues at coordinate 3,480 of NZ_LGHK01000206.1, forward strand.
GGATCGAGCACGGCGCGACCGCAATCCTGCGCAGCCATGGGCTCGATCCGCTCGGAGAGCTGCTGCCCTTTGCCGCCGAATTCTGGCGCAGCTCGATGACGGCGCTGTTCAGCCGCGTGCTCGAGGCGCCGTTCCCGAGCACGCGGATGATCTTTCCATTCGCCGCGCCGGCACACTGGCGCAACTACGAGCGGATGTTCAACTGTCCGATCGAATTCGGCGCCGATCGCATGGAATGGCACTTCGACGCCAAGGCGCTCGATCTGCCCTGCCCGAACGCAAATCCGATTACCGCCAAGGTCTGCCAACAGGTCTGCGACGTCGTGATGAAGGAGCGGCCCGGAGAATCCGAGCTGGTCCGGCGGATCCGCGCAGCTTGCCTCAACAGCCCCAACAGGTTTCCGGCTGCGGCGGAGATCGCATCACAGCTCGGGCTCTCGTTGCGCACCTTTCACCGCAGGCTGGCGGAAGATGACCAGTCCTACCAAGCGATCGCCGACGGGATGCGCCGGTCGTTGGCCACCGAGCTGCTCGAGAACACGCACCTCGCCATCGACCAGGTCGCCGAGCGCGTAGGCTTCGCCGACGCCACCAGCTTTCGCAAGGCGTTCAAGAAGTGGACCAACCGCTCGCCGTCGGATTTTCGTCATCCCGAGCAGCGTGAGCACCCGCAAGGGAGATGACCGCCTGATTGCTGCGCCCTGCTCGCTGAGCCTGATCCTGTCCCCGACCAGGCGTCAGAGCGCAGCAACGAGCAGCATCGCCAGATGTGCACCCACGAGTAGGAACAGCGCCACCACCAATGTCAGCAGATGTCCGAAGCGGACTTCGTCCGGATCGACCGACGAGCCCGGGAGCTGTGTGCAGACGAGCAGACAATCCACATCAACCTCCGTCAGATATGCTTGCTTCCGGCAATGACGGCATCGACCGGCTCGATCCTGCCCACGCATGATCCGAACCCGATGCTCACATAGCCTTCCCTGCTGCATCTGCCGCGGAAGGTGACCTCGTCGCCGTCATGAAGGAAGCCCCGGCGCTCCCCATTTGGCAGCACGGCCGGCCGTGATCCGGCGGCGGTGAATTCGAGCATGCTCGAGAGCTGGGCCGGACTTGGACCCGAAATGGTGCCAGTGCCGATCAGGTCGCCCGGCTGCAAATTGCAACCGTTGATGCTGTGGTGGGCAACCATCTGCGCCGGCGTCCAGTACAGGTACTTGCTGTTGGAGGTGAGAATCGCCGAGGCGGGCTGGTTCGCATCACGCATCTGCGCGGTCGAAAGCAGGACCTCGAGATGGACGTCTAGTCCTCCGCCGGATTGATCGGCGGCGTCGAACAAATAGTCGAGTGGCTGCGGATCGTTGTCGGGACGCGCCAGTGCCGGGACGCGGAACGGCGCCAGCGCATCAGATGTGACGATCCAAGGCGAAACCGAGGTGGCAAAGCTCTTGCTGAGGAAAGGCCCCAGCGGAAACATCTCCCAGCGCTGGATGTCGCGCGCCGACCAGTCGTTCAAGAGCGAATAGCCGATGATCTGCTGCGATGCCTCGGAGATCGACACGGGACTGCCGACCCGGTTACCGGCGCCGAGGTAGAATCCCATCTCAAGCTCGAAATCCAGCCGTTCGCAGGGGCCGAAGCTCGGCGGCTCGCCGACCGTGGCGGGCGGGCGCTGCCCGAGCGGCCGTCGTACCGTTCGTTGCCCGACCTGCACGGATGACGCCCGGCCGTGATAGGCGATCGGAACCCATTTGTAGTTCGCGGGAAGCGGATTTTCCGGCGTGAGCAGCGCACCGGCTGCCCGCGCGTGGTAGATGCCGGCATAGAAGTCCGTATAGTTCGAGACCCGCGTGGGCAGATGCAGCGTTGCATCCGCGATCGGCGTCAGCAATTCGGAAGCACGGCGTCTGATGTCATTGGCCGCACTGCCTTGGCCAAGCAGGTCGGCGGCGCGGCGGCGCAGCTCCCGCATCGCCACCGATCCGAGCGCGAACAACGCATTGAGTGTGCTGTCCTGGAGAGCCCGCCGGATCGGCAAGCCTAAGCGCTCGTCCGAGCCCAGCGCTCTCCTGAGGTCGAAGACGAGATCCCCGATCGCCATGCCGATCCTCGGCCGCGGATCGACCGCGGTGCGGAACACGCCGAGCGGCAGGTTCTGGATCGGGAAGTCGGTTTCGTCGCCGTCGGCCGTCTCGACAAAGCTCCGCCGCGCCGGGTCGTGCGTCTCGTCCAGCTGTTGCGAATTGATCATGCGTTCTTTCACTCTCCGCAGGCGTGCTGCGATTTCACGAACCGGCCGCCGCGAGGCTGACCTGATCGCCGGCCAGGGCCGTTCCGATCTCGGACTGGATGAGCTGCGCCGTGAACGCCTCGTGTTCGCGCGTTGCACGTGCGCTGCGATCCGTCACCGAGAAAAGCCAGACGAACAGGAAGGCGAGCGGCATCGAGAACAATGCGGGATTGTCGTAAGGGAACACCGCCGAAGGAAAGCCGAGGACGGCGACCCATACGGTCTTGCTCAGGACGACCAAGACGACCGACGCAACCAGCCCGGCGAGACCGCCGGCGACAGCGCCACGCGTGGTGGTTCCGCGCCAGAACATCGCCATCGCCAGCACCGGAAAGTTGCAGCTTGCGGCAACCGACAAGGCAAGCCCGGCCATGAATGCAACGTTCTGGTTCTCGAAGGCATAGGCTAGCAGGACCGCGATGACGCCAATTGCCATCGCAGCGATCCGCGACACCAGGAGTTCGCGGTGCTCCGACGCCTTGCCACCGGTCAGCACCTGGCCATAGATGTCGTGACTTACGGCCGAGGCGCCAGCGAGCGTCAGGCCCGCAACAACCGCAAGAATGGTCGCGAACGCCACCGCGGAAATAAAGCCGAGCAGAACCGGGCCGCCCATTGCGTGGGCGAGATGGATCGAAGCCATGTTTGGCCCCCCGATCAGGTCTGCGATCTTGTTGAACTGGCCTGATGCTGTGACATTGAAATAGCTGGGCTCGGGCATCAGGATTGCCGCGGCGGCAAAGCCCAGCACCGGAATCACCCAACAGAAATAGGCCACGCACGTCGTCGCGTAGAAAACGGATTTGCGGGCCGCCGCGGCGTCACTCACGGTGAAGAACCGCATCAGAATATGTGGCAGGCCGGCCGTGCCGAACACGAGTGCCAGTCCGAGCGAGATGGCGGAGACCGGTTCGGCAAACAATCCACCTGGCACAAGGATCGCAGCTCCCTTGGGATGAATGCGGCTTGCAGCCTCGAGCAGTCGCGCAAGGCTGAAATCGAAATGCCATAGTGCCGCAAGCGCGAGCAACGTTCCGCCACACAGCAGCAACACCGCCTTCGAGATCTGCACCCAGGTGGTGGCCTGCATGCCGCCAACGATCACGTAGAGGATCATCAGAACACCTACACCAACCACGGCGAGCACGTAGTCGATCCCGAACAGCAGCTGGATCACCTTGCCCGCACCGATCAGCTGCGCGATGAGATAGAACAGGACAACAACGAGGCTTCCGGTCGCGGCGACAAGCCGGACCGATGTCTGGTCAAGGCGAAACGCGGCTGCGTCCGCAAAGGTATAGCTCCCGAGATTGCGCATGCGCTCCGACATCAGGAAGAGCACGATCGGCCAACCCGTCAGGAACCCGAGGGCGTAAAGGAAGCCGTCGAATCCGTTGGCGTAGACGAGCGCGGAGATGCCGAGGAATGCGGCCGCCGACAGGAAATCGCCGGCGGTCGCCAACCCGTTCTGCAACGGTGTGATCGCGTGGCCGGCCGTGTAGAAGCCAGCCTTCGATTTCGTGCTGCCCGCCGAACGGTAGGTAATGAGGAGCGTGATGGCGACGATCAAGGAGAACATCGCGATGGCAATCCAGTCGGGCCCGCGCCCGCCCACCATCGGCGTGCCCTGCGCCATTGCCGCGGATGGAAAGGCCACGCCGAGCGCGACAAGCAGGCATCTGGCGATCATCGACCAAGCTCCCGTTTGACGGCGCGGGCGAGTTCATCGAAGCGGGTATTCGACCGTTGGACATAGATTCCGGTGAAAACCACGAGTGCTGCGACCATGGCGAGCGCGAGCGCAAAACCGAGAGGAAGAGCGCTCCCCGCGATGTTCGTGCCAAGCGCGGCTTTTGCGACCGAAACCAAGCCAATGAACCCGAAGAACATGACCAGCGTCAGGATAGACAGGATCCATCGCAGCCTCGCGCGTCCCGAGACTAGCTCCTTGAATGTCGCATCGGCGAGGATCTCCCGCGTGCGGCTGGACGGCGCCTGAAGCATCTGATTCCTCCTTCGAAGACATTGTGGACCGCCGTGCCACGTCTGCGCGCCCCTGCGTCGCAGAGAATCAAAGCTTCGGAGGTGTCTTCCTTGTGGGCTCAGAGCATCAGAATCCGGACCGCATCCGACAAGGTGCTATCCTGCCAAACTACGGGTGATTTCATGCCATGGGCGGCGAGCCAACTAAATCGAGATGAGTCTAGGTCCGCTCTACACTCTAAGGAACGTCGCAGCAGCGTGGGTTAAGGCGCAGAGCTATGATCGCGCCTTCCTCCAACAAGCCCGGACGCGCGTCACATGGACATAAGGAAAAATGTGCCGAAGGCGAGCAAGCCGAAGGATGCCACGACT
>NZ_LGHK01000207.1 GCF_001908235.1 Bradyrhizobium sp. NAS96.2
ATCGCAAGATGCGCGGCGGGTGAGGGGGACTCTCCGAGCATTCGATATCCGTGTAGACAGCCCCTCACCCCAACCCTCTCCCCGCAAAGAGCGGGGCGAGGGAGCGGATACAGCGCGATTCGGGGATAGAATGACAACCACGACCGAGATCTCCTCCCTCACCCCTCGGCCCCGCATCGACTGGACCCGCCCGGTGCTGTGGTTGTTCGCGGCGGTGCTCGTCCTCCTGATCCTGCTGCCGCTATCGTGGCTGGCAGTGTTCGCCTTCACCGACAAGAACCGCCATCCGACGCTTGCCAACTTCGTCACCCTGTTCAGCAATCCCGATTTCCTCGATCCGCTGCTGACGACCGCGATCATCGCAACCACATCGGCGCTGATCTGCTGCATCGTCGCGGCTCCGATCAGCTGGCTGGTGTCGCGCACCGACATGCCGGGACGGCAGACCATCCGCGCGCTGGTGACGGCCTCGTTCGTGACGCCGCCGTTCCTCGGCGCGGTCGCCTGGGAGTTGCTGGCGGCGCCGAATTCGGGGCTGCTCAACCAGCTCTACCGGCTGTTCGCCGGCGAGGACGCCGACGCGCTGTTCAACATCTATTCGATGACCGGGATCATCTTCGTGATCTCCTGCTACACGTTCCCGTTCGTGTTCGTGCTGGTGGCCAATGCACTCGACACCATGCCGGGCGAGCTGGAAGATGCCTCCGCGATCCTCGGCGGCAATGCCTGGACCACCGCGCGGCGGGTCACGATTCCGCTCGCGCTGCCCGCGCTGGTCGCCGGCGCGCTGATCGCCTTCCTGCAGGCGATGACGCTGTTCGGTTCGCCGGCGATCCTGGCGCTGCCCGCCGGCTTCCACACCATGACCACCAAGATCTGGAGCCTGTTCCAGTATCCACCCAAGCTCGAGCTGGCGGCCGCTGCCGCCGTGCCGCTGCTGGTGCTGACCATCCTGCTGCTGCAGGGCCAGAAGGCGCTGCTCGGCCGGCGCGGCTATTCGGTGATCGGCGGCAAATATGGCGCGCCGCGCCGGGTCGAGTTGCGCGGCTGGCGCTGGGCCGCGCTCGGCTTCTGCCTCCTGGTCCTGCTCAATCCGGTGTTCTTGCCTTATCTGGCGCTGCTCAACGCCGTGTTCTCGCCCAACGCGACCACGCTGGTGACGCCGTCGACGGCCACCTTGCACAACATCGTCTTCGTGTTCACCGAGCTGTCGTCCGCGCAGCTTGCGTTGAAGAATACGGTCATCCTCGGCACCGCGACCGCGACGATCGGCACCATCCTCGCGCTCGTCATCGCCTACGTCACGACGCGGAAGGTGATCGCCGGCCACCGCGTGCTCGGCTTCCTTGCCACCGCGCCGGTCGCCGTTCCCGGCATCGTGCTCGGCGTCGGCCTGTTCCTGAGCTACACGCGGCCGCCCTTCGTTTTGTACGGCACGCTGTGGATCCTGCTGCTGGCGTTTCTCACCATCAATTTGCCCTCGGCCTACCAGCAATTGCATGCGGCGTTCGCGACCATTCATCCCGAGCTCGAGGAAGCAACCCGCATCCTCGGCGCGACGCGATTGCAGGCGCTGCGCCAGATCACCGCGCCGCTGCTGCGCACCGGCGTGATCGCGACCTGGTGCTTCATCTTCATCGGCGTGATGCGGGAACTGTCGGCCGCGATCGTGCTGTTCACCTCGCAGACCAAGGTGCTCAGTGTCCTGATCTACGATCTCAATGAGGGCGGCGACCTCGCCGCGATCGCGGTGCTCGGCATCGCGATGCTGGTGATCACCTTCGCCGTGGTGCTGGCGGTGAACCAGATCCCGATGTCCGGCGGCAATGCCGGCGCGAAGCTGCGGAACGGGTAGCGCACACTCTCTCTACGTCATTGCGAGGAGCGAAGCGACGAAGCAATCCATTCTATCCTGCCGGGGAGAGATGGATTGCTTCGCTTCGCTCGCAATGACGCCGGAAACCACGGCATCACCCCATCTGGCAATCGCCACATTCATCCCGATATAAAGCGGAACCCCGCACCATGAGGATCGTGTGACCCAATCCATCAAGACATCGCCCCCCGTCGCGCCGCGCCGGCCGCATTCCTTCACCACCCACGGCATCACGGTGACCGACGACTATGCCTGGATCAAGGATCCGAAATGGCAGGAGGTGCTGCGCGATCCCTCGATCCTCGATCCTGATATCCGGAGCTATCTCGAAGCGGAAAACGGCTACACCGAGAGCCTGCTCGGCCACACCGACGGCTTGCAGAAGCGGCTGGTCAAGGAGATGCGCGGGCGGATCAAGGAGGATGATTCCAGCGTGCCGTCGCCGGACGGCCCGTTCGCCTATTTCCGCAAGTTCCGCGAGGGCGGCCAGCACGAATTGTACTGCCGCACGCCGCGCGACGGCGGCGAGGCGCATGTCGTGCTCGACGGCGATGCGCTGGCGAAGGACCACAAATATTTCAAGTTCGGCGGCAGCCGGCACTCCAACGATCACAAACTCCATGCCTGGAGCGCCGACACCAAGGGCTCGGAGTATTTCTCGATCCGCGTGCGCGACTGGGCGACCGGCGGTGATCTCGACGACCTCGTCGAGGAGACCGACGGCGGCGTGGTCTGGGCCGCGGATTCGAAAAGCTTCTTCTACGTCAAGCTCGACGACAACCACCGCCCGATGCAGGTGTGGCGGCACAAGCTCGGCACCAGACAGGCCGACGACACCTTGATCTACGAGGAGCAGGATTCCGGCTGGTTCACCCATCTGCACGAGAGCGCGAGCGGCCGTTTCTGCGTGATCGCCGGCGGCGACCACGAGACATCAGAGCAGCGGCTGATCGATCTTGCCAATCCCGACGCGCCGCCGCGGCTGGTCGCGGCGCGCGAGGAAGGCGTGCAATATTCGATCGCCGACCGCGGCGACGAGCTGTTCATCCTGACCAATGCCGACGACGCGATCGACTTCAAGGTCGTCACCGCGCCGCTCGCCGCGCCCGAGCGCGCCAACTGGCGCGACCTGATCCCGTATCGCGAGGGCGTCTATGTGCTCGACGTCGAGCTCTATGCCGGCCACATGGTGCGGCTGGAGCGCGCCAACGCGCTGCCGGCGATCATCATCCGCGACCTCAGGACCGGCGAGGAGCACGCGATCGCCTTCGACGAGGCGGCCTATTCGCTCGATACCATGGGCGGCTACGAGTTCGACACCACCAATCTGCGCTTCGCCTATTCGTCGATGACGACGCCGTCGGAGGTCTATGACTACGATATGGCGACGCGGGCACGCGTGCTCCGCAAGCGCCAGGAGATTCCGTCCGGCCACAACCCGGCCGACTACGTCACCACGCGCATCATGGCGACCTCGCATGACGGCGCGCAGGTGCCGGTCTCGATCCTGCATCACAAGGATTTCGTGCGCGACGGCAAGGCGCCGCTGCTGCTCTATGGCTACGGCTCCTACGGCATGGCGATGCCGGCGTCGTTTGCGGCCAACCGACTGTCGATGGTCGACCGCGGCTTCGTCTACGCGATCGCGCATATCCGCGGCGGCGCCGACAAGGGCTGGGGCTGGTATCTCGACGGCAAGCGCGAGAAGAAGACCAATACGTTCGACGATTTCGCCGCCGCCGGGCGTGCGTTGATCGAGGCGAAATACACGGGTGAGAAGCGCATCGTCGGCCATGGCGGTTCGGCGGGCGGCATGCTGATGGGAGCGGTCGCCAACCGCGCCGGCGAGCTGTTCGCCGGCATCGTCGCCGAGGTGCCGTTCGTCGACGTGCTCAACACCATGCTCGACGACACGCTGCCGCTGACGCCGCCGGAATGGCCGGAATGGGGCAACCCGATCGAGAGCGAGAAGGATTTCCGCACCATCCTGTCCTATTCGCCCTACGACAATGTCGCGGGGAAGGACTATCCGGCGATCCTCGCGATGGGCGGTCTCACCGACCCGCGCGTCACCTATTGGGAGCCGGCGAAGTGGATCGCACGGCTGCGCGCCACGATGCGCGGCGGCGGCCCGGTGCTGCTACGCACCAACATGGGCGCCGGCCACGGCGGCGCCTCCGGCCGATTCAACCGGCTGGACGAGGTCGCGATCGTCTACGCATTTGCGCTGTGGGCGGTCGGGATGGCGGAGAAGGCGGAGGCGTAGATAGCCGTAGCCCGGATACCTCCCCGTCGTCGTCCTGGCGAAAGCCAGGACCCATACCGCGTGATCCATCGAGCACGGAAGTCGCAGTACCGCGGCGTGCAACGCAACTTTCGGTCTTCGCCAAACTCCGCCCTGTGGTTATGGGTCCCGGCCTTCGCCGGGACGACGCCGGAAAGCGTGGCGATCGCTCGTCAGGGACGACAGCACGGTAGCCCTGTTGGTGTACGCAGCTCTCTCCTCGTCGTCGTCCTGGCGAAAGCCAGGACCCATACCGCGTGATCTATCGAGCAGGGAAGTCGCAGTACCGCTGCGTGCAACGCAACTGCCAGTCTTCGCCAAACTCCTCCCTGTGGTTATGGGTCCCGGCCTTCGCCGGGACGACGGCGGAATGCGTGGCGGCCGCTCATCAGGACCACAACACCGTAGCCCTGTTGGCGTGCACAACTCTCTCCTCACCGTCGTCCTGGCGAAAGCCAGGACCCATACCGCGTGATCTATCGAGCAAGGAAGTCGCAGTACCACGGCTTGCAACGCAACTGCCAGTCTTCGCCAAACTCCGCCCTGTGGTCATGGGTCCTGGCTTTCGCCAGGACGACGGTGGAGGGTGCCGCTACCTTCCCTTCGCCTTCCGCCAAGCCGCAAAATCCTTCAGCGTCTGCTCATCCGTTGCGGGATAGAGACCAAAAATGCCGCGGCCGTTCTGCACCTGCTCGGTGACGAAATCCTCGAACACCGTCATCTCGAAGGTCTCGCCCGCGATCTCGTCGGCGAGATGGGCCGGGATCACGATGACGCCGTCGCTGTCGCCGAGGATCACGTCGCCGGGAAACACCGGCGCGTCGCCACAGCCGATCGGAACATTGATCTCGATCGCTTGATGCAGCGTCAGGTTGGTCGGTGCGCTCGGGCGGTGATGAAAGGCCGGGAAGCCGAGCCGGGCGATCTCGGCGGAATCGCGGAAACCGCCGTCGGTGACGACGCCAGCGCAGCCGCGCTTCATCAACCGCGTCACCAGGATCGCGCCGGCGGAGGCCGCGCGCGCATCCTTGCGGCTGTCCATGACCAACACCGCGCCCGGCGGGCAGTCTTCGATCGCCTTGCGCTGCGGATGCGCGCGATCGCGGAACACCTCGATCGTGTTGAGGTCCTCGCGCGCCGGCATGTAGCGCAGCGTGAAGGCCTCGCCGACCATGGTCGGTTGATCCGGGCCCAGGGGATGCACATCCTGGATCATCTGGATGCGCAAGCCGCGCTTGAACAGCGCGGTGGCGACGGTCGCGGTGGAGACGGATTTCAGCTTACTACGGGTGGTGTCGCTGAGTTTTGACATGGTGCGTTGCTCTCTGTGCTTTCGTCATTCCGGGATGGCCCGCGGGGCCAGGCCGGAATCCATCGGGCCGCATAGCTTGAGGTGAAATGGATTCCGGGCTCGCGCTTCGCGTGCCCCGGAACGACAGGGACTAATAAATCGACGGCTCGCCCACCGGCTTGCCGAAACCGGTTTCGAGGAAATCGAAGTCGCAGCCTTCATTGGCCTGCTTGATGTGTTTCGAGAACATCCAGCCATAGCCGCGCTCGAAGCGCTTTTCGGGCTGCTTCCATTCCGCGCGGCGTTTGGCGAGCTCTGCTTCCGGCACATCGAGATTGATGGTGCGCGCGGCCACGTCGAGCGTGATGCGGTCGCCGTTCCTGACCAGCGCCAGCGGACCGCCGATATAGGATTCCGGCGAGACGTGCAGGATGCAGGCGCCATAGCTGGTGCCGCTCATCCGCGCGTCCGACAGCCGCACCATGTCGCGCACGCCCTGCTTCACGAGCTTGGTCGGGATCGGCAGCATGCCCCATTCAGGCATGCCCGGGCCGCCTTGAGGCCCCGCATTGCGCAGTATCAAGGCGTGATCGGCCGTGACATCGAGATCGGGGTCGTCGACCGCCTTCTTCATCGAGGGGTAGTCGTCGAACACCAGCGCCGGGCCGGTGTGCTTGAGGAAACGCGGATCGCAGGCACTCGGCTTGATCACGCAGCCGTCCGGCGCGAGATTGCCCTTCAGCACCGCGAGCGCGCCCTCCTTGTAGATCGGGTTTTCGACGGTGCGGATGACGTCGTCATTGTGGACCTCGGCGCCCGCGATGTTCTCGCCGAGCGTCTTGCCTGACACGGTCATGCAGTCGAGATGCAGATGCTGCTTGATCCGGTTCATCAGGCCGGGCAGCCCGCCGGCGTAGAAGAAATCCTCCATCAGATAGAGGTCGCCGCTCGGCCGCACGTTGGCAATCACAGGCACCTTGCGGCTCGCTTTCTCGAAATCATCGAGCGAAATGTCCTGGCCGGCGCGGCGCGCCTGCGCAATGAGGTGAATGATGGCATTGGTCGAGCAGCCCATCGCCATCGCGACCGTGATCGCGTTCTCGAAGGCCTTGCGGCTCTGGATCTTCTGCGGCGTGAGATCCTCCCACACCATCTCGACGATGCGGCGGCCGGCCTCCGAGCTCATCCGGATGTGGTTGGCATCTGCCGCGGGAATCGATGAGGCACCGGGCAGCGTCATGCCGACGGCTTCGGCGATCGCGGTCATTGTCGAGGCGGTGCCCATGGTCATGCAGGTGCCATAGCTGCGGGCGATGCCGGCCTCCATGTCGACCCAGTCCTTGTCGGAGATCTTGCCGGCGCGGCGCTCATCCCAGTATTTCCAGGCGTCCGAGCCCGAGCCGAGCGTCCTGCCCTTCCAGTTGCCGCGCAGCATCGGTCCGGCCGGCAGATAGATCGCCGGCAGGTTCATGCTGGTGGCCCCGAGCAGCAGGGCGGGCGTGGTCTTGTCGCAGCCGCCCATCAGCACCACGCCATCGACCGGATGGCCGCGCAGCAGCTCCTCGGCGTCCATCGCCAGCATGTTGCGGTAGAGCATCGTGGTCGGCTTCAAGAGCGATTCCGACAGCGACAGTGCCGGCAGCTCCAGCGGAAAGCCGCCGGCCATCAGCACGCCGCGCTTGACGTCATCGACCCGGCTCTTGAAGTGCATGTGGCAGGGCTGCGCATCCGACCAGGTGTTGATGATCGCGATCACCGGCCGGTCGCGCCATTCCTCCGGCGCGTAGCCCATCTGCATCGCGCGCGATCTGTGGCCGAAGGCGCGCAAATCGTCGGGCGCAAACCAGCGCGCGCTGCGCAATTGATCCGGGGTCTTGTTCTTCTTGATCATCTTGGATGCGCCATATGTCTCGAGATTGCTCGCACGCACGCGCTCCCGCCGCGCATGCCCTGCGCCACGCATATACAGGAATTCCGGACGTGTCGTCCCGCGCGCGGCGCAGACGTGCCGTTCACGGACCGCGCCTGTTTCGCAAATCAGGACCAGCCCGCACCGCCCGCTTAGCGTGCGGCGCACAAACTCCGCAATTTGGAAATCGGCGCGTCAACCGGCCTTGACCAGCCTTGGCTTATTTTTGCTGCGCCGTCATCACGATGCGGACCAGATCAGCGGCATTGCGCGCGCCGAGCTTCTTCATGATGTTGGCGCGGTGGTCCTCGATCGTGCGCGGGCTGATCCCGAGGTGACGCCCGGCCTCCTTGTTGGAGGCACCCGCCGTGAATTGCTCGAGCACCTCGCGTTCGCGGCGGGTCAGCGGCTCGCGCCCTGGGAAGTGCAGCGAAGCGATGCGCGACGCCGAGGTCTCGGCCTGGCGTCTGGTATAGGCGTCGATCGCTTCATTCAAGCGGCTGACGATCTCGTTGCCGCGGAACGGCTTCTCGATGAAGTCGAGCGCCCCGTTCTTGATAGCGCTGACCGCCATCTGAATGTCGCCCTGGCCGGAAATCATGAAGATCGGCGCCGGGTAGTCCTCGCCGTGGAGCTCCCGCAGGATATCGAGGCCGGATTTGCCGGGAATGTGCACGTCGAGCAGGATGCAGGCCGGCGTCCTGCTGCGCGCCACCGCGAGCAGCGCGGCGCCGTCCGCAAAGCAGATCACCTTGTAACCGGCGGTCGAAAGGACCACGGAAAGCGTCTCGCGAACGGCGGGTTCGTCGTCGACTACGAAGATTTCCCCGCGAGGAGCGCCATTCTCAACCATATGCATCGTCCATCAGTGGTGAAGCGTGCTACCCAGACTGCACAAGAACCAGTTCGACCATCTCTATCAATGGACCCGTATTTGTACGGGACGTCCGCTTAACGCACAAGTAGCACCGCGTTCCCTAAAAGTGGGGGCAGTGGAGAAACAAGCATGGAAAATGCAGCGGCGGACGGCGTTGCGGTGTGCTTGGACGAGGGCAACGATCCCTACAGCCTGATCGTGACGGACCTGGTCGCGCTGATCGACCATGTCCAGGCGAGCCTGCGGCTGATCGAGGCGGCGATCGCGCGTGAGGCATTGCTGGCCGAGCAGGACGCCGCCGCCGACATCTTCGTGCTCGACGACGTCACCCCACGCTACACCGTCGCGTCCACGACCCTGAAGGCCTGCGACGCCGGCCTCGGCATGGCGCTCGATCGGCTGCGCGATTCAGAGGCACCGGCGCGCTTGCTGAACTGACCGATCGGACCCGTCGGGTTCGACACGTCAGCGCAGATCGTCCCGACGACGCCCAACCCTCGAGGCGACGATCCGTTCCAATTCCTGATTCCCAGCAGATTCGGCCCGCCCAGCCGGGTCAGGCCTTGGCGTCAGGCCTTCTTGACAGCCCTTGGCGTCAGGCCCTGGCCCGCTCTTCGTCGGAGTTCGACCGCCGCTTGCTCGGCTTGCCCTTTAGGAAGCTGATGTCCATTTCGGTGCCGTTGACGCGGACCAGTTCGCAGCGGCGGTAGGCGAGCCCGGTCGAGGACAGCAGCAGGAAGAACTCCTTCAGGTTGAGCCCCTGAATGGAACCCTCGACGGTCAGCGACGCGTCATTGTCGGAGATGGCATTGAGCTGGCAGTCGCGCCGCCAGGTGCCGTCGATGGCCATGATGCAGACATCGACGCCCCGGCTGAACGTAACTCGCTCGATGGATTTGCCGTCCTCCGTCATCGCTCAATATCCAACCGCCATGGCAGGCCTCGGCATCGCCAGCGCTGCCCGCACCCCGCTCGGCCGGTACAGGCCACGCCGCTCGGGAAGCGGCTTGAACGTGTCGGTCAGGCCGACCACGGTCTCGGCGGCACCGAGCACCAGGAAGCCGTCGGCCTCCATCAACCGGGCGAGACGGTTGAAGATGTTGATTTTGGTGTCCTGGTCGAAATAGATCAGCACGTTGCGGCAGAACACCACGTCGAACGCGCCGAGCTGGGAGAAATCGTGCAGCAGATTGAGCTGACGGTGCTGCACCATCGCGCGCAACTCGGGATTGATCTGCCAGAATTCACCCGACTGCTTGAAATACTTCACCAGCATCTGGATCGGCAGCCCGCGCTGCACCTCGAACTGGCTGTAGATGCCGGCCTTCGACTTCTCCAGCACCTCCTGCGACAGATCGGTCGCAACGATCTCGACCCGCCATCCCGCGAGCGCTGCGCCCATCTCCTTGAGGCACATCGCCAGCGAATAGGGCTCCTGGCCGGTCGAGCCGGCGGCGCACCAGATCCGGACGCTGCGGCGCGCGGCCCGCGCCTTCAGGACCTCGGGCATGATGGTGTTGCGGAAATGGTCGAACGGCACCTTGTCGCGGAAGAAGAACGTTTCGTTGGTGGTCATGGCCTCGACCACCTGGACAGTGTGCCTCGACGAGCCGGCCTTGATCTTGGCGATCAGGTCGGGGATGCCGGACAGGCCACATTTGCGCGCCAGCGGCAGCAGGCGGCTCTCAATCAGATATTGCTTGTCCGCGGACAGATCGAGACCGGAATGGTCCTTCAGGAGCTTACGCAGATACTCGTAGTCGGGGGGCGTCACGGGAGCCTCGCAAGGACGAAAGGATGAAACTGGGTGTCAGGCCTCGGCCGGCGTATCGAGCGCCAGCAGGCCCACTTCTTGGAATTTCGCGATCACGATGTCCTTGTCGAACGGCTTCATGATGTATTCGTTGGCGCCGGCATGCAGCGCCCGCGAGATGTGGTCGATGCCGTTCTCGGTGGTGCAGAACACCACTTTCGGCACGTCGCCGCCCGGCATGCGGCGGAGTTGCACGAGGAATTCGAAGCCGTCCATCACGGGCATGTTCCAGTCGAGCAGCACCGCGTCCGGCAGCGCCTGCTTGCAGGCATCGAGCGCGACCGCGCCGTCCTCGGCTTCGATGACGGTGAATTCCATTCCTTCAAGGATGCGGCGCGCGATCTTTCGCACCACTCCGGAATCGTCGACGACAAGACATGTCTTCATGTGTTGGCCTCCTCGTAGAATCCGCCGTCTGCGCGGCGGAGCGTTTACGCTGCAACAGCTGTTCTGGGCACCAGTTCGAGCACGCGATCGACATCGAGGACGACCATGAGCTGGCCGTCGAGGCGGTGGACGCCGCCGGCGAGCTTGGCCATGCGGGGATCGAGGTTGACCGGGTTGTCCTCGCGGCCGTCCTCTAGCAGCCGCAGCACCTCGCCGATCTGGTCGATCAGCAGGCCATAGGATTCGCCGCGCTGGTCGACCCCGACCGCCATCGGCAGCTTGCCGTCGTCGGCCTTCGGCAGCCCGAGCCGGGCGCGCATGTCGACCACGGTGACGATGCGGCCGCGCAAATTGAGCACGCCGGCGATCTCGCTGGAGGCCAGCGGCACCCGGGTCAGCCGCTCCGGCATGAACACGTCCTGCACCCGCGAGATCGGCAAGCCCGAACAGCTGGCCGCCGATCACCGCGGTGACGTATTCGGCCATCGCCCCCTCACTGCTCTCGGTCTTGCTGGTCATCGATTCCCTCGGTCCCGTCATGCCGCCCGCCGCAGCTCGGCGGTCTGCTCCTTGAGCGCCGCGATCAGCCCGGG
>NZ_LGHK01000208.1 GCF_001908235.1 Bradyrhizobium sp. NAS96.2
GGAGCCGCAGCGCCACCAGCAGCCGCCGCAGCCGCGGCCTTCTGCTCTTCGGCGTAACCGGACGGCGGCACGATGGTGACGAGCGTCGCATCCTCGCGGGTCAGCGACTTCACGCCCTTCGGCAGCTTCACATCGGAGAGATGCAGCGAATAGCTGATCTCGAGGCTGCCGACGTCGGCTTCAATGTATTGCGGGATGTTGTCGACCGCGCACTCGAGCTCGAGCGTGTGGGTGACGATGTTCACGGTGCCGCCGCGCTTGACGCCAGGCGAGGTTTCGCCGTTCACGATGTGCAGCGGCACGCTGACGCGGATGGTGGCGCCTTCGCCGAGCCGCATGAAGTCGACATGGAGCGGGAAGTCCTTCACCGGATCGAGGTGGTAGTCGCGCGGAATCACGCGATGCTTCTTGCCCTCGAGATCGATATCGAACAGCGTGGTCAGGAACCGGCCCGCCAGGATGCGCTGGCGCAGGTCACGATCGTCGACCGAGATGGTGACGGGGGGCTGGTTGTCTCCGTAGATCACTCCGGGAACTCTCCCGGCGCGACGCTCTGCCCGGGCGGCCCCCTTGCCGCTCTTCGGACGCGCGGTCGCCTTCAATTCCTTGACGGTCGCCATAGCGTTAAGTCCTTGTATTTAAAAAGTTAAAGGCCGCAGCGCGGCCCATGCTCAGGTCCACAGCAAGCCTCCAGGGGTGCGGGGGCCGCGGACGTGGCGGGCTTTTAGCCCCAAAGGGCCGAAATGACAAGGAAATGAAGGGATTTTTCTCGCCCTCCCTTTCTTACCCCCTGGAGGGAGGGTCGGGCCGCATGCAGCGAAGCGGAATGCGGGCCGGGGTGGGGTGGGGTGACCTCTCAACACGGGCAGCGATCGGGTGGAGGGACTTTCACCCCACCCCGGCTCGCATTTCGCTGCGCTCAATATGAGCCGACCCTCCCCCTCCAGGGCCCCTTGAGGGGAGGGTGAAAGATATCAGCCCGCGCTACCGCCGAGCTTGGCTTCCAGCGCGGCGATCCGCACCTTCAGCGCCTCGTTCTCCTCGCGCGCCAGGCGGGCCATGTCCTTGACCGCGTCGAATTCCTCGCGCTTGACCACGTCGAGGTCGCGCAGGATCCGTTCGGCCTGGTTGCGCATGACCGTGTCGACCTCGCGCTTGACGCCCTGGGCGGCGCCTGCGGCATCGTTCATCAGACGGCCGATCTCATCGAAAAACCGGTTGCTGGTCTGGGTCATCTCGCAAAACTCTCCGCGTTCACTGGCTTGCGCTCAAGACAATGGCGATCCCCGCCATCCGGTTCAAGTCCGCCGCGAATGGCAGGCCTCCCGAGAGCTTGCCTTGTCATGCTCCGGTTTCCTTGCAATCGTATGAACTCACAACAGAAATCGCACACATAACGCGAGCAGAAACGCCATGATCGATGCGACCGTCGAGATCCCGACCAAGGACGGCAAGACCACCACCTTCATCACCCATCCCGAGCGCGGCGGCCCCTTCCCTGTCGTCATCTTCTACATGGATGCTCCGGCGATCCGCGAGGAGCTGCGCGACATGGCGCGCCGGCTCGGCACGTCGGGCTATTATGTGATGCTGCCGAACATGTATTACCGCGCCGGCGTGATGGAGCTCGGCCCCATCAATCCCGATCCGGAATCGCCCGAGCGCAAGCGCATGTTCGAGCTGATGCACTCGCTCAACATTCCGCTGGTCATGGAAGATACCAAGAGCCTGCTCGCCTATGCCGAGACCCAGAAGGCCGCCAACACCAACATCATCGGCACCGTCGGCTATTGCATGAGCGGCCGCTATGCGGTGAACGCGGCGACGCATTTCGGCGATCGGGTCAAGGCCGCCGCCTCGGTCTACGGCACGCATCTGGCGACCGACCAGCCGGACAGCCCGCATCTCGCCGCGCAGAAGACCAGGGCGGAGCTCTATTTCGCCTGCGCCGAGACCGACATCTACGCGCCACGGGAGATCATCGAGCAGGTGAAGGCGAGCATGAAGGGCTCGAACAACGAGGTCGAGATCTATCCCGGCACGCATCACGGCTTCGCCTTCCCCAAGCGCCCGGTCTATGACCGCGACGCCGCCGAACGCCATTGGGAGCGGCTGCTCGCGCTCTACCGCCGCAACCTGGTCTGAGGCCCGAAGAACCGGGATGGCGGAGGCCGCGCGAATTCGAGGCTATCGAAGCTCTGACGCCTACGAGGTGAACCGGCTCGCGATTGCCGCCTTCGACCAATTCCGCGACGCCTTCGACGATTGGCCTGCGATGCGCGCCGGCCTGTCGCGAACCTCCGAGCTGAGTTCCGGCGGCGAGATCATCGTCGCCGATCTCGGCCACCGGCTTGCCGGCGCGGTCGGCTATTTCGGGCCCGGCGTCAAAAAGGCCGCATTCTTCGATCAGGCATGGCCGATCATTCGCATGCTGGTCGTCGACCCCGTCGACAGGGGCAAGGGACTCGGGCATGCGTTGACCTCGGAATGCTTCGCCAGAGCGCGGCGTGACCGATGCCGGACCATTGCGCTTCACACGAGCCCCATCATGACAATCGCCTTGCCGATGTATCTGAAGATGGGCTTCAGCAAGGTCCATGACGCTCCGCCCATTCACGGCGTGCCCTACGCCGTCTACACGAAAGCGCTCTGATCCCGATGCCGCTCCTGCTGATCGACTTTCCGGTGTTCAACCCCGTCGCGCTCGCGCTTGGGCCGATCGTGATCCGCTGGTATGCGCTGGCCTATATCGTCGGCATCGTGCTGGGCTGGATCTACGCCCGCTCGCTGATCAAGAAGGATCGGCTGTGGGGCGGGCCGGCGCCGATCACGCTGCCGCAGCTCGACGACTTCATCCTCTGGGTCACCATCGGCATCATCGTCGGCGGCCGCACCGGCTATGTGCTGTTCTACAATTTGCCTTTCTTCATTGAACACCCGTCCGAGATCCTGGAATTGTGGAAGGGCGGCATGTCGTTCCACGGCGGCTTCCTCGGCTGCGTCGCCGCGGTAATGCTGTTTGCCCGCCGCAACAACATCCCGATCCTGTCGCTCGGCGACATCACCACCGCGGTGGCGCCGATCGGGCTGTTCCTCGGCCGGCTCGCCAATTTCATCAACAGCGAATTGTGGGGCCGGCACGCCGATCCGAGCCTGCCCTGGGCGATGATCTTCCCCAATGGCGGGCCGCTGCCGCGCCATCCGAGCCAGCTCTACGAGGCCGGGCTCGAGGGCATCGTGCTGTTCACGGCGCTGGCGATCATGATCCGGATCGGAGCGCTCAAGCGGCCCGGCTTGATCCTCGGCAGCTTCATTGCGATCTACGGCATTGCCCGGATCATCGGCGAGCACTTCAGGGAGCCGGACCCGCAACTCGGATTCCTGTGGGGCGGATTAACGATGGGGATGCTGCTGTCGGTGCCAATGATTATTGTCGGCGCTATCATCATCACGGCCGCCGTTCGCCGCAGGGCAAACGGGCCGGCACCAACAACTCCAACCTGAAGCAAGCACATTCCAAGGAAGGCCGTGAGCGAACCCTCCCCGCTGCTGGATGAGATCAGGAAGCTGATCAAGCTGTCCGGGCCGATGCCGGTCTGGCGCTACATGGAATTGTGCCTGATGCATCCGCGCTACGGTTACTATCTGTCGCGCGATCCGCTCGGCCGCGAGGGCGATTTCACCACGGCGCCCGAGGTCAGCCAGATGTTCGGCGAACTGCTCGGGCTGTGGAGCGCCTCGATCTGGCGCGCGATCGGCTCGCCGGAGACGCTCCGCCTGATCGAACTCGGTCCCGGCCGCGGCACCATGATGTCCGACGCGCTGCGTGCGCTGCGCGTGCTGCCGCCGCTCTACCAGTCGCTCAGCGTCCATCTGGTCGAGGTCAATCCCGTGCTGCGCGAGAAGCAGCACGCCACGCTGACCGGCGTGCGCAACATCACCTGGCACGACAGCATCGACGATGTCCCCGAGGGACCGGCTGTCATCCTCGCCAACGAATATTTCGACGTGCTGCCGATCCACCAGATGGTCCGCCGCGAGACCGGCTGGCACGAGCGCACGATCGGGATGGACGCCAATGGCAACCTGTATTTCGCGCCCGCCCCCGAGCCGACACGGCACTTCGAGGTGCTGCTGCCGCCGCTGGTGCGCGCCGCGCCGTTAGGTGCGGTATTTGAATGGCGGCCCGACAACGAGATCATGAAGCTCGCCACGCGGGTGCGCGACCAGGACGGTGCCGCGCTGATCATCGATTACGGCCATCTGCGCAGCGACGCCGGCGACACCTTCCAGGCGATCGCGCGCCACAGCTTCGCTGACCCGCTGAAGAACCCCGGACAGGCCGACGTGACCGCGCATGTCGACTTCCAGGCCCTGGCGCGGGCCGCGGAGGACGTCGGCGCGCTCGTCCACGGGCCGGCGACGCAGGGCGACTTCCTCAAGCGGCTCGGCGTCGAGGCCCGCGCCGCCGGACTGATGGCGAAGGCAAGCCCCGAAATGTCCGCCGACATCGCCGGCGCGCTGAAGCGGCTGACCGATTCCGGGCGCGGCGGGATGGGCTCGATGTTCAAGGTCATGGCCATCTCCGACCCGCGCCTCACCTCGATCGCGGGCCTCAGCGATCAGCCTGACGAGACCGAACAATGACATTGGGATCACCGCTGCTGTCGGCCATTCCAGGCCTGCGCCATGCCTTCTTCTCGCGCGAGGGCGGCGTCTCCGACGGCATCTATGGCAGCCTCAATGGCGGGCTCGGCTCGCGCGACGATCCGGCCAAGGTCGTGGAGAACCGGCGGCGGATGGCGGAGCAGCTCGGCGTCGCGCTCGACCACCTGATCAGCGTGCATCAGGTTCACTCGCCCGACGTCGTGACCGTGACCGGTCCGTGGAACGGCGCCACGCGGCCGAAGGCGGATGCGCTGGTCACCCGCACCGAGGGTCTTGCGATCTCGGTCACGACGGCCGATTGCGGCCCGATCCTGTTCGTCGATCCCAACGCGCGGGTGATCGGCGCGGCGCATGCCGGCTGGAAGGGCGCGCTGACCGGCGTATTGGAATCGACCATCGATGCGATGGAGAAGCTCGGCGCCGAGCGCGGCGGCATCGTCGCCGCCATCGGGCCGCTGATCCGCAAGGAATCCTACGAGGTCGGAAACGAATTCGTCGAACGCTTCATCGAGGCCGACGCCGAAAACGGCATGTTCTTCATGCCCGCCGAACGCGACGGACACGCGATGTTCGATCTCGCCGGCTTCATCCGCATGCGACTGGAAAATGCCGGCGTGCTGATGATCGACGATCTCGGCATCGACACCTATTCCGATGAGCGCTGCTTCAGCTACCGCCGCTCCGTGCATCGCAAGGAAGGCGACTACGGCCGGCTCGTTCACGCCATCGCGCTGGAAGGCTGACGCCGGGTATCCTCTCGATATTTGTGCGACAAGCGGCTTGACTCTCCACCTGCTGGAGACCGGACAAGCGGCGCATGACACAACGCACCTACAGCATCGGCGAGGCGGCACGGCTCAGCGGAATGTCTGTCCGCAAGCTCCGCTTCTATTCGGACCAGGGGTTGCTGCCGCCGGCCGGCCGCACCGCGAGCGGCTATCGCGTCTTCACCGACGACGAACTGGTTCGCCTCGACCTGATCCGCTGCCTGCGCGATGCCGGGCTCGGTCTCGACGCCATCCGCGAGGTCCTGACCAGGGAGCTCTCGCTGGTTGAAGCGCTGAAGCTCCGCCTCGAGACGCTGGAAGCGGAGATCGCGGCGCAGCGCCGCGTCGCCTCGGCCCTGCGGGCTGCGTTGCGTTCACCGCAACTTACCGAAGCAGATTTGAGGAGATTCCTGACCATGACGCAGCTGTCCCGCACCGAGCGCCGCAACGTCGTCGAACGCTTTTTCGAGAAAGTGTCCGACGGCATCAACATCGACCGGAAATGGATCCGGCAGATGATCGAAACCAGTGTGCCCGAATTACCGGACGAGCCGACGCCCGAACAATGCGATGCCTGGATCGAGCTTTCGCAGATGCTCAACGATCCCACGCTTGTCGCCAACATGCGCGCCAACGCCGAAGACGTCTGGAATCACCACGTGCTGGATCTTGCCGCCTGGCAAGAGGCCAACGAGGCCGTGCTGGCCAGAGCGAAAGGGATCATCGCGCGCGATCTCGCGCCGACGTCGGAGGCTGGCCAAGCCCTGGCAAGCGATTGGCTGGAGACCTCGGCGCGATTACTGAAGCGAGAGCCCGACCTGGAATTCCGCAACTGGATTCGCGGCAAGTATGCGCTGCACGACGCCCGTGCGGCGCGCTACTGGGAGCTGGTCGCCATCATGCGCGGGCAATCGCCGGACGCGAGCCCGAACCGCGAGTGGGCCTGGATCACGGAAGCCATGCGGCACCATCTCTCTGACTGAGCAGGGAAATCCGAAACCTCGTGGCGCGGCCGCCGGATCGGTTAAGGGCTGTGGCCGTCCTGCCCTAGACGTTAAGCCGTTTTAACGATATCGCAGGACGCAATGAGGGAAGCGTCAAACCACCAGTTTCAAACTGGGACAGCCGTGCGTGCCGCGCTCGCAGCCACATGGCTCGCGATCGCCTGCGCGCTTGGCGGCTGCGCGGCCGGCGGCAATGTCGCTGACTCCTACGCCATGGCCACGCCGGCGAGCGGCGGCGCAACCGTCGCGTTCGAATCGATCGACGGCCCGCCGCCCCAGGTGTTCGACCGGATGGTGGGCGTGCTCGACAGCGAATCCAAGCTGCGCAGCCTGTCGATCGTGTCGCGCGAGGGCACCGCGTCCTATCGCGTGCGCAGCTATTTGTCGGCGCAGGTGGTGCGCGGCCGCACCATGATCGCGTGGGTCTGGGACGTCTACGACAGCAACCAGCAACGCGCGCTCCGCCTCTCCGGCGAGGAGCCCGCCGGCAAGGTCGGCCGCGACGCCTGGGCCGCCGCCGACGATCTGGTGCTGCGCAAGATCGCCCAGGCCGGCCTCAGCGGCCTCTCCAGCATGATCAATGGCAGCCCGGCCCCCGCCGCGGCACCGGAGCTCCGTGGGCCGGCGATGGTCAGCGCCCCGGCCTCCGCCGCGCCCGAGACCGTGGCACTCAGCTATTCCGCCAACTAACCCCCGGTATCTCCCGGGGAAAGGCGTTTTTTGCCCAGGAAAACCGCGGCCAAGGCGACCTAATGGGTTGCCAGCGGAGCCGCCTGCCTGATATTCCCTCGCGCACCGAAAACCCGCCGGTTCTGTAAGGACTTGAGATGCTGAACGTCGTATCCAGCAAGGCGCGGGGGGAAGCATCGATGTCGGCAAAAAACGGATCAATCAAGCTCGTCGCCGGCAACTCCAATCCTGCGCTCGCGCAGGACATCGCCAAGGGACTTGGCATCGAATTGACCAAGGCCGTTGTCCGGCGCTTCGCCGACATGGAGATCTTCGTCGAGATCCAGGAGAACGTCCGCGGCTCGGACATGTTCATCCTGCAGTCGACGTCGTTTCCGGCCAACGACAATCTGATGGAACTGCTGATCATCACCGACGCGCTGCGCCGCTCCTCGGCGCGCCGCATCACCGCGGTGGTGCCGTATTTCGGCTATGCCCGGCAGGACCGCAGGTCCGGCTCGCGCACCCCGATCTCGGCCAAGCTCGTCGCCAACCTGATCTCGCATGCCGGCGTCGACCGCGTCATGACGCTCGACCTGCATGCCGGCCAGATCCAGGGCTTCTTCGACATCCCGACCGACAATTTGTTCGCGGCACCGTTGATGGTGCGCGACATCAAGGAAAAGTTCGACCTCGCCAAGGTGATGGTGGTGTCGCCCGACGTCGGCGGCGTGGCGCGTGCCCGCGGCCTCGCCAAGCGCATCAACACCCCGCTGGCGATCGTCGACAAGCGCCGCGAGCGCCCCGGTGAGTCTGAGGTGATGAATGTGATCGGCGACGTCGCCGGCTACAATTGCATCCTGGTCGACGACATCGTCGATTCCGGCGGCACGCTGGTGAACGCGGCCGAGGCGCTGATCGCGCACGGCGCCAAGGAAGTCTCGGCCTACATCACCCACGGCGTGCTGTCCGGCGGCGCCGCCGCGCGCATCGCCTCGTCGCGGCTGAAGGAACTGGTCATCACCGACTCGATCCTGCCGACCGAAGCCGTCAACAAGGCGCCGAACATCCGCCAGATCTCGATCGCCGGCCTGATCGCCGAAGCGATCGGCCGCACCGCGGCGGAAGAATCGGTGTCGAGCCTGTTCGATTAAGGCATTACTGTCGTCCCTGCGAAAGCAGGGACCATAACCACAGGGCTGCGTTGTTGAGCGCAGCTGTGGCCCCAGCCTTCACAAAACTTATTTTCGTGGTTATGGGTCCCGGCTCAAGGCCGGGACGACACCGAGTTTGTGGATGCGGCGCCCTCAAAACCCCGGCCGC
Source organism: Bradyrhizobium sp. NAS96.2 (assembly GCF_001908235.1). Lineage (GTDB taxonomy): Bacteria > Pseudomonadota > Alphaproteobacteria > Rhizobiales > Xanthobacteraceae > Bradyrhizobium. The sequence continues at coordinate 8,432 of NZ_LGHK01000208.1, forward strand.
GGCACGTGGCTCATCAGCGTCCGCGCATAGCCGCCATCGACGATGATCTCCTCGCCATTGACGTAGGACGAGCGGTCGCTGGCCAGGAACAAGGTCGCGTCCGCCATGTCCTGCGGCGCGCCGATCCGGCGCATCGGCACCACGGCGGTGCGGCGCTCGGTAACCCCGGGCGTATCGTAGAACGCCTGGCTCATCGGCGTGACGACGAGGCCGGGGCTGACCACATTGCTGCGGATGCCGTGCGGCCCCCATTCGGCGGCGAGTTGCTGCGAGAGCATCACGACGCCGGCCTTGCTGACGCTGTAGGCGCCGCTCTGCCCTTGCGCGTTGCTGGCGGCGATCGAGGCGATGTGGATCAGGCTGCCGCGCCCGGCCTTGCGCATCTGCCGGCCGAACGCCTGCGCGCAGATGAAGTAGCCGGTGAGATTGATCGAAAGCACCGCGTTCCACTCGGCGAGCGGCAGCGTATCGAGCCCGCCGGGACGCAGCACCGCGGCCGTGTTGACGAGGATATCGCAAGAACCAAGCGTGCGCGCGACGGCGTCAGCGGAGGCCGCAACGCTCTCCTCGCTGGTGGTGTCGCAGCTTGCGACGAGATGGCCGTCGCCGAACTCGCGAAGCCTGGCCTTGGTCTCCGCCAGCCCGCGCTCGTCACGATCGAGCGCCGCGACCTTGGCGCCGGCGCGCGCGAAGCTGACCGCGGTGGCGCGGCCGATGCCGCCGCCTCCGCCGGTGACGACGGCAATGCGGCCCGCCAGGCCGAGCCAGTCGGAGGAATGTTGTTCGGTCATGGGCGCCTCCCGCGCATTTTGATTTATGCCGGCAAGCATAACCGAACGCGCGGCGCGCGAGAGCGATCCCGGCACGCATGCCGGAATCGCTTTGGCGTCAGGCCTTGGGTAGTTGACGCTTATCCAGGTATTCCCGCCGCGACCTGGCCGCGCAGGCGTTCCAGGCTGAGCAGCGTGTTGGCGCAGGCTTCCGCGACCTCGATCCCCTTGATCACGAAGTGCTTGCGGAAGAAGTCGTAATGCACCTCGGTCTCGTGGAATTGCTGCGGCGTCAGCACCGCCGAGAACACCGGCACCTCGGTGCGCAGCTGCACATCCATCAGCGCCTTGATCACGGTGTCGGCGACGAATTCGTGGCGGTAGATGCCGCCATCGACGACGAGCCCGGCCGCAACGATTGCGGTGTAGCGGCGGGTCTTCGCCAGCAGCTGCGCATGCAGCGGGATCTCGAACGAGCCCGGCACCTCGAACACGTCGACATTGGTGATGTGACGCGCCTCGATCTCCTTCAGGAAGGAGATGCGGCACTCCTCCACCACATCGCGATGCCAGGACGATTGCACGAAGGCAACGCGCTGCGGCTTTGCGAAGTGCGGATGCTCCGGCGCCGGCGGATTTGCCGGCGTGTCGGGAGCGCTTTCTGCTTGGGAGATTTGGACTTCGGCGTCTTGAACTTCAGTGTCTTGAACTTCAGTGTCTTGCAACATCTGATTCATGGCTTTCCTCTTTCAGGACCAGAATCAGGGCATACGGACAACGACACGAGCCCACGCGAAAATCGCGTTGGCTGCCGCAACCGTTCTCTTTCATCCGGACTGTAACCGTCGGCTTCGGAATTGCACCGAATCTGCTGACCCTTCTCCCGGCTTCGCGGAAGGAGGCGCTCGCGGGCTTGGGCTCATCACCCTTACCGCCGGTGGGGATTTTCACCCCGCCCTGAGAACATCGGCACGCCCGGGATGGACGCGCCTGAAACGAAATATGACCAAACCGCGACAGCCGGGCAAGGCCTTTGGCATGGGGAAACGGCATGTCCCCATGAGCGCGCCGCGGCTCTTCCAGAGTGGTATGAGCGCCGGAAAGGCCGATTCACGCGCGCGGCGAAGCGCCGGCAAATGGTTAACAAATCGTTTACCGGCCACGAAGATTCCGATTTGTTCGCAAAATCACAAGTGTGGCGGAGATCAGCTGTGGACGATGCGCGCTTTGGCTGTGGACGGACTCGGCGTGCGGTTGCGCGGATTCCGCAAATCACATCACTTCATCGGCGTCAGGTCCAGGGGCATCCGGAAGCCCGTTTCAGGAACTGCACTCGGCCACGACGCAGTATGTCGCAAGTGCCGGCTTCCGTGTGCGTATCAAGCGATCATAAGAACAAGGTCCGAGACGGCATGTCCCTCCTCGAAAGCATTATCGATTCCCGGAACAACCCGCTTGCGGTGGTCGAGGATATCGCCACCGACAACAACTGGGCGTTCGAGCGTTCCGGCGAAGACGAGGTGACGATCGTCTCCAAGGGAGACTGGATCGATTATCAGCTCTCGTTCACCTGGATGGGTGAGATCGAGGCGCTGCATCTCGCCTGCGCCTTCGACATGAAGATGCCGCAGGCGCGCCGCGCCGAGGTGCAGCGGCTGGTCGCCGCGATCAACGAACAATTGTGGGTCGGACATTTCGATCTGTGGACCCACACCGGCATGGTGATGCATCGTCAGGCGCTGGTGCTGCCCGGCGGCCTCACCGCCTCCACCGCGCAATGCGAAGCCATGGTGGTCAACGCAATCCACGCCTGCGAGCGCTACTATCCGGCGTTCCAGTTCGTGGTGTGGGCCGGCAAGTCGACCGCCGAGGCGATGGCCGCGGCGATGTTCGATACCGAGGGCGAGGCGTAAGGGCTTCGTTCCAGCGCTTCCACATTTTCAGTGTCGTCCCGGCGAAGGCCGGGACCCATACTCCGTGACCTCGGGGCTCGCGCAAACTGCTTGTGGCTCCCGCTTCGCTTTACTAGAACCAGCTGTGGTTATGGGTCCCGGCCTTCGCCGGGACGACAAGCGGTGATACCGTGAACACAAGCAGCGCATTGACGAATACTTCCGGCACCATCGCGCTTGCGGGCGCGGGCAAGATGGGCGGCGCGATGCTGACCGGCTGGCTCGCGCAGGGCCTTGCGCCCGAGCAGGTCGCAGTGATCGATCCATACCTCTCGCCTGAGATCTCCGCGCTCGCCGCACATGGCGTGCGGCTCAATCCGCAGGCGAAGGATATCGGCACGGTCGACACGCTGGTCGTCGCGGTGAAGCCACAGTCGTTCCGCGACGCGGGTGCCGCGCTGAAGGCCTTCGTCGGCCCCTCGACGCTCGTGGTCTCGATCATGGCCGGCACCACCATGTCAGCGCTGGAAGAGGTTGTCGGCGGCGCGGTGGTGCGCGCGATGCCGAACACGCCGGCGGCAATCGGCCGCGGCATCACGGTCGCGGTGCCGTCAAAGCGCGTCACCGCCGCGCAGCGCGCCATGACGGATGCGCTGCTGAAGGCAACCGGGCTCGTCGAATGGGTCGACGATGAGGGCCTGATGGATGCGGTGACCGCGGTCTCCGGCTCCGGCCCGGCCTATGTCTTCCTGCTCGCCGAGGAGCTCGCCCGCGCCGGCGTCG
>NZ_LGHK01000209.1 GCF_001908235.1 Bradyrhizobium sp. NAS96.2
GTCCGGTTCGATGAGCGAGATGTGGAAACGGAGTCACGGTCGAACTACTAAGGCACCGCCAGACGAAAGAGGCGGCAACAGATATGTTCAGCCTACAACCACCGCGCCACATCCCGACTCTACCCAGAAGCTGACGCTCGGCGCATAATCTGCGCCACAGAGTAGTTCCGACCTACCCAAAAAATCACCTCAAATTGATGACGCTGTTCCGTTGTATGCTGCTCTGCACGCTCGGGAACGCCGCTTGTTAAACATTGTTGATTCTTTGTATTTTGTCAGTGAGTGGAGTTGATCATGCGTGTTCTGTTTGCAGGAATCGCGATCGCGTCCTTATCCGCTTGCTTGCAGTCTCCGTATGCTTCAGCACAAAACTTCGACGATAGGTGGTCTATTATTCCGAAGGCACATGCTGAACCTGCTCCTGAAGAGAAGGAGCAAAAACAAAGTCCTCCTGAGCATATTCCGGCAGGGCCATTATGGACGCGGACGCGAGACAATCCCCGGCCTTCCAAATCGTTCAATAAAATCTTCACCGGAAAAGCGTCCTTCTATTCTTATACAAAAGGTAAAACAGCTAGTGGGTCGCTCTACAATCGCGATGAAATGACGGCGGCCCATCGAAGTCTTCCCTTCGGAACTCGGGTTCGCGTCACGGACATTGCGAGTAGCAGGTCGGTCATAGTTCGTATTGCAGACCGCGGACCGTGGATTCGCGACCGCGTGCTGGACCTTTCCCTTGGCGCTGCACGCGGCTTAGGAATTACTGATCGAGGTGTGGCACAAGTTCGAGTAGAGGTCCTTTAGGTAAGCGCCGCGCTCTATGTGGCAACAGTCGTGTGCGGCTGTCAGTGGGCGCTCGGGGCAGCGAAGACCTGCGCAATCGCCGCGATCGGCATCGATATTGGCAAGAACTCGTTCCACGTGGTGGGACGGGATCAGCATGGTGCGATCGTGCTTCGGCAGAAATGGTCGCGTGGCCAAGTGGAAGCGCGGTTCGCCAATGTACCACCTTGCCTGATCGGCATGGAGGCCTGCGTCGTCGCACATCACCTGAGCCGCAAACTCGCATCGCTTCCACCACGGCGCATGGCGAGCGCTCGTCGCGCATCCGTGGTCGGGATCCGTGTCCCAGATCGCGCCCAGGTCGATAGATCGACGGTGGATGACGCTTCAACTTCCAGCTTGCAATTGTAGACAAATCACCTCCTCGAAAACTATTCGTGATTGGAGTGGAGGTTGGTATGTCTCAGGCTCAGATCACGGATGTCGCGACGGTCCACGTCGACAAGGAGCGCGATCGCCGTGCCCGCGCATTCATGCGCGACATCCGCCGCGCGCGGCCATTGGAGTCGTACGAGGGCCTCACATATGAGGGCCAGTTGCTCTTCGAGGAAACCCGGCGCCGGCAGCGGATCGTCCAGGAGTGCGTCGTCGAATACCTCATGGAGCAGGACACGGTAGGAGCCCGGCGCGTCCATGAAGCTCTCCGGCGCAACAAGCTCTTCCAGCAGGGTTTCCGCAGTGGTGCGGTCGACTCGACCGACCCGCTGAATCTCTGGGGCAAGCAGCCGACCAAGAAAGAGCAGAAGGCCGCCGCCGAAGAAGAGCGGCTCGCCAGCGGCCGGCGCAAGCACACCATACCGGATCCCGAAAACCCGCGGCTCAACGTGATGGTCGACACTGTCCGGACGTCGCACCTCAATCTCACCGAGTCGAAGAAACGCGGGTCGGCCGATCCGGAAGACAAGCTGCGCCAGAGCGCCGCGGATCGGTTTCGGCGCGACTTCGACCTGGCCACGTTCCACGGGTCGCGAGGCTTTGCGCTGCAGGACAAGGTCGATGGTGGCGGCGGTGGCTCGGCTTCGCACACCATCGCGCTCGAGGCGCGGTCGCGTCTCGACGAAGTGAAGCGGCGGCTCGGCGAGCGACAGTTCGACATCCTGCTGGTCAGGATCGGGCTCGAGTGCAGCAGCGAGGATGTTCGGATCCACGGCGGCGAGGAGCACCGGACCAACAGCTCCGATTTCCGGATCGCTTTGAACGCGCTCGTGAGGCTTTACGACGGGGTCGAGATCATAGACCGGACATGGGACGCGGTTCGGCGGCTGAAGACGGCCGCCGGCATGCGCCTGCGGAAGTAGGGGCTGATCGATGTCGCTCGGGCGGTTTGCTCCCAATACCCGCGAGACTCCAGAGGAGGTCAAGGAATTCTACTGGCGGAACCATGGATACGTAGTTCTGCCGACGATCCACAGCTGCCTTGGGACTTGAAGGAGCAATTAGCGCGGTTCATGACGAGGCGCCACGGCGTCAGAAAGCCTGCCGCGTCATGAGCGGCGATTGGAACCAGAGAAACCGCGAACTCAGAAATGCCAGATGGACGGAACTCCATCCCTTGGATGACGCCAAGTTGGCTCGGAAGGAAGCATCGCGCGCGGCAAAGGAACGTGGCGAGAAGGTCTATTTTACGGAGCGGCCGTGTGACCGCGGGCACAACGCTGGCTTCTACGTCTCGAACGGAGAATGCGTTGAGTGCCGGCGATTAACGAAGGCGCGATGGCGTGCCGCCAACCCCGATAAGATCGCGGCGGAAGCCAAGCGGAATCAGACCGGACGCAGTCGTCGATGGGCGAAGCGACATCCGGAAAAGATGAGGGCGATCCGCGCAAGGTATAGGGCCTAAAAAGGCGATCAGATCCGCGCGGACAGCCGGACACGGTACCAGCGATGTAAGCTGGAAAATCCGGAGCAGCACCGGGCATGGGCGAGGACCCGCCGGGCTCGGAAACGCGGCGCTGGCGGGTCACGCACGCCGGAAGATATCGCCGATCTGATCAAGCAGCAAAAGCGACGCTGCGCGTATTGCCGAACGAAGCTAACGCTGGACTACCACGTCGACCACATCCTTGCGCTCAGCAGGGGCGGTTCGAATGACCGGACCAACCTTCAGATATTGTGCGAGCCGTGCAATCTGGCCAAGCACGCGAAGGATCCACTCGATTTTGCACGAAGCCTCGGGAGGTTGCTCTGATGAAGCGATCCCGTATCCCGTCTCTCGGCCCGCGCGTCCCGACGCTGGACACCCGGAAGGCGACGATCCTTCCGAAGCGCGCGGATCCTCACTACCAGACCGCCGAGCACAAGAACTGGGCCGAGCAGGTGAAGCGGCGCGCCGACTGGCGCTGCGAGTACGTCGAGGGTGGACTGCGCTGCGAGCGCAGCCGAGCCAACGGTCACCAGATGTACGCCGACCACATCAAGGACATCCGTGACAACCCGGAACCGGCGCTGGATCTCAACAACGGTCGCTGCGCCTGCAACTCGCACAACACCAGGTCGGGCATCCGCGCTCGAGCAAATCGTATAAGTTCGTAGGAGGGAGGCATGTCGCGAGAGCCATCACCGCGCGCCGACGCGCTACGCGCTCAACGTGAAGCGAAGGTGGGAGCGAAACCAGGCCCTCAAGCGCGAGCTCGATGCCCGGGACGCGGCCGCTGCCGCAGCCTCGGCAAATCAGGCCTCGCCGGCGCCGGCGGTGAAGCCGGCACCGGCGAAGAAGCGGCGCGCCACGAAAGAGAGGCGCAGCCGGGGGATGGGCAATCGGTCGTAGGCGAACAAATCCGGGATGTCTGCCTTAGGAGGAGGAGCGGGCACGTCACTCGATCTCGGTGATGTCGCCTTGTGTGAAGGGTTTCGGACGCCGGCCGCTTGAGGGACGGCGCCGCGTATTCGGCGGCCGGCGTCCGAAAGCCTCCAAGGGAGGAAACCGCGCT
>NZ_LGHK01000021.1 GCF_001908235.1 Bradyrhizobium sp. NAS96.2
CCGATCGCGATCTTGCTCAGGAGCAGTCCAGGCAGACTGTGGTGCAAACGATCCGACGATCGACCGGCTCGATCCGGGTGGCCACCCGGATCGAGCCATTCCTTGCGGAACGCAACAAAGATAGCAGAGCCTTCCAGTACAAGGTGCGAGCGAAGCGAGCCTCGAAGGATGCACGGCCCGGGCTATGGCCGATTCACCCTTCGAGGCTCGCCCAGCCGCGCAAGAGCGCCGCTGGGCGCGCACCTCAGGATGACGGGTTTGTTTGGGTGGCGGCTGCCGTCTTCAATCCAGCAGCTTGGTATCATCAGGCGCCTGCGGCGGCGTCTTGATCGCGATCGCTTTGAACGGACGCCCGTTCGGCTTGGTGCCGCCATGCGGCGTGCCCTTCGGGATCACGATCAAATCGCCCGGCCTCACGGTCACTTCCTTGTCGCCGAGCCACACCGTGCCGGTGCCCTCGAGGATGAACTGCATCTCGTTGGTGTTGGGGTGCATGTGCTTCGGCACATTGCCGTCCTGGATCGAGACGGTGGCGCCGTCGGCGGCGACGAATGTCTTGGAGCGGAAGCCTGTCTTGTTGGCATCGCCGAGCTTGTCGCCCTCCATCTCGCCGGTGTGGATGATTTGCGCGGAGATGCTCTCGGCCGCGAGCGCCGGCCGCAGCAAATGGGTGACGCCGCAGCCGGCGGCAAAGGCAACGGCTATCGACAGCGCGGTTGCAATACGATTCATGAAGACCTCCCTTGGTGTTTCCCTTGAAGTATTCTTGATGGTTCTATTCTTGGTGCTTCTTCGGCGTTTTCTGCATCCACGATGCTATGCCTTGGCCGCAGGCTTGACCAGTTACCGGAAAGTCGCCTTCTCAAGGCAGGCCTGCTCCTCTATCTTGCCGGCCAGTCGAACGGAGGACGTCATGAATAAATGGCTTGGCAAGCTTGCCGGAACGCTGCTGGCGCTGACCCTGTCCACGGGCCTTGCCGCGGCGCAAAGCAAGATCACCATCGCGGTCGGGGGCGGCGCCTGCCTGTGCTATCTGCCCACCGTGCTGGCCAAGCAGCTCGGCGAATATGACAAGGCCGGGCTTGCGGTCGAGCTGGTCGACCTCAAGGGCGGCTCGGACGCGCTCAAGGCCGTGCTCGGCGGCAGCGCCGACGTCGTCTCCGGCTATTTCGACCATTGCGTCAATATCGCCGCCAAGAAGCAGGAGATGCAGGCCTTCGTGGTCTATGACCGCTATCCCGGCCTCGTGCTGCTGGTCTCGCCGAAGCACACCGGCGAGATCAACTCGGTCAAGGATCTCGCCGGCAAGAAGGTCGGGGTCAGCGCGCCGGGCTCCTCGACCGACTTCTTCCTGAAATATCTGTTGAAGAAGAACGGCCTCGATCCGTCCGGCACCGCCGTGATCGGCGTCGGCCTCGGCGCCACTGCGGTGGCTGCGATGGAGCAGGGCCAGATCGATGCCGCTGTCATGCTCGATCCCTCCGTCACCGTGCTGCAGGGCAGCCACGCCGACCTCAAGATCCTCAGCGACACCCGCACCCAGCACGACACGCTCGCGGTGTTCGGCGGCGAATATCCGGGCGGCGCGCTCTACTCGACCACCACCTGGGTCAACGGCCACGACAAAGAGGTGCAGGCACTGACCAATGCGATCATGGCGACGCTCGCCTGGATCCATTCGCACTCCGCCGAGGACATCATGGCCAAGATGCCGGAAGACCTCGTCGGCAAGAACAAGGAGCAATATCTGGCCGCGCTGAAGAACACGATCCCGATGTACTCGGAAACCGGCAAGATGGATCCCAAGGGCGCCGAAGCCGTGCTCGCGGTGTTCAGCGAGGGATCGCCTGATGTCGCGAAGGCCGGCATCGACGTCACCAAGACCTACACCAACAAATTCGTCGATCAGGTCAAGAAGACGACCGGGAACGCAAAGTAGCTTGCGCAAAGATCGTACCAGAATGAGTGCGCGGTGAGCGACATGCCGTCTCCGCTGATTTGTCGCGTCACCGCGCTGGACCTCGCGTTGCAGCGGCGTCCCTGGCCGTTCGCGAACGAGCGGCGCGCCGAGATCGACGCGCATTTCGCCGAACAGCAGCGGCTGAACCCGAACCTGTGGAACGGCCGCGTCCTGCTCGGGCGCGATCCGGTGTTTGCCGATGCGCGGCTCAGTGCGAGCTATTTCGAGACCGATTTTGCAAGCTTCCTGGCCTGGCGCGATTGGGGCTTTCCGGACAAGGAGGTCTTCAACGGCTTCGGCATGGGCGCGCTGCTCGCAAGCGACGGCGCCTTCGTGTGCGGCGTGATGGGCGAGCAGACCGCGAACGCCGGGCGGATCTATTTTCCTTCCGGCACGCCCGATCTCGACGACATCAGGGGCGACACGGTCGATATCGCCGGCAGCGTGATGCGCGAGCTCGAGGAGGAGACTGGGCTCAAGCCATCGGATTGCCGTGGCGATGCCGACTGGCACTGCATCTACACCGGGGTTGCGCTCGCGATGATGCAGATCCTGCGCGTCGACATGCCCGGCGACGCGTTGCGTGCAAAGATCGAGTCCAACCTTGCGCGCCAGCAAAATCCCGAGCTCGCCGGCATCCATCTGGTGCGCAGCCGCGCCGACCTCACCCCCGCCATGCCGCGCTTCGTGACCGCGTTCATCGAGACGCAGCTGCCGGCGTAGCTTTGGCGTCCGCTGCTTCGGAATTTTTGTCACGACGCCATTGGAACCGAGCGCTGCTTATCGCATTCATTTCTCAGTGGTAATTGCAGACTTGCCAGGCTTGTGATGCTGTACACGGCACCGATCGCAGTGCCGGGGGCGCCACACGTGATCGTCATCGGGAATGAGAAGGGCGGCTCAGGAAAGACGACGATCGCGATGCATCTGGCTGTCGCGCTTCTGAAGCAGGGTCAGCGGGTCGGCACCATCGATCTGGACAGCAATCAAAAGGCTCTAACGCGCTACATCGAAAACCGGCGCATCTGGGCCAACCACCGGCGGATCAAACTCGAAATTCCGTTGCATCGTTACGTCCGGCGTGCGGAGGGCGCGAAGCTGGACGACAATGAGGCCGCAGAATTGGCGGCTTTCTGGGAGGCGGTCTCCAGTCTCAAGGAATCTCTCGATTTCCTGGTGATCGACACCCCTTCGACGGATACTTACCTGATGCGTCTCGCCCACCTCGTGGCGGATACGCTGCTAACGCCCGTCACCGACAGCTTTCTTGACCTCGGCACGCTGGCCTCAACCGATCCCATCACGCACGAAGTGACGGGAACCGGTCACTATGCGGAGTTGGTCTGCGACGCCCGCAGGCGACGTCTCCAATTCGACCGGAGCCATACCGATTGGGTCGTCATCCACAACCGCTCGTCGGCGCGTCGGCTGGTGCGGCGGAGTCTTGCCGAAGCAGGAACAAGGCTGGCGTTCAGGCATCTCGGAGGTTGTTCCGAGCGAAACGTGTATCGCCGGTTCTCCGCTTCCGGGCTCACCGTCCTTGATGCACTGGACGAAGCAATCCTCGGTGAGCGGCCGGATCGGTCGCACCGATTGGCTCAACAGGAGATGTGTCATCTCATCGAGCTGTTAAGGCTGCCGATCAGCGAGCGCGCACGCCGAAGGGCCGCGGCGCGCGAGGAGTGGTTTGTGTCAGCACATACGCCGCTTGATACCGGGGATCTGCTGGCTGATGAAATTGCCGGTCCACTGCCGGAGTAACGGCGGATCATTCGGCCACTTCAACGACCATCTCGACCTCCACGGCGTTGTTGAAGGGAAGACCAGCCATCCCGACAGCAGATCGCGCGTGTTTGCCGGCTGCCTCGCCGAAGACCTCCACCATCAGATCGGAAAAGCCGTTTATGACTTTCGGCTGATCTCCAAGGCCGTCGGCGGAATTGACCATCCCGAACACCTTCACCACGCGCTTGACGCGATCGAGGCTCCCAAGTGCGACGCGTACCTTCGCCAACATGATCAGGCCGACCTGGCGGGCCGTGTCATAACCTTCCTGCACGGTGAGGTCCTTCCCAACCTTGCCTTTGTACTTCCAGTCAGCAGCCGGGGTGTTTCCCGCGAGAAAAAGCAGATTGCCGACCCGGACCGCATCGACGTAGTTGGCGACCGGTGTCGGAACGGGCGGCAGCGTGATGTTCAACTCCTTCAGCCGGGTCTCGGCGGACGGTGAATTCTGCGCCACCGCACCCGACGAAGCGGCAATCCAAGCTCCCAATCCAAGCACGCACGCACCCAACCACGAGATGAGTCTCGCTCTGCAAAGCATGTGAGTCATGTGTCGCCTCCGATGACAATTACTTCGCAGCCCTCAGGATAGGGCAGAAATGGCGAAGCTGCCTTCCGTAGTTCTCCGGTCTGAAAAGTCGTCGACACCGTTCCGCCGAAACTTTGCGCAAGCCTGCGCCGCGCGGACGCAGCCATCGCGCTTGACATCATCGGCCGCTCACCCTGTGATAGGGCGGCACGACAACAAAAAATGCAGTGCACAATCTCTGGGGAGGGATGCATGCCGGTCAGGAGGGTCGCCCGCTGGCTCGCGGGTCTGTCTGTCGCCGTTGCGACGCTCGGCGTGGCCGCACCCGCGCATGCGCAGGACAAGAAGGTCAAGATCGGCGTGATCTTCGATTTGACCGGCCCGCTGGCCGGCGGCGGCTCCGAACTGCAATATACCGGCGTCAAGATCATGCTCGACCATTACGCCAAGACCGGCGTCGAGGGTTACAAGGTCGAGGCAGTTTATGCCGACGCGCAGAGCAAGCCCGATATCGCGATCAACGAGGCCGTCCGCCTGCTCGAGCAGGAGAAGGTCGACATGGTGATGGGCTTCTTCTCCTCGGCGCAATGCGTGCCGGTGGCGGCCCGGGTCGACCAGATGAAGAAATTCATGTGGATCACGACCTGCATCTCCTCGGGCGTGTTCGACGGCAAGAACTACAAATATGTGTTTCGTCCGCAGGCCGCCGGCAACCAGTACGGCATGATGACGACCGACTTCATTGCGCAATATTCGCTGTCCAAGTTCGGCAAGGAGCCGAAGGACCTGCGGGTCGCCATCATCCATGAGGACGGCGCCTACGGCGTCGACGTCGCCAAGGGCAACGAGGCCGGCGCCAAGAAAGCCGGCTTCAACATCGTGCTCAAGGAAGGCTATTCGGCGACCGCGCCCGATCTGTCGGCGCTGGTGACCAAGCTGAAGCGCGCTAAGCCGGACGTGATCTTCCACACCGGCTACAATCCGGACATCACCTTGCTATTCCGCCAGGCGCGCGAGCAGGGGCTGAAGTTCGGCGCCATCGTCGGCCACGGCGCCGGCTACGGCGTCTACGAGAAGCTGAAGGAAGGCCTCGGCGCCGACGCCAACTATCTCTTCAACACCGACCCGATCTCGATCTGGCTTGCCAACCAGAAAGGCATGGACCCGAAGCTGCCGCCGGTCATCAAGATGGTTGGCGAGGAGTTCGACAAGCTCAAGCCCGGCGTGCCGATCCGTTCCGCCCATGTCGGCATCGGAGCGGCCAACGCCTATGTCTTCCTCGACGACGTGCTGCCGCGCGCGATCAAGAAGTATGGCGGCGTCGATCCGGACGCGCTGCGCAAGGCCGCGCTCGACACCGACATTCCCGAGGGCGGCACCATGCTCGGCTACGGCGTGAAGTTCTACGGCGAGGGCGAGCAGTATGCCGGGCAGAACGCGCGTTCGTTCCCGGTGGTGCTGCAATATATCGACGACAAATCCTATGTGGTGTGGCCGAAGAGCCAGATGCAGCGCGAGACCGTGCTGCCGCTGCCGGCCGGCACCACCTACAGCTACAAATAGCTCAAGCCAGATGAGATCAGGTCGAACAGTAGCCGTGCAGGAAGCGCGCTCCCTCTCCCGCTTGCGGGGGAGGGCTGGGGTGGGGGCTCTCTCCACAAATCGTATCGTGGAGAGAGCCCCCACCCGGATCGCATCTTCGATGCGCTCCGACCTCCCCCGCAAGCGGGAGAGGTGCAGCGAGCCTGCGGCCGGGCTACTCCCGCCTGACTGCATCCTGCTTTAGCGCTGCGAAAGGGACCGCCGTGCTCGCCGTAGAAGGCCTGGTCAAGCGGTTTGGCGGCTTTCGCGCCGTCAACAACGTGTCGTTCCGCGTCGAGCAGGGCGAGATCCTCGGCCTGATCGGCCCGAACGGCTCGGGCAAGAGCACGATCTTCAACATGCTCTCCGGCACCTTGCCGCCGACCGAGGGCTCGATCCTGTTCGACGGCCGCGAGATCGCCGGCCTTGCGCCGCACCGCATCATCGTCGGCGGCATCGGCCGCACGTTCCAAATCCCGCGGCCGTTCCATCGCCTCAGCATTTTCGAGAATGTCGTGCTCGCCGGCTTCTATGGCCAGGGCCGTCACAGCCGCGCCAAGGCCGAGGAGGCGGCCGAGCATGCGCTGGCGATGGTCGGCCTGCCGACCGATCGCCATGCCAGCGTCGAAGGTCTGGGCGCCGCCGGATTGAAAAAGCTTGAACTCGCTAAGGCGCTCGCGACCGGACCGAAACTCCTGCTCGCCGATGAAAGCCTCGGCGGGCTCGACGAGGCCGAGATGGACCAGGCCGCCGACATGCTGCGCCGGATCCGCGACGAGCTCGGCATCACCATCATCTGGGTCGAGCACATCATGGGCGTCTTGATGCGGGTGGTCGACCGCGTGATGGTGCTGGATCACGGCGAGAAGATCGCCGAGGGACTGCCGGCCGATGTCGCTGGCGATGCCAGGGTGATCGAGGTCTATCTCGGCACCGATGCGGACGCGAGCCTGGCGGCGGCGGCCGCGGCGCAAGCGCGCCGCCGGATCGGGGCGTGAGCGGCATGCTGGAGTTGAAATCGATCGACGCGGGCTATGGCAGCTTCCAGGCGCTGTTCGACGTCAGCCTCGACGTCAAGGCGGGCGAGGCGGTCGGCGTGATCGGCCCGAACGGCGCCGGCAAGACCACCTTGATGCGCGTGATCTCCGGCTTGATCCGCCCGATCAGGGGCACGATCGCGATGGAAGGCGCCGACGTCGTCGCGACGCCCGCGCACCGCATCGTCAGTCTCGGGATCGCGCATGTGCCGGAAAACCGCCGGCTGTTTCCGCGGCTCACCGTGGCGGACAATCTGAAGATGGGCGCCTACATGCCGGGTGCCCGCGCGCACTATGCCGAACGGCTGGAGTTCGTGTTCGAGCTGTTCCCGCGGCTCAAGGAGCGCCTGCAGCAGATGGCCGGCACCATGTCGGGCGGCGAGCAGCAGATGTGCGCGATCGGCCGCGCGCTGATGTCGAACCCGAAACTGCTGCTGCTCGATGAGCCCTCGGCCGGGCTCGCGCCGGTCGTGGTGCAGCAGGTGTTCGAACTCGTCAAGCGTATCCGCGCCAGCGGGCTGACGGTGTTGATCGTCGAGCAGAACGTGCAGCAGGTGCTGCGCGTGGTCGACCGCGCCTATCTGCTGGAGGCAGGCAGCATCCGCGCCGCCGGCACGGCAGCAGAGCTCGCGGCCAGCGATACCATCAAGCAGGCGTATTTGGGGGTGTAGGGGATGATGACGATATCGGAAAGTGTTGCGGCATCGGCGGTTCACCTCTCCCCTTGTGGGAGAGGTCGGATCGCATCGCTAGATGCGATCCGGGTGAGGGGTTACGCCCTCTCGTGGGACCTGTTGCCCTCACCCGGCGCTACGCGCCGACCTCTCCCCGACGGGGAGAGGTAAGAGAGAGGCAGCCATGCAATCCTTCCTCGACATTTTCGACATCTACCTGCTGGAGGCCGTGATCAACGGCATCCTGCTCGGCGGCGTGTTGGCGCTGCTGGCGCTTGGGCTCAATTTGATCTTCGGCGTCATCGACGTTACCTGGATCTGCTACGCCGAGCTGGTGATGATCGGCATGTACGGCATGTACTATCTGGTGCAGGTCTTCCATCTGCCGTATTGGGCGGCCGCGCCGCTGGTCATCCTGCTGGTGGCGCTGCTGGGTGCCGCGCTGCACTTCTTCGTCATCGCGCCGCTCTTGACCGCGCCGCCGATCAACCAGCTGCTCGCCACCGGCGGCGTGCTGTTCATCCTGCAGAGCTTTGCCACCGTCGCCTTCGGCATCGACTTCCGCAATCTCGGCATCCGCCTGCCGGTGCTGGCGCTCGGCGAGATGAATTTCAGTTACGCGCGATTGCTGTCGTTCGCGGCCGCGCTGGTCGGCATGGTCGGCGTCTATCTGTTCCTGACCCGCACCTTCACCGGCACCGCGATCCGCGCGATCGCGCAGGACCGCCAGATCATGCCGCTGATGGGCGTCGATCCCAAGCGCATCTATCTCGTCACCTCGGCGATCGGCGGCGGGCTCGCCGGCCTCGCCGCGTGTCTGTTGGTGCTGCAATATGATGTGCATCCGTTCGTCGGCCTGTCGTTCGGGCCGATCACCTTCCTGATCTGTGTGCTCGGCGGCCTCGGCAACTTCATCGGCGGCTTCATCGCCGCCTTCGTGTTCGCCGAGATCATCTCGCTCGGCGGCCTGTTCTCCGATCTCGAATGGGGCTACGTGCTGGCGTTCGCCTTCTTCATCGTCATGATGTTCATCCGGCCCGCGGGCCTCTTGGCGAGGCGCTCGTGAACAGGCAGGCCGCCTTCTGGACCATTGCGCTGCTCGCGCTCGTCGCGCTGCCCTTCGTGCACCGCGATCCCTATCATCTGCACGTGCTGGTGCTGATCCTGATCTGGTCGTTTGCCTATACGTCGTGGTCGATCATGGGACGCTTCGGCCTGGTCTCGCTCGGCCATGGCGGCTTCATGGGGATCGGCGCCTATGTCACTGCGCTGCTCTGGAACCACCTCGGCGTCTCGCCCTGGATCGGCATTCCCCTGAGCATGGCGACCGCCGGCGTGCTCGCGCTCATCGTCGCCTATCCCTGCTTCCGCTTCCGCATCACCGGGCACTATTTCGTGCTGGTGACCTTGGCGCTCTCCGGCATCGTGCTGCAGGTCATCACCGCGACCCGCGACTATACCGGCGGCTCGCTCGGCTACACGCCGCAGCGCGCGCAAAGCGGCAAGGGGCTGTTTGCGCTGCAATTCGACGACAAGACCACCTGGTACCTGATCGCGCTTGCGGTGTGGGCCGCAGGCCTCGTGATCTGGCGCGCGATCGACCGCAGCATGATCCGCCATGCCATGGAGGCGATCTCGGAGGATGAGGACGCCGCGGCCGCCGCCGGCGTCAACGTCACCGCCGAGAAGCTCAAGGTCACGCTGATCAGCGCGCTGATGACGGCGCTGTCAGGCGCGCTCTATTGCCAGTACCAGATGTTCATCTCGCCGGACACCGTGAGCGGCATCGCTGTTTCCTTGCAGATGGTGTTCGCGGCGATCGTCGGCGGTGTCTATGTCGCGCTGGGGCCGACGGTCGGCGCCGTCATCACCATCGTGCTGGCCGAGGTGCTGCGCATCTCCTTTGGCACCAAGGCGGTCGGCTGGGACAATCTGGTCTATGGCATATTGCTTGTGCTTTTCATCATCTTCCTGCCCAAGGGCATTCTTGGTAGCGTGATCGACCGGATCAAATCGCCACGCAAGCCGTCGAGAGGCCATGAGCAGCAAACCGTCCCCATCGCTCGCCGATGAACTGAAACCCCACGTCGCGCCGTTTCGCTACGACGGGAGTGGCGAGTTTCACCTGAAGTCGTACCCGACCGCCGAGAAGGGCGGCATCGACAAGGACGCCGGCGGCAAGATCATCGAGGCCAACCGCAAGCGGCTCAACGATTTCCAGGAGAAGCTCTACGCCCAGGACCGCTGGTCGCTGCTCCTGATCTTCCAGGGCATGGATGCCGCCGGCAAGGACAGCGCGATCAAGAGCGTGTTCGAGGGCGTCAACCCGCAGGGCTGCGAGGTCTCCTCCTTCAAGCAGCCGTCGTCGCGGGAGCTCGACCACGACTACATGTGGCGCGCCATGATCGCGCTGCCGGAGCGCGGCCGCATCGGCATCTTCAACCGTTCCTATTACGAGGAGTGCCTGGTGGTGCGGGTGCATCCCGAGGTGCTGGACAAGCAGAAGATCCCGAAGAAGCTGGTGACCAAGAACATCTGGCGCGAGCGCTTCGAGGACATCTCCGCGATCGAGCGCTATCTGTCGCGCAACGGCACCGTGATCCTGAAATTCTTCCTGCACGTCTCCAAGGAGGAGCAGCGCCAGCGCTTCCTCGACCGGCTCGAGGAGCCGGCCAAGAACTGGAAGTTCTCGATGGCCGACATCTCCGAGCGGCAGCTGTGGGCCAAATACCAGGCGGCCTATCAGGACATGATCCACCGCACCGCGACCAAGGACGCGCCCTGGCACATTGTGCCGGCCGATCACAAATGGTTCGCCCGCGTCGTGATCGGCTCGACTATCGTCAATGCGCTCGATCGGCTCGCTCTGAAATTCCCCGAGGTCGACAAGGCCGACCTCAGCGAATTCAAGCGCGTTCGCGCGGCGCTGGAGGCGGAAGGCAAGGGCGGGGCGGCGGAGAAGAATGCGACGAAGAAGTAGTGGGTCACGCTGCTGGTGTATCGTGTTCGCAGGTGAACTCGTTGCTTTGTGAGGTGAGCACGTTCGTCCGGCTCCCTCCCCCCTTGTGGGGGAGGGTGGGGAGAGGGGTGGCCCCGGGCGAGATGACGAAGAAGAAGCGCTGGCTTGGAAATTTAGATCGCGTCGTCGAAGATAAATCGAGAGAGTCCCCGTGTGGTACCCCTCTCCCTAACCCTCCCCCACAAGGGGGGAGGGAACCCTGCCGCCGGTATGTCCCTTACGCGCTCTCCGCCGCTAGCTCTTGCGCGACGGCATCCAGGCGGACAGCAGGTAGAAGCCGATCGCTACGATGAGGAGGTAGCGGAAGCCGAGCAGGGTGGAGCACGACTCGGCTAGGCCGCCGATGACGGAGCCCGCGATGTTCGATCCGAATGCCTGATCGGGATTGGCTTCATCGCGGAACGAGCGGGCGAAGATCACGCCGGCGAAGAACATCGGGCCGAGCGCCAGCGCGCACGGGATCACGTAACGCCAGACGATGCCGCCGGCCAGGAACGTGTCCAGCGGCACCAGCACCGAGACCGCCAGCAGCGCCAGCAGTCCGGCATAGTGGCGCACCAGCCGGGTGGACGGCACCTTGATCACATAAAGATTGGCGGCGAGGATCAACAGCAGCGCGGTGAAGAACACCGCCGAGTTGACCAGCCAGGTGCTGCCGAACAGCAGCGCCATCTGCACCACCGCCTTGGTCTCGAGCAGCATGAAGGCCGCGCCGAGGAAGAACATCCGGTTGTTGGGCCGCCAGGCGCCCTTCGGCTTGAACAGGTAGACGAGGCCAAGCCCGAGCACGCCGAGCAGGATCATCGAGCGAACGGTGAGGTCGGGGATCAGCCGTCCGCTGACATAGAGGAACGGCCAGTCGTCGCTGGTCGATTGCTTGGCGCCTTCATTGTCGACCACCAGCTTCGCCGGCGCCAGCGGCACCCAGTCGCCGCGCTGGGGCGCAGCCTTGTCCTGCTTGTCTTGTGCTTTTTCTTGCGGCTTGTCGAAGCCGTTGACCGCCAGGTTCTCCGGCGGAATGCTGTTCAGCCAGAACTTGCCGCGGTCGCGAAACGCGGTGGAGATACGCGGATTGCAGCCCGCGATGATGGTGGTGAAGCCGACTGCCTCCGACGACGTCAGCGTCTCCTTGTAGGGCAGCGGCAGCACCAGCGGATCGCAGCCGAACACCTGCTTGGCCATCTCGGCGACGCGCTGCACGATCCAGCCCTGGCGGTAGTAGTTGTACATCACGAAGATGCCGTCCTGCTTCAGCACACGGCGGACGTCCTGGAACGCCTGTTCGGTGAACAGATAGCTTTCGAGACGGATGTTGGCGTAGCCGCTGTGCAGGATCAGCGAGTCGACCAGCGCATACACCACGAGATCATATTTGCGGTCGGTGGTGCGCAGGAAATGCCGGCCGTCGTCGAGATGCGGCACCACCCGCGGATCCTGATAGGGCTTGTCGGGGTGGTTGTGGATGCCGATGTCCTGGATCGCGGGATCGATCTCGACCGCATCGACGCGCTCCACGCCGAAGCGCAATGCGTGCGCGAGGTCGTTGCCGGAGCCGGCGCCGATGATCATGACGTCCTTGAACGGCGCGCCGCCGCTGTGCTTCTGTAGCAAATGGATCAGCGAGTAGGACGAGCCGCGTTCGCTGAACGGCATCATTTCCTGATGGCCGATGCTGTTGACGGTGATCTCGCCGCTCTTCTTGTTGAGGTCGACGGCGTAATAGGGCGACCAGCGGATGTCATGGTTGCCGGAGCGATCGGTGTAGAATCCGGTGAATCCCACCACGAAGATGATGGTCACGAGGCGCAGGATCGACAGCGCCTTGTCCTGGTAGAGCAGGTAGACGATGCCGGCGCAGCTGATGCCGAACCAGACCACCGGCGGCGCCTGCGCGAACGACAGCAGCGAGAACCCCACGATGCCCGCGAGGCTGCCGCCGATATTCAGCGAATAGCCGGCGACGCGGTTCGGGTAGGCGTCGAAGGCGCGGCCGAGCGTCTGGCCAAGGCCGACGAACATCAGTGCGATCAGCACGAAGAACAGCCCGGCGATCGCCTCGATCGGCACGACGAATTTGGCGAGATCCGGGTTGCGATACTCGGTGCCGAAGAACACCTCCTGCGGCGAGGCCTGATGGCCGACGTCGACCGCGAACTCGCCCCATTGGAAATACAGCACCATGATCGTGGCGACCGCCGCGAAGGTCACGAGCGCGAGCCCGGGAAACAGCGCAAGCCAGTTGGTGCTCCGCCGCGCGGCAAGGCAGCCGCAGGACATGCCGAGGAAGGCCGCCAGCAGCACGATGTTGGTGAAGAATTGCAGGAAGACGACCTTGGCCGAGAACCAGCGAATGCAGGCCAGTTCGAGGAACAGGATCAGGAATCCGACGAGGAAGAGATTGAAGCCGGCTTGTCGCTGATTGGGCCCTACGGCCACGTTCGTCGCGGGCATGATCCCCATATCTCCTTAACCAAACAAGGTCGCGCCCTTAACACCCGGCCGCCGCCCGCACCCTAGATGCAACCTGTTGAGCAAAGATTGACTTGGCCTGCCGCGTACGCGCGATGGTTGTCTCCGTCGGCGTCACGCATGATGTCATGGTGTAGGAGAGGTTTAGCTGTGAGCGGATTTGTGCCGCTGTTCCGAGCATCGATCGGGATAGTGAAAGCAGTGATGTGAGGTGAGCACTCTGTTCGGCTCCCTCCCCCCTTGCGGGGGAGGGTGGGGAGAGGGGTAAGCCCCGGGCGAGATCATCGTGATAAGCGGAGCTATGGCAGTCTTGGTTGCCGAGACGCTCAGTGACAGAGCGCGTCGTGTGTCACCCCTCTCCCTAACCCTCCCCCGCAAGGGGGGGAGGGAACCCTTCCATTGGTGCGTCCCTTACATGAGTGCGTGACTGCGCCGGAGCGCCGGCGCCGAGCGCACGCTTCACGCCGCAGCTTCTCCGAACACCATCTGCCAGCTCTTGCGCGTGTCCATGTATTCGCGCACCTGCTTGATGCGGCCTGCCTCGACCACGAACACGAAGCAATAATCATTCTCGTAGGACCGGCCACCCGGCAGCGTCGCGCGCATGCGCTCCTCGACGATCACGCTGTTGCCGTCGGCATGAACGGCGCGGAACGCGATGTCGATCTCGGTGAACAGGCGGTGCATCTCGGTCGAGATGAAGCGGGCGATCGCTTCCGCGCCGATCATGTGATCGGTGTGATCGAGCGCGACCGCCGTGGCGTTGCGGGCCGGTGCAATCCATTCGGCATCCGGCGCGAACGCGGCGGCAATCAGCTTGGCGTCGCGGGTCCTGAACGTCTGCCAGGCGTTGAGGACGATGTCCTTGTTGGTCGGGCTGGTCATTGCGATGTCTCCGGGGTTGATCGATCGGTTCGATCTAGGCCGGCGCGGCGGGAGGTGCTGGCCGGAATCGGACCTCATCACCGCCGGCCCCTTTCTTCGATCGCGCGATGCGCTAGTGTCCCGCCATGCTCAGCTTCGAGGTCTGCAACGCGGCGCGGCTGCGGCGCGACGCGCGCTATGACGGCCGCTTCTTCACCGCGGTGAAGACCACGCGGATCTATTGCCGGCCGGTCTGTCCGGTGAAGCACCCGCTGCCGCGCAACGTCACCTACTACCCGACCGCCGCCGCGGCCGAGGCGGCGGGCTATCGGCCGTGCCTGCGCTGCCGTCCCGAAACCGCGCCGTTCTGTCCGGCGTGGAACGGCACGCGCTCCACGGTTGCGCGCGCGCTGAAGCTGATCGACGGCGGCGCGCTCGAGCGCGGCTCGGTTGCCGCACTCGCCGACCGGCTCGGCATCACATCGCGCCATCTCGGGCGGCTGTTCGAGCGCCACGTCGGCGCGAGCCCGCAACAGGTCGCGACCACCCGCCGGGCCCAGCGCGCCAAGCGCCTGATCGACACCACGGACGATGCGATGACCGAGATCGCCTTCCGCGCCGGCTTCGGTAGCGTCCGCCGTTTCAACGCTGCCTTCGCCGACCTCTACGGCCGCTCGCCGTCGAGCCTGCGCGCGTCTTCGCGCGGGCGGAGGTGAGGGCTAGCTGCATCGCCAGCCGATGCGAGGTGAGCACATTCGTCGGGCTCGCTTCCCCTTGCCGGGGTCCGACGCGAGGCGCTTGAACGATTTCGGAATATTGGAAATGTATCCCTGAGTTGCCCGACACGTCAAGTTGCCTTGTCGAACGCCGGCAGCCGCCAGCTCCTTTGCATGGGGTTGTTTTGCGATATTTGGCCGCGCGCGGCTGCGGCAGTCGCGCAAGGGGGGAGACCCCACTGGTTGTGCGTCCCTGATGCGCCAAGCCCTCTCACCACGTTAGGTCAACCCCACTGACCATCTTTACCCATTGCGGCGGCTCGCCATAATCGTCTAGAACGACGGCGCAAAGCGCGTCCCGGCAACCAACCGTCAATGGTTTTGACCGAGGGTTTTGGCGCTCAACAGGGCCTGGCAATGCTGATTCGCGGCCAAATCGATGGGATTTCGGGGGAGGTGGCTGAGGCTACCGCCACGATCCCGGCCGCGGCGCCCGCCCTCCTTATTGGCGGCCTGCTTCTTACCTGCCCCTGAGGGCCGGCTGGGCGTCTGCGCCTGGGCACTCAGGGGTTTGTACGAGATCACCGGACCCTGATATCGCCTAAGTAATTGCTCAAGGAGCAAACATGACGGGCGCAAAGCTTAAAGGAATTTCTGACATGGCCACCGCGAACAAGTCCGAGAAGGACCGCGTCATCATTTTCGACACCACCTTGCGCGACGGCGAGCAGTGCCCCGGCGCCACCATGACCTTCGAGGAGAAGCTCGAGGTCGCCGAACTGCTGGACGATATGGGCGTCGACGTCATCGAGGCCGGCTTCCCGATCACCTCGGAAGGCGACTTCCAGGCGGTCAGCGAGATCGCCCGCCGCTCCAAGAACTCGGTCATCGCGGGCCTGTCCCGCGCTCATCCGGCCGACATCGATCGCTGCGCCGAAGCCGTGAAGTTCGCCCGCCGCGGCCGCGTCCACACCGTGATCGCGACCTCGCCGCTGCATATGCGCGTGAAGTTGAACAAGACCCCCGACGAAGTCATCGAGACCTCGGTCGCGATGGTCGCCCGCGCCCGCAACCAGATCGACGACGTCGAATGGTCGGCCGAGGACGGCACCCGCAGCGAGATGGACTATCTGTGCCGGATCGTCGAAGCCGTCATCAAGGCCGGTGCCACCACGGTGAACATCCCCGACACCGTCGGCTACACGGTGCCGGAGGAATACACCCACTTCATGCGGACCTTGATCGAGCGGGTGCCGAACTCCGACAAGGCGATCTTCTCGGTGCATTGCCACAACGACCTCGGCATGGCGGTCGCGAACTCGCTGGCCGGCATCGTCGGCGGCGCGCGGCAGGTCGAGTGCACCGTCAACGGCATCGGCGAGCGCGCCGGCAATGCCGCGCTGGAAGAGATCGTGATGGCAATCAATGTGCGGAACGACAAGTTTCCGTACTGGAACAAGATCGACACCACGCAGCTGACGCGCGCCTCGAAGGTGGTGTCCGCCGCGACCTCGTTCCCGGTGCAGTACAACAAGGCGATCGTCGGCCGTAACGCGTTCGCCCATGAGAGCGGCATCCATCAGGACGGCGTCTTGAAGGACGCCTCGACCTACGAGATCATGCGGCCCGAGATGGTCGGCCTGAAGCAGTCCTCGCTGGTGCTCGGCAAGCATTCCGGCCGTCACGCCTTCATCCACAAGCTGGAGGAGATGGGCTACAAGCTCGGCGCCAACCAGCTGGAGGATGCCTTTACGCGGATGAAGGCGCTGGCCGACCGCAAGAAGGACATCTACGACGAGGACATCGAGGCGCTGGTCGACCAGGAGATGGCGGCCGCGCACGACCGCATCAAGCTGACCTCGCTGACCGTGATCGCCGGCACCCATGGTCCGCAGCGCGCGACCATGAAGCTCGACGTCGACGGCCAGATCAAGATCGAGGAAGCCGAGGGCAACGGCCCGGTTGATGCCGTGTTCAACTGCATCAAGCGCCTGGTGCCGCACGAGGCCAAGCTCGAGCTGTACCAGGTCCATGCGGTGACCGAGGGCACCGACGCGCAGGCCGAGGTCTCGGTGCGTCTGGCGCACGAAGGCCGCTCGATGACCGCGCGCGCCGCCGATCCGGACACGTTGGTCGCATCCGCAAAGGCCTATCTCGGCGCGCTGAACAAGATCGTGATGAAGCGCCAGCGCGACGTCGTCCCGGGCAAGGCTGCGGGCTGAGGCGCAAGAGCGATCGAGAGTTGGAAACGCGGCGCCTCGGCGCCGCGTTTCTCATTTGTCAGGCGCGAACCGCCTGGCGCGCCGTCATCGCGAGTCGGCGTCAAGCGGCCGGCCTGATGTTCTGGTTGACCCGGAACAGATTGGCCGAATCATATTTGCGCTTCACCTCAGCAAGTCGCGCATAGTTGGATCCGTAAGTAGCCTTGAGGCGGGCTTCGCCCTCATCATCCATCATGAAATTCGGGTAGGCGCCGCCGAGGTCGAACGGGTGAACGGCCTCCCAATAGGCCTTGGTCCATCGTGTGATTGGCCCTGCCTTTTGCGGATTCGGATCGATTCCGGCGATCACCAACGACCAGGTCGCATCGCGGCAATTCCACGCGGTCTCGCCGCTGCCGACGCGATGGACGGCGCCGTCGATCGGGTAGAGATGCATCAGCGACAATTCGCTCGGGGTCCTTGCGGCCTGCTCGAGATGGGCGTCGATCGCGGCGTCCGGCAACGTCTTGACGAAGTCGCCACGCCAATACCACTGCATGCCCTTGGGGTAGAGCCCGTCAAACATACCCTGCACGGCAGGATAGGGCATCGTCCCCATCCAGTTGAACCATGGCGCCGGCAACGCATCGAGCAGCGGTGCCAGCGCTCCTTTGCCGTTGTCCTCGGCGCCGTCGTAGCAGCACATCAACAGGCAGATGCGTTTTCCCCAATGCTCCTGCGGAAACGGCGGACCTGACGGGATCGTCTTGAGTCCAAGGAAGACGCTGAGCTCCTCCGGCGCGGTCGGCAGGAAGTCGCGATAGTGCTGCATGATGGTGCGCGCATGCTTCTGATCCCAGGCGATCGGCCCGGCAAACACCGCATCGACCGGATGCAGCTTGAACAGGAAGGACGTGACGATGCCGAAATTGCCCCCGCCGCCGCGCAGCGCCCAGAGCAGGTCGGCGTTCTCGTCCTTGCTGGCGACGGCAAAGCTGCCGTCGGCGAGCACGACGTCGGCTTCGAGCAGATTATCGATCGTGAGGCCATATTTGCGGGTGAGATAGCCATGGCCGCCGCTCAATGTCAGGCCGGCGATCCCGGTGGTCGAGATGATGCCCGCCGGGACGGCGAGGCCGAACGCATGGGTGGCATGGTCGACATCGCCCTGGGTACATCCCGCGCCGACCCGCGCCGTGCGGGCAACCGGATCGACGCGCACGCCCTTCATGGCCGACAGGTCGATGACCAGCCCGTCGTCCACGCTGCCGAGACCGGGTCCATTATGACCGCCGCCGCGAATTGCGATGCGCAAGTCATTCTCGCCGCCGAGCTTTACCGCGGCGATGACGTCGGCGACATCGACACATCGTGCGATGAGCGATGGCCGCTTGTCGATCATGCCGTTATAGAGTGCACGAGCTTCGTCGTAATCGGTTTCGCCGTGCGCGATGACCGCGCCGCGCAAATTTTCACGTAGTTTGATTTTGGCTTCGTCACGCATGATGCTCTCCTGATCAAAAAAATCAGCAGGGCTGCCCGATGGGTTGTACTGCGTCCGTGTCGGAACAGGGCCCTGTCAATTGCTGACGCTAATCGGGGCACCCGAAAGCCCCAGTGTACCAGATTTTGGCGGTAGCTGCGTCATCCGATTGCTGAAGAGAATGGCTTTCGCTTGGAACAAAGTTTGCCCTTGAAGGGCTTTGTTGGAATCTGTTCCCAACAATCCGACTGTCTCCGGATCGGTTTGGGATTTTTTGCGCGACCGCCGGCGCTAACCTGTTGGCGTCGCTCCCGCAAGGACGCCGCCGATGCCGCTCGCTTCCCTCAATGTCGACACGCAACGCAGTCCGACGCCCTCGGAGACCGCGCTCACCCGCCGCGTCGACCTCACCACGCTCCGCCTGTTCGTCGCGGTCTGTGACGAGCAGAACCTCACCCGCGCCGCGCAGCGCGAGGGGATCGCGGCCTCGGCGGTGTCGAAGCGGATGAACGATTTCGAGCTGGCGTTCGGCGTCACGCTGTTCAAGCGGCTCGCCAAGGGCATGGCGCTGACGTCGGCCGGCGAGGCGCTGCTGCATCACGCCCGGGTCACGCTGCTCAATGTCGAGAAGATCGCGGTCGAGCTCTCGGAATATTCGCAAGGCGTGCGCGGCCATGTCCGCATGCTCGCCAACCTCTCGGCGATTGTGCAGTATTTGCCCGAGGACCTCTCCGCCTTCTTCGCTGCGCATGAGCTGCTCCGCGTCGATTTGCAGGAGCGGCCGAGCGGGCAGGTGGTGCGCGGCATCGAGGAGGGGGCGGCCGAGATCGGCATTTGCGCGGCCGAGGCCGACAGCCGCGCGCTCGAAGCCTTCCACTACCGCTACGACAATCTGGTGGTCGTGATGCGGCCGGACCATCCGCTGGCCGGCCGCGAGAGACTGCTGTTTACCGAGACGCTCGACTTCGACCACATCGGCCTGCACACCGCGAGCTCGATCTATCTGCGCTCGCAATATGCGGCGACGCAAGCCGGCAAGACGATGCGGCTGCGCATCAACGTGCCCGGCTTCGATGCGGTCTGCCGCATGGTGCAGGCCAATATGGGGCTAGGCCTGATCCCCGACCGCGCCTTCGCGGTCGTCGGCGCCGGCATGGGCCTGCGCGCGATCCCGTTGCGCGACGATTGGGGACAGCGCGAGCTGAAGATCGTGGTCCGCGATGCCGCGCATCTGTCGGCAACCGGCCGCCTGACGCTGGACTATCTGCGCGCGGTCGAAACGGACCGGGTCGGGCGAGTGAGCTAGACCCCGATCCGGAAAAGTGCGAAGCGGGTTTTTCGCCGGCGACAAACGTGAAGCGTTTGCGCGGAGGTCATGGTCAAGAGAAGAGCTAAAGCGAGCGGTTGACACCCAACGTATAATACTGCGCGCCAAACGGTAGCAACGAAAAGAGCCGGTCAACTCTGCGGAGCAAGGGGCCGGCCGCTGGCACCGAGAAAATGTATCGCGTGCCGATATCGTTGAAGCCGGCACCCTTGAGAAGCGTTTCGGAATCACGTCGTTTCAACAGCACCGCGTCCTTGTCGAATTCACAGGTGTTGACGATGCGGCGGGTCACAGGATTGAATGGATTGTGCTCGAAGATCGCGAACAATCCTCCAGGACGCAGTACCCGGCGCACGTCGGCAACCAGCGCCGACCTCAGTGCAATAGGGACGTGATGAAACACATTGATCGCGAACGCGCAGTCGAATGACTTGTTGCCGAACGGCAGATGGGTGCCGTCAAAGACTTCGTAACGGATGCCAGGGTTGCGTTGACGCGCCACTGCGATGCTGGCACTCGAAACGTCAACTCCCGAAATCCCGCCGACCCGATCGGTCAATTGCTTGTGGGCATTGGCAACGCCGCAACCGACGTCAAGCAGCTCGGCTTTGGCTGCGCCGCCCTGACGTGCGTCGAGGATATCGACCAGATAGTCATTTTTAACGCGTGCGAAGAAGTCGATATCGAGGCCCGAAAAATTCAAGGCCTTGTTGATCTCTTCATTGTAGTTTGCCGTATAAGCGTCGAACTCGGCACCCTTGATATCGTCCGGCTGTGTCATCGGTTGTCACCATAGCTTCCAAGGCGCGGATCCTGAGGCCCACATCTCTTCGAGCTCGCGCTTCTCTCGCAGCGTATCCATCGCCTTCCAGAAACCTGGATGGCGATAGGCCATCAATTGTCCATCGGCAGCCAGCCGTTCCAGCGGTCGACGCTCCCAAACCGTTTCATCGGCGTCGATATAGTCGAGGACGCCAGGTTCGAGGACGAAGAACCCGCCATTGATCCAGCCCATTTCGGCGTCCGGCTTTTCGTGGAATCGCGATACGGCATCATGCTGGTCCATATCGAGAATGCCGAAACGGCCAGGTGACGGGACTGACGTCACCGTCGCGAGCTTCCCATGCCTGCGATGGAATGCGATCAACTGGGCAATATCGAGATTAGCGACACCATCGCCGTATGTGAGACAGAAGGTCTCATCTAGGTACGGCGCAACACGTTTGATGCGCCCGCCGGTCATGGTATTCAGGCCGGTATCAATGATCTTGACCGTCCAGTCATCGAGCGGTTTGGGCGTAAGGTAGCGAACTTCGCGCGTGGCGGTGTGAATCTCAATGTCGTTGGTCTCGAGGAAGTAGCTGGCGAAATAGTGCTTGATCATCGACGCCTTGTAGCCCGCGCAGATGATGAAATCATTCAGCCCGGCTGCGGCGTAGAGCTTCATCACGTGCCACAAAATCGGCCGCCCGCCGATTTCGACCAGCGGCTTGGGGACGAGATCGGTTTCCTCGGAAAGACGCGTGCCGAACCCGCCAGCGAGAATGACCGCTTTCATGTCTTGGCTCTCTCAGTTCGCCCATCGTGGCGCAGTTGGGCGGTCTCACGCGCCAGGTTGAAAATCCTGCTGGCTCAGAATGTCGATCACCGGACCATCATAGCCAATATCTTTGAGATAGTTGCGTATCTCCACCGGAATGTGCCACGCCAGATTGAGCAATGGATTGGCGCCCCGTGGGGCCTTGAGCAGGTCGTCGTCGGAGCCGATCGGAATCCGCGTGCCCGGCAGGTAATGGCCGATCTTCATCGAACCGGGCTTTTCATGAACGATTGAAATCGAGTCGTTGTCGAGCGCCAACAGCTTGATCAGGATGGCGGCGCGGCCCGGGAACGCCTTGCCGCGAAGGGGGCCATTCTTCTGTGCAAGAGTCCTCAACTCCTGACTCTTCTTGTCGCGCCAGCGCGTTACGCCGCTGCGGAGTGTTGCGAAATCCGAGCCGAAGCGAGCCTCCTTGGCCTCGAGCTCCTCTATGGCTGCGGGCTCTACCGCGGACGCCAGCTTGCCCGTAAAAATGCGAATGTTGCCGCCATAACGCGCGGGAAACTGCACGTCGATCAGATTGAGACCAAGCGCGCGGGCGATGAACACGAACGAGCGGTAGCTGTATGTGCGCGGATGCTCGTGATAGAAAGTATCGAACTGATTGGTGAGCAAGACCGATCCGAGATAGTGGTTCTCGATCACCAGGATAGTCTTTTCGCCGATCAAGCGCTTCAGCGCAGCGATTACGCCGCCGAGGTCTTCGATGTGCGCGAACACGTTGGTGAAGGTGATGAAGTCCGGCTTGCCGTGCGTGGTGACGATCTGCTCTGCCGTTGCTTCGGTGAAGAAATCATGGATGGTCGAGTGTCCTTTTGCCGCACAATCCTGCGCGGCTGAGGTCGGCTCAACGCCGATGGTGACGGCACCCTTTTCACGGAAGAAATCGAGCAGGCTTCCGTCGTTGCAGCCGACATCAACGACCTTCCTGCCGGCGATCAGGCCGAAGCGCTGCTCGCAGGAATCGGCAAGGCTCTTCATTCCGGAGAGCACGTCGGCGGTAAAGCGCGACCGGTAGTGATAGCTCTCCGGAAACAGTTCGCGTTTTGGAACCTGGAAGCGCTGGTGTGCGGTCCGGCAATTGTCGCAAAAGAGAATCTCGATCGGGTACTCGGTGCACGTTCGCGAGCTTCCGATCGCAACCAGATCGTCGCACATCGGATGGGTCCCGAGATCCAACACGGGAGCCAAGGTGCGGCTGCCGCACACTTCGCAATGATCGATCTCATTCGCCGGCACGATTGTCGAATTCATTCGGGGGGTCCATGTGACAAGTTTTACTACGGCGCGTATTGTAGTATCGAAGCCGCCTTAGCTTGAATTACGTGCTGACTTTGCGTATCGGGCTCCGTTTGTCAAAGGCTAAGGTCCGCGGGCGGTCGGTGTTGTGCGCTAGCACTGTCTCGCGTTCGGCGGGTTGCCAGAACTCGCGGGGATAGTTAGGGCGAGAACGATGAAGATATCGGTCATCGGCGGCGGGCGTTGGGCCCGAACGATCGCTTCGGTACTGTGCGGTCTCCCGGGGCGGGCAGACCAGATCACGATGCACTCGCCGAGCAATGTCGCGGGCCTCCAGGCCTGGGCTGCGCAATCGCAGTTTGCCGACCGGTTGAGTGCTCTGAACACCTGGCCGACCTGTGGAGCCGGCCCGAAGCGGCCTGATGCCGTCATTGTCGCCAACCGCGCGGAAGACCATTTCGAGGTTGCGGCTGGGGCCCTGATTGGAGGTATTCCGGTATTGGTGGAAAAGCCCGTGGCTCTTGCGCGTCGCGATATCGATGAGCTCAACGGCATTGCAACGGCCAAGAATACGGCGTTCGGGGGCAGCCACGTGTTCTTGTTCGCACGATACGTCGAGACCTATGCGGCTTCCTTGGCTTCGCTCGGCAGGCTGCGGTGCCTTCGGATGATTTGGACCGACGGCGCTTCGGACCTCCGTCACGGGGAAGCCAAGAGCTACGACCCGGCGGTGACCGTGTTCGACGATGTGCTGCCTCACGTCGTGCCGATGGTCGGCGAATTGCAGTTCCGCGATCTCTCACTCGTTTCGCTGGATGTTCGAGGCGGCGGCGCGCGTGTGGCGATCGAAGCGGAAGCCAACGGGCTGCCGGTTTCCTTGCTCTTGGCGCGCAACGATCAAGGCCGGCAGCGGCGGATCGAAGTCGAGACCGAAAGCGGCGTTGCAGTACTCGACTTCGCCGACGAGCCAGGCGTCATCGATATCGCAGGAACGCGCGTGAACGGCGACCCGCACTGGATGACGGCGCTCCGGCCGCTGGGGACAATGCTTGCCGCGTTCATCGCCGCTGTGGAAGGCGCACCACTGGACCGGCGTTTGTCGCCGGACTGGGCCATCGCATCTGCCGCATTCGCCGAGGCCGTTCGCGGCCGCTACATCGCGCACCAGGCTGAATGGTTGGTGGCCCGCTTGGGCGAACCGCTCGATAGCGAGCTGCTTTATGCGCTTGCGGAATTCGGCAGCCCCGAAGCCGGGAACGCCGACGGCATCTCGAAGGCCTGGCCGGCGATTGCCGATCAAGCCGAACTCAAGATGTTCCTGGCCAGAAGTCGGCTATTTTCGACGCAGGCTAAGTCCCGTATCGGGATATCTGCGCGCGCATAAGTTCGAGCGCGTCCTTGCCGTTCGCGAAATCCGCATACCATTGTGCCGTCCATGCAAGCGTCTCGTTGACGTCGAGCCGCGGCCGCCACTGCAACGTCTTGGCAGCCAGCGCGCTGTTGATCCGCAGTGTCTGCTTTTCTGGTGGGAATGAGCCTGACGCCTGCTTCCAGACCTGTCCATTGCCCAGTCCTTCGCCGATCGCCGCCGCCACCTGGGCGACCGTCAGTGATTCATCCGTTAGCGGGCCAAAGTTCAGGGACGGTGGATCGGCCGCACCTTTGTTGGCGAGGTATTCCGCGAAGCCGAGGTAGCCGGAGAGGCAATCAAGGACATGCTGCCACGGCCGGGTCGCCGCAGGATAACGCAGCTCGACCGGAGCGCCTTTTTGTGCGGCCCTGTAGAGGTCCGGAACGAGCCGGTCGCTGGAAAAATCGCCGCCGCCAATGACGTTGCCGCCGCGCGCTGAGGCCAGAGGCACCCCGAGCGGTCCAAAGAAGCTCTCGGCGTAGCTCCGGACCACAATTTCTGTCGCGCCCTTGGACGCGCTGTACGGATCTGAGCCGCCCAGGGGGGCGTTCTCGGGAAACGCCAAGCCAGTCTCCGTATTCGCGTAGACCTTGTCACTGGTTACGATCAGAATCGCCTGCAATCTCGGGTTGGGGCGCAGCGCTTCCAGCAAGTTCACCGTACCCATGATATTGCTGGCGAAGGTTCCGACCGGGTCGCGATAGCTTTCCCGAACCTGCGCCTGTGCGGCCATATGCAAAACGATCTCGGGTTCGGCTGTTTTGCATATTTCGGTCACTGCCGGCACGTCGCGCAGATCGGCATGATGGCTGTCGATCGCTACGTGTCGTCCGATGGTTTGCCAAAGATTAGGTTCAGTCTGGGGGGGTAAGGAAAACGCGGTGACCTTGGCGCCGAGATCGGCCAGCAATACACTGGCCCAAGCGCCCTTGAAGCCGGTATGCCCGGTCAAGAGGATACGGCGGCCGCGCCAGAAGCTTGGGGTCAAATTCAAATGCCCCGCCGCGGATTACATGGTGTGAAAAGTGCTGACGTCATTGTTTGCTCCGATCTGCGGAGATATTCGTGGTGGTCTCGACCGTCACCAGCGGCCTGAAGCGGACTTGCTGATAAATACGGCTCACATATTCGCCGATAATGCCAAGGAAGATTGCGTTCAGGCTGATCCCGAACAGCATAACGACAATGAGCGTCGCAAAGCCGCTCGGCCACGATCTGCCCCGCAGCAGCGCCTCGACGACATAAAACAGCCCCAGCAGAAAGACAGCGACCGAGATCAGGAGGCCGGCATAGGATGCAAGCCGCAGCGGAAGAACCGAGTGCCCGATTATCCCGTCAAGAGCGAAGCCGACCAGTTTCCGCACCGGGAATTTGCTGCGGCCGTGTATCCGCTGTGTCCGGTCGTAGGGAATGCCGGTCTCGCGCGCGGCAAATGAAGATATGACGCCGCGGACGTACGGGTTGTAGTCGTTCAGTTCCTTGAGTCGGTCGATCACGGAGCGGTCGACCAGGCGGAAGTCGCCGGCGTCGCGGGTGATCGGATCATCGGAAATGTAGGTGAGCAGCGCGTAAAATGCGCGGCGACCGAGCGTGAGCAGCCGTGCTTCCTCGCGGCGTCGGCGCAAGCCTACGACTACATCATGGCCCTTTTCCCAAAGCGCAATGAATTGCGGAATCAGTTCCGGTGGATCCTGAAGATCGCAATCGAGCTGAATCGCTGCGTCGCCGGATGCGTTTCGGTAGCCGGTCAGTAGCGATCGCTGAAAACCGTAGTTGCGCGTGAAGCGGATCACCTTGACCCTGCGGTCGGTCTTGGCAAGTGCAGCGAGACGTTCGAACGTTCGATCCTCGCTGTGATTGTCGGTGAAAACAAACTCCAGATCGTATTGGGGCAGGTCTTCGAAAATAGCCATCAGCGCGGCGTACGCGCGATCTATGTTGGCTTCTTCGTTGTAGACCGGCATGACGAGCGAGATCAGCCGTCTTGGTGTGTTCGGCTCTCGCTCAGGTGTCCCCGTATCGACGTTGCTGTTCATGTCAGATCGATGCTGCTTGTGCAACGAGCCTTCTAGGCGAGCCGCCCAAGATATGCAACTCTTTGAACGAGCGGCCGAGCGGGCGTCAGTGTTGGTCGTCGGAAGGTTTGTTGGGCTTCCGCTTATAAATCTTCAGGGTCGGTCCGACGCGCGGCCTGTCGATCGGCTGCCAGATCCCCTCCAGGAGCGCGAGCGAGGATCTCACCCGAAATTCAAGGCTTGGCCATGGTGTGAGATAGGCCGGCGAGGAGGCCGTCGTCCCGCTGGATTCGGGAGCGATTTCCTTGACGAAGGTGATTCCCTCCGCTGCGGTCGGGCCGGGTGCCGGGGTTGGAACGAGAGCTTGGTACATGAGCATCGAAAACGGATTCGGATCGTCCGCAGCGAGGTGTTGAGTCTCGATCAATTTGGCGTAGTGCGGGCTTCCATAGAGACTGCTCGAAAGGACGATATATTCAGGATCGAGAGCGTCGACGCCGCTCCATGTCAACACGCCTCCATACATCTTGGCGTTCTTGAATATCTTTGGATCGAAGTAGCCAAGATCATCGAAAACGATGCGGGCATCCGGCGGAATACCGCCTTTTGCAGCCCAGTCGTTCAGTGCCAACAATGTGCTATCGCGATGGTGGAGCGCGAGCGTCTGGTTGACCAGTGCGAAGACGTGGTCGGTGCCGAGATATAGCGTTGCGAGGAAAACCGAAGTGAGTGTGATTGGACGTGCTAAGCGCCCGAACGGCTTGGCAAGAAAAAACTTCAGCGATGTTACGACGAAATCAAAGCTGAGCATCGCCATGAGAGGGAGCGCGACCAAAAGGTATCCAAGAATGATCCAAAGCTTGCCGAGAAGAGCGTAGTAGGCAATCTGAGACAACGAGAGTATTGCGGCCAAGAAGAGGGCTCGTTTGCGCGGCGTCGAGAACCCGCCGATCAGCGCGTGCAGTAATCCTGCCGCGGCCAACGTTGAGCCAAGCGGGCCAACGTAGTCATAGATAGCCTTTATCCAATCCCAAGGCGTGAACGTTCCCAGGGGGCCACCCGAGCTGCCGACTATCCGCCATTGCGCGAGCCAGGACTGGACGTAGTAGGGCGTGATGACTGCGTAAGGATTCGTACCGATCCAACCCACCAGGGCCGCTGCTCCGAGGACGGCAACTCGCTGGGCAATTACCTTCTTGTCCCATTTCTCAGCGCCTGTCGCACGGATTCCCATCAAGAGCGCAGCCGTTGCTAACGGTACCGTCCACGCACCTCCAAACTTCGTCCCCTGCACCAAACCACAAACCACCCCCAAAGCGACGAGGCTTGAAAGGAGCCCGTCATCTGAATGGCGTAGTGCAAGTCCGAGTGCCAAGAGCCCGAAATAGACCTGAAGCGTATCCGGATGAATGGTCGTCATGTAGTAGAAAAAATAGCCATCCGTCAGCAATACGGCGCAGGATAATATTCCGACAACAACACCCGCATGCTTCCTTGCAAAATTGTACACAAAAAGCAGGCTCATCAACGCAGCGAGCATCGATATCGTTCTGAGGATAATGGGGGCGGTTGGAAAGGCAGGGAGTCCCACCAGGCGCGCCGCCGCGTAGAAGGGACTAGCGATATCGAACATCACAGCGCCGTAATAGACGATGTTGTTGTATCGAAGCGTTCCCCAATATGCCGGGATTTTCTTGAAGGCTTCCGCTGTTGGATCAAGGTAGTTGGCGGGGTTGCCAAAAGGCTTGGCGACCGTTCCATCGAGCGCCAGCGTCATCCATGGTTCATCGTTGGCGAAAGCTGCCAGCAATTGAGGGTTATCAGTGTTGCGTGGAACAAGCGAACCGATACAGATCAAACTTAGGAGGAGAATTGGTGCGATATATCGATCCAGGCGAGCATATTCGCATACAACCTCCAGTATGACCCTAACGGGACGAACCCCAGCCCAAGTGCCTTGCAAAACCATCTCTCCGAATCGCTGAATAGGCTGCCGCGCCCTCTTTGCCATTCCGCGGGACGTTCGCGCGCTTCATTCAATGGATGTCCAGCGTCACCTGATAAGGGAAAGCCTCGCAAAGACAAGTCACTAACAGTCTCGATGACAGCGGAAGATCTTTTTCGTTCGGCTTGTAGCTCGGAAACAGGCAGCTTGCGCTTATACCTTCGTCTCCGTCATGAGCCTGCGGGCTGAAGCAACGGAGCTCCTTCGCGACCGCATTTGCAGGCGCTGCAAGATTTCCGGAACGCGAACAGGCAATTCGCGATCCTGTCACAAGATTGTTGCAATCGAGCGAGGACTCCTTTTATTCTGAGAAGGCGGAGAACTCTCCAATGGTCGCAAACGCGCTGCGCCATCGTTCGGCGCTGATCGCGGGACAGCCCTCTCGCCCGTGTTGTTTACCGTGCATCCTGTCGCAGACCGTCGGCAATCCGCCGACGGACGATCGCCTCAGCCACCGTCGAGTGCGGCGAGATGATCGGCTTCCATGATGTCCTCAACGGTATTCGCATTGAAGAACGGATCCAGCGGCTCGGTCGGCCATTCGACCGTGGCGAGCGGATAGCGCGCGGTCCAGCGATCGATCTTGCGCACATCCTCGTCGACGAGCGCATGACGCAATTCGCCGCGCAGGCGCACGCTCCAGAGGCCGATCACCGGATGGGTCTGCCCGCCGGATGAGGCGACCGCGAGTTCGGCATTCTCGGCGGCGCGCGCCTGCTCCAGGCGTGCGACGAGATCGCGCGGAAGAAACGGACAGTCGCCCGCCGCGCTCAGCACCCATTTCGCGTCCGGCCGGTTGGCCGCGGTCCAGTCGAGCGCGGCCAGGATGCCGGCAAGCGGGCCGGGATAATCGGCGACATCGTCGGCGACGACGGGAAGGCCGAACGCGGCGAAGCGCGCGGGATCGCCATTGGCATTGATGATCAGTCCGCCGCATTGCGGAGCGAGACGGTCGATCACCCGTTGCAGGATGGTGCGGCCCGCGATCCTGCGCATCGGCTTGTCGCCGCCGCCCATCCGCCGCGCAAGCCCGCCGGCCAGCAGTACGCCGGGAATGTCAGTCATTGTCGGTCTCGCCCTTGCGCTTGTGACGCATCGATTCTTCTTCGACGTAGTCAAGGTTCTGGTCGTAGACGATCCGCTCCTGGCCCGACAGCGCGATGAAGCGCTTGCCGCGGGCGCGGCCGACCAGCGTCAGTCCGACCTGCCGCGCCAGGTCGACGCCCCACGCGGTGAATCCGGAGCGGGAGACCAGGATCGGGATGCCCATCCGCACGGTCTTGATCACCATCTCGGAGGTCAGCCGCCCGGTGGTGTAGAGGATCTTGTCGGCCGGATCGACATGGTGGCGGTAGATCCAACCTGCGATCTTGTCGACGGCGTTGTGGCGGCCGACATCCTCGGTGTAGCAGACCGGCGTCGCTTCCTTGCACAGCACGCAGCCGTGGATGGCGCCCGCTTCCAGATAGAGCGACGGCATCGTGTTGATGGTATGCGTCATCTGGTAGAGCCAGGAGGTGCGCAGTTCGGCCTTCGGCAGCGCGACCTTCTCGACGGCCTCGAGCAGGTCGCCGAACGCCGTTCCCTGGGCGCAGCCCGAGGTCTGCGTCCGCTTCTTCAGCTTCGCCTCGAAATTGGTGTGGTGCTCGGTGCGCACCACGACGACCTCGAGATCGTCGTCATATTCGACCTCGGTGACGACGTCGTCGTATTTCAGCATGTTCTGGTTCAAGAGGTAGCCGAGCGCGAGGTATTCGGGATAGTCGTTGATCGTCATCATCGTGACGATCTCCTGCGCGTTGAGATACAGCGTCAACGGCCGCTCGACCGGCACCTTGATCTCGGTCCGCGCGCCGGTCTGGTCGACGCCGACCACGCGCTCCGTCAGCCGCGGATCGTCCGGGTCTGGAACAATGATGGGAGCGGTGGTTTTCGCGGTCACAGGTCGCAGTCCCGATGGGTTCACATGGCAATAGAGCTGGGGATATAAGCACGATCGGAGATGGACTGGCCACTCTCCGCCGCTTCGCCGGAACTGCCACTTATGGTCCGGCTTTGGAGATAACGCCGCAGTTCGCGATCCGGGTCGAACACATCTTGTCGATGGCCGAGCACTGAGAGAGACAATGGCGCAGCTTTCTGACGACTGCTTCGCATTCGGCGGACCGATGATGTCGGTCGACGAGGCCGTCGCGATCATCGCCGCGCGCGTCAAGCCGGTCGGCGAGACCGAAGCCGTTGCGCTGGTGGACGCGGACGGACGCATCCTGGCCGGCGACGTGGCCGCGCCCCTGCCGCTGCCACCCTTCATGAATTCCGCCGTCGACGGCTACGCGGTGTCAGCCACGGACCTGCCGGCAAGTGCCGAGCGCGCATTGCCTGTCGCCGGACGCGTGCAGGCGGGTGCGCCAGCACAGCCCGCGCGGCCCGGCCAGGCGGTGCGGATCTTCACCGGCGCGCCGATGCCGGGCGGTACTGACACCGTGTTCATGCAGGAGGACGTGCGGATCGACGATGCGGGCAACGTGATCCTGCCGCCCGGCCTGAAGGCCGGCGCCAATGTGCGGCCGGCTGGCGAGGACATTGCACGCGGCCATGTCGCGCTGGCATCGGGCCGGCGGCTGCGCCCGCAGGACATCGCTGTCGCCGCGGCGTTCGGACTCACGACGCTCGACGTGGTGCGGCGGCTTCGCGTCGGGGTGTTCTCCACCGGCGACGAGCTGGCCGCGCCGGGCAGCGTGCGCACTGCGGCGCAGCTGTTCGATTCCAACCGCTTCATGCTGATGGCGATGTTGCGGCGGCTCGGCTGCGAGGTCGGCGATCTCGGCATCCTGCGCGACGAACGCGCCGGGCTCGCCGCCGCGCTCAAGCAGGTCGCGCTCAGCTTTGACCTGATCCTGACCACCGGCGGCGTCTCGACCGGCGAGGAGGACCACGTCAAGGCCGGCATCGAGCAGGCCGGCTCGCTGGTGCTGTGGCGGATGGCGATCAAGCCCGGCCGCCCGGTGGCGATGGGCATCATCGACGGCACGCCGCTGATCGGCTTGCCCGGCAATCCCGTTGCGAGCTTCGTCACCTTCGTCCATGTGGTGCGGCCGACCGTGCTGGCGCTCTCGGGCGCGGTGCCGTCTCCGCTGCTGCCGATGCCGGTGCGGGCGGCCTTCAGCTACAAGAAGAAGAGCGGCCGGCGCGAATATGTCCGCGCCTCGCTGCGGCGGGCGGCGGATGGTTCGCTGGAGGCGACCAAGTTTCCCCGCGAAGGGGCCGGGCTGCTGTCGTCGCTGGTCGAGACGGATGGACTGATCGAACTCGGCGAGTCCATCGTACGGGTCGAGCCGGGCGATGCCGTCGGCTTTCTCGGCTACGCCGATCTGCTGTGAGAGCGGTCGGGATCGCGAGCGGAACGACCGCGCGGTCGTTCGCGCGATTGAAGAATCAGATCGCCCGATAGGCAAACATAAACAACGGACTGCGCGGCAACCCGACGCTGCTAGAGGCGTTCTAAATCTGCTTGCCTGTGGCATACCAGAGAATAGAGTTGGTTGAACCAGCGCAATTCGCGCGCGAGCGGAGTTCCAAAGCGGGGTTTCATGAGCCAAGGCGACGTTCACAAGGTCCGCGCGTTCGAGCATCCCGGACAGGGCAGGAAGCGGGCGAAAGCCACGCCCAAGGGACGCCAGGTCGATCCCGTGGCCGCGCATGAGATCGAGGCGCTGCTCGCCGACCGGCCGCGGCGGCGCGACCTTTTGATCGAGTACCTGCATCTGATCCAGGACAAGTACCATCAGATCTCGGCGGCGCACCTTGCCGCGCTCGCCGACGAGATGAAGCTGTCATTCGCCGAAGTGTTCGAGACCGCCACCTTCTACGCGCATTTCGATATCGTGAAGGAGGGCGAGCCTGACATCGCGCCGCTCACCGTGCGGGTCTGCGATTCGCTGACCTGCGCGATGCTCGGCGGCGAGAAGCTCTTAAAGGATCTTCAGGACCGCGCCGGTCCCGGCATCCGCGTGGTGCGGGCGCCGTGCGTCGGCCGCTGCGACACAGCGCCCGCAGCGGAGGTCGGCCGCAACTTCGTCGATCATGCGACCGTCACCAACGTGCTCGCGGCGGCGAAGAGCGACGGTACCCATGTGCATCTGCCCAACTATATTGACTACGACGCCTATGTCGCCGGCGGCGGATACAAACTGTTGACGCGGCTGCGCTCGGGCGAGCTGCCGCGCGAAGACCTGCTGAAGGCGCTCGACGATGCCTCGTTGCGCGGTCTCGGCGGCGCTGGCTTTCCGACCGGCCGCAAATGGCGCGCCGTGCTCGGCGAACCCGGTCCGCGGCTGATGGCTGTCAACGGCGACGAGGGCGAGCCCGGCACGTTCAAGGACCGCTACTATCTCGAGACCGATCCGCATCGCTTCCTCGAGGGCATGCTGATCGGCGCTCACGTGGTCGAGGCGCCCGAAGTCTACATCTACATCCGCGACGAATACCCGGCCTGCCGCGAGATCCTCGATCACGAGATCGCCAAGCTGCCGCCGGGGGGGCCTGTGCTGCACATGCGGCGCGGCGCCGGCGCCTATATCTGCGGCGAGGAATCCTCGCTGCTCGAATCGCTCGAGGGCAAGCGCGGCCTGCCGCGGCACAAGCCGCCCTATCCGTTCCAGGTAGGGCTGTTCGGCCTGCCGACGCTGATCAACAACATCGAGACGTTGTGGTGGGTGCGCGACATCGTCGAGAAGGGCGCCGACTGGTGGAAGAGCCACGGCCGCAACGAACGTTACGGCCTGCGCAGCTTCTCGGTGTCGGGCCGCGTCAAGGATCCCGGCGTCAAGCTCGCGCCGGCCGGCATCACCTTGCGCGAACTGATCGACGAGTTCTGCGGCGGCATGGCCGACGGCCACACCCTGCAGGCCTATCTGCCGGGCGGCGCCTCCGGCGGCATCCTGCCGGCGTCGATGGACGACATCCCGCTCGATTTCGGCACGCTGGAGAAATATGGCTGCTTCATCGGCTCCGCCGCCGTGGTCGTGCTCTCGCAGGCCGACGACGTCAGGGAAGCCGCGCTGAACCTGATGAAGTTCTTCGAGGACGAGAGCTGCGGGCAATGCACGCCCTGCC
Source organism: Bradyrhizobium sp. NAS96.2 (assembly GCF_001908235.1). Lineage (GTDB taxonomy): Bacteria > Pseudomonadota > Alphaproteobacteria > Rhizobiales > Xanthobacteraceae > Bradyrhizobium. The sequence continues at coordinate 33,031 of NZ_LGHK01000021.1, forward strand.
GCGCCGGAACCGAGAAGGCGGCACTCCTGATGCAGCAGCCGGTCTGGAACAAGGAACTGCTCGACCAATTGAGCCAGGCGATGCGCGATGCGTCGATCTGTGGCCTCGGTCAGGCGGCCTCCAATCCGCTGACGTCAGTGATCAAATATTTTCCGGACGGCTTTCGTCCGCAGCAAGCCGCCGAATAGGCGGGCCAAGCAGGACGAATTTCGACGAGGATTCGAATGAGCAACAATCAGAACTCCGGCCAGATCATTCAGTTCGAGCTCGACGGCCACCAGGTCGAGGCGCGGGCCGGCGAAACCATCTGGCAGGTCGCCAAGCGGCAGGGCACCGAGATTCCGCATCTCTGTTATTCGCCCGCGCCGGACTATCGGCCGGACGGCAATTGCCGTGCCTGCATGGTCGAAATCGAAGGCGAACGCGTGCTGGCAGCGTCCTGCAAGCGGACGCCGACGGTCGGCATGAAGGTGAAGTCGGCGAGCCAGCGCGCCGTCGCAGCGCAGAAGATGGTGATGGAGCTGCTCGTCGCGGACCAGCCGGCGCGCGAGACCTCGCACGATCCGGATTCGAAATTCTGGCACTGGGCCGAGAAGACCGGCGTCACCGAAAGCCGCTTCCCGGCGGCCGAACGTTGGCACGCCGACACCAGCCATCCGGCGATGCGCGTCAATCTCGACGCCTGCATCCAGTGCGGCCTGTGCGTGCGCGCGTGCCGCGAGGTGCAGGTCAACGACGTGATCGGCATGGCTTATCGTAATCACGACTCGAAAATCGTGTTCGACTTCGACGATCCGATGGGCGAGTCCACTTGCGTGGCTTGCGGCGAATGCGTGCAGGCCTGCCCGACCGGTGCGCTGATGCCGGCCGTGATGCTCGACGACAAGCAGACCCGCGTCACCTGGCCCGACCGGAAGGTGGATTCGCTCTGCCCGTATTGCGGCGTCGGCTGCCAGGTCACCTACGAGGTCAAGGACGAGAAGGTGATCTACGCGGAAGGCCGCGATGGTCCCGCCAATCACAACCGGCTCTGCGTCAAGGGCCGCTTCGGCTTCGACTACATCCACCACCCCAACCGCTTGACCAAGCCGCTGGTGCGGCTGCCCGGCGTCAAGAAGGATGCCAACGACCAGGTCGATCCGGCCAATCCCTACACCCATTTCCGCGAAGCCTCCTGGGAAGAGGCGCTCGATCTCGCCGCGAAGGGCCTGACGAAAATCCGCGATGAAAAGGGCGCCAAGGCACTCGCTGGCTTCGGCTCGGCCAAGGGGTCGAACGAGGAAGCCTATCTGTTCCAGAAGCTGGTGCGCACCGGCTTCGGCTCCAACAATGTCGATCACTGCACGCGGCTGTGCCACGCCTCGTCGGTGGCGGCTTTGTTCGAGGGACTGAGCTCGGGCGCGGTGTCGGCGCCATTCGCGGCCGCGGCCGACGCCGAGGTGATCTGGGTGATCGGCGCCAATCCGACCGTGAACCATCCGGTCGCCGCGACCTACATCAAGAACGCGGCCAAGCGCGGCGCCAAGCTCTACGTGATGGACCCGCGTCGGCAGGCCCTGTCGCGCCATGCCACGCAGCACCTCGCCTTCAAGCCGGGCAGCGACGTCGCGATGCTCAACGCGATGATCCACACCATCATCACCGAGGGCCTGACCGACGAGCGGTACATCGCGGGCTATACCGAGGGCTATGACGAGCTCAAGGCGAAGATCCAGGAGTTCACGCCGGAGCGCATGTCGCCGATCTGCGGCATTCCCGCCGAGACGCTGCGCGAGGTTGCGCGCGCCTACGCCAGCGCCAAATCGTCGATCATTTTCTGGGGCATGGGCATCAGCCAGCATGTCCACGGCACCGACAATGCGCGCTGCCTGATCGCACTGGCGCTGATCACCGGCCAGGTCGGCCGTCCCGGCACCGGGCTGCATCCGCTGCGCGGGCAAAACAATGTGCAGGGCGCCTCCGATGCCGGCCTGATCCCGATGTTCCTGCCGGACTATCAGCCGGTCGGCCGCGACGACATGCGCGGCGCCTTCGAGAAATTGTGGGGGCAGGAGCTCGATCCGGTGCGCGGGCTGACCGTGGTCGAGATCATGAACGCGATCCACGCCGGCGAGATCCACGGCATGTATGTCGAGGGCGAGAATCCGGCGATGTCGGATCCGGATTTGCAGCACGCGCGCGAAGCGCTGGCCAAGCTCGATCATCTCGTGGTGCAGGATCTGTTCGTCACCGAGACCGCGTTCCACGCCGACGTCATCCTGCCGGCCTCGGCGTTCGCCGAAAAGTCCGGCTCCTTCACCAATACCGACCGCCGCGTGCAGCTGGCGCGCGAGGTGATCAAGCCGCCGGGCGATGCGCGGCAGGATCTCTGGATCATCCAGGAGATCGGCAAGCGGATGGGATTGCCGTGGAATTATGCCGGGCCGGGCGAGGTCTTCACCGAGATGGCGGAGCTGATGCCGTCGCTGAAGAACATCACCTGGGAGCGCCTGGTTCGCGAGGGCGCGGTGACCTATCCGGTCGACGATCCCGACAAGCCGGGCAACGAGATCATCTTCACCACAGGTTTCCCGACCGAGAGCGGTCGCGGCAAGATCGTGCCGGCCAAGGTGATTCCTCCCGACGAACTGCCCGACGACGAATATCCGATGGTGCTGTCGACCGGCCGCGTGCTCGAGCACTGGCACACCGGCTCGATGACGCGTCGTGCGCAGGTGCTCGATCAGATCGAGCCGGAAGCGGTCGCGTTCATGACGCCGAAGGACATGCGCAAGAAGGGGCTCGCACCCGGCGACTTTATCCGGCTCGAGACCCGTCGTGGCGCGGTCGAGGTCAAGGTGCGCGCCGACCGCGATGTGCCGGAGAACATGGTCTTCATGCCGTTCTGCTATGCTGAGGCGGCCGCCAACCTCTTGACCAATCCGGCGCTCGATCCGTTCGGCAAGATTCCGGAGTTCAAGTTCTGCGCGGTCCGCGCCGGGAAGATCGATATCCGGACGGCGGCGGAATAGCCGTCCGGGACGGGATGTGAATACGCCCGACCCGTCTTGGTCGGCCAAAACTGCGGGAGGTCAGCATGCGAACGATCATCGTGGGAGCACTTTGCGCCATCGTAATGGTCGCGAGCGCGCACGCGGCGGTGAAGGAAGAGCCGGTCACCTATACGGATGGCGAGACCACGATGAAGGGTTTTGTGGTCTATGACGACGCGACGCAGGCCAAGCGGCCGGGCATCGTCATGGTGCACGAATGGTGGGGCATCACCCCGCATATTCATAACGAAGCGCGCAAGTTCGCGGAGCAGGGCTATGTCGCCTTCATCGCGGACATGTATGGCGACGCCAAGACCGCCGACAACCCGAAGGACGCCGGCGCGCTCTCCGGGTCGGTGATGAAGAACCCGAAGGCGATGGAGCAGCGCTTCAACGCCGCACGGGAGCAACTCGCCAAGCAGCCTTCCGTCAATCCGCAGCGGATCGGCGCCGTCGGTTACTGCTTCGGCGGCGCTGTGGTGCTGAACATGGCGCGCACCGGCGCTGATCTCGCCGCCGTTGCGGTCTTTCACGCATTACTTGGTCCCAACACTCCCGCACCGGCGCCGGGTACCGTCAAGGCGAAAGTCCTCATCCTGAACGGCGCGGACGACCCGTTCGTCAAGCGCGAGCAGTACGATGCGCTGAAGAAGGACTTCGACGCAGCGAAGGCCGATTATCGGATCGTCGAGTATCCCGGCGCTGTGCACGCATTCACGAACCCCGAATCCACCGAACTCGGCAAGAAGTTCAACCTGCCGCTCCGATACGACGCCAAGGCCGATCAGGAATCGAAAGCCGAGGCAGCCAAGTTGTTTGCCACGAACCTGCAGAAGTAAGCGGACCGGCCGCCCGCATGATCAAGGTCATCATTTCGGGCGGCTTCGCTGCGGTCTACCGCGAGGTGCTGCCTGAATTCGAGCGCAGCACCGGCATCAAGGTGGAAACCGGATCCGGAGCGTCGGAGGGCACCGGTCCGAAAACCATTAGGCATCAGCTTGCGCACGGCACCAAAGCGGACGTGGTGATCCTGTCGCGCGAGGGACTTCGAGGGTTGCACGAAGACGGCCGGATTCGTGCGGGATCCGAATCTGGCCTGGCGACAGCGCCTCTCGCCGCCGCGGTTCGGGCCGGCTCACCTAAGCCCGACATCGGCAACGCTGCCGCGCTCAGGAAAGCCTTGATCGACGCAGGGCAGGTAGTGGCGCCAAGCAGCACCAGCGGGCAGTTTTTTCGCGACAAGGTCTTCCCGAAGCTGAACCTGCCGGACACGGTGACGCTCACCCTCGAGGCGCGCGGCAGCGAGGCGGCCGAAGCGCTGCGAGCGGGCAAGGCGAATCTCTCGATCGGGCCGACCAGCGAGTTGGTGCAGGAGACCGGCATCGACGTCGTGGGTCTGCTGCCTCCGGGTCTTCAGCTTGTCCAAACCTTCACGGCCGCTGTCGTCAGCGACTCCACCGCGCCTGAAGCTGCCAGGCGCCTGATCGATTTCCTTTCCTCGGATACCGCTCTCTTGCTGGCGGCCATCAGGCGGGCCGGCATGGAGCGGCCTCGCGGATAAATTGGCATCGCAAACGTGGCCGCGCCGCCGTCGACATGTCGCGGCACGGCGCGTCGTGACGACAGCGCTGCGGCTCAGCGATCGCCGGGTGCGACGTTAAGCGGCGCACCCCCGGTCGAAATCGGACCTGATGGCTTGGGCGCCCGAACCGGCGGCTTTCGCGGCTTCGGGGCGGCCTGCGCGACCGGTGCATGCGGCTGCTCGGCGACCGCCGGTGCCGGCATCGGAGCCGGAGCGGGGCGCTGTAGCGCGTCGACCTTCGACGTCAGGGCCGCCAGCTGGTCGACGATGATCTTCAACTGGTCCTGCTGGTCGGCCATCGATTTGCTGAGCGCGCCGATGTCATCCTCGAGCTTCTGCTGGGTCGCGAGCAGATCGGGCAGCGTTTCCTTGTCGCCTGCGGCCGCCTTGTCGCTGGCCGCCGCGTTGCCGAGGGACGGAACCAGTGGTGCGATCTGTGGCCAGGCGTAGACGCCCCCGGCGCCCGCGCAGGCGACGACGACCACCAGCAGGAACCACGGCCAGCGGCGGCGAGCGGCAGGAATCGGGCTTGTCGGCGCATGGCGGTGCCATGCCTGATCGGAATCGTTGGTCACCTATGCTTCCTAGTCTGCTTCGGCAGCGGTTGCAATCGACGCCGAGTCTGACCACTTTGCAGGCATGTCCCCCTCGTCCGGAGCCCCATTGGCCCCCACGCACACGTCCCAGCTTCTTGAGGAACTCGTCGCTCAAGCACCGGACGGCCCCGTCGATCTCGAATGGCTCCTCAGCAACCTGGACAAGCGGTCGTTCGGCCTGCTCCTGCTGCTTTTGGGGCTATTGGTGATCATTCCCGGCGTCGCGACGATCGCGACGCTGGCGCTGCTGTTTCCCGCGGTCGAGATGATGCTCGGCCGCAGCGCGCCGGCGTTTCCGCGATTCCTCTCGAAGCGCCAATTCGACTTCAAGCGCTTCAAGCGGTTCACCGTCTTTGTCCGCCCGATGCTGCAGGCGATCGAGCGCGTCAGCCGGCCGCGCTGGGATGCGCGTCGTGACGTGATCGACCGCCTCGTCGGTCTGGTGGTGTTTCTGCTGGCCTTCTCGGCAGGCTGGCCGCTGCCGCTGGTCAACGTGATTCCGGGAATGGTGGTCGTGCTGATCGCGATCGCCTATCTGCAGGAGGACGGTCTGCTGCTCACCGTCGCGATGGCGGCGGCGCTGATTTGCCTGCTCGGGCTCGGATGGACGCTTTGGGCATCGTTCGGAGCGGTGATGAGCTGGATCGGGCTGTGACCTTCGACGCCGACGCAGGTTGATGTCCCGGCATGAGGGGTCGACATCTCGCACGGGCATGATCATTATCTCGCCGGACGCCGCGGCAAACAGCGGCGCGAATGGGGAGAACAAGATGCGTTGCATCACGCTCGCGGCGATCGCCGCGCTCAGCCTTGCTTCCACGTCGGCGGTCCTTGGTGCCGACAAGAAATACGATCCCGGCGCCAGCGATACCGAAATCAAGATCGGGCAGACCATGCCCTACAGTGGTCCGGCCTCGGCCTATGGCACGCAGGGCAGGGCCGAATCCGCCTACTGGAAGATGATCAACAGCCAGGGCGGCATCAACGGCCGCAAAATCACGCTGCTGAGCATGGACGACGGCTATAGCCCGCCGAAGACGGTGGAGCAGACGCGCAAGCTCGTGGAGCAGGATGAGATCCTCGCCAATATCGGTTCACTCGGCACGCCGACCAATTCGTCGATTCAAAAATATCTGAACAGCAAGAAGATCCCGCATCTTCTGATCTCCACCGGCGCCTCGAAGTGGAACGATCCGAAGGAGTTTCCGTGGACCACGCCGTTCTATCCGCCCTATGCGCAGGAAGCGAAGATCTATGGCAAGTACATCCTCAAGGAATTGCCGAGCGCGAAGATCGGCGTGATCTATCAGAATGACGACTTCGGCAAGGACTATCTCAGGGGCTTCAAGGAGGCGCTCGGCGACAAGGCCGGTCTCATCGTCAAGGAGCTCAGCTACGAGGTGACCGATCCCACGATCGATTCCCAGATCGTCAATCTGAAGGCCGCGGGCGCCGACGTGCTGATGACCATCACGACGCCGAAATTCGGCGCGCAGGCGATCCGCAAGGTTGCCGATCTCGGCTGGAAGCCGACGCACTTCATCGTGTCGGTCTCCAGTTCGATCGGCGGTGTGCTCGAGCCCGCCGGCCTCGAAGCATCCACCGGGCTGATGACGGCGCTCGCCACCAAGGTGGTGGGCGATCCGGCTTGGGATTCCGACAATGGCGTGCAGGACTATCTCGCCTTCATGAAGCAGTGGTATCCCGAAGGCAATCCGATCGATGGCAGCAACCAGATCGGTTATCTCTCCGCGCAGTTCACCGCGATCATCCTGAAGAACTGCGGCGACGAGCTGACACGCGAGAACCTGCTGAAGCAGGCCACCAACCTGAGCAAGGTATCGCTGCCGCTATTGCTTCCCGGCATCACGGTCTCGGTGTCGCCGACCAACTATTCCACCTTCGACACGTTCAAGCTCGCGAAGTTCGACGGCAAGACCTGGAAGTTCTTCGGCGAGAACATCAGCACCGCGTCGCGCTGAGGACACGCGAGACGCCGCCATGCCGATTGGCATTCGGGGGACGCAGCAGATTAGCTGCGTCCCTGCGGAGCGTGGTGTCGCGGCATTTGGGATAGTCGCTGCTACGACCGCTCGCGGCCCCCGCACGGATGCCGATTGATGCCGGCTATGACCCAAAGCGGCCTGTCCGGCGACGTTGGCTCTCGTCGCCATTTAACCGAATGCTCGCGCCCGCCAACTTGGGTAACGAAGCTGTACCCAAGTTTCAGTGCTGTGGTTACGAGACACAAAATCCGCCCGGAGAATCGCCAGTTGCTAGATGGATACGAACGCGAGTAGATTGACCATCACAATTATGGATTGAAAACAATTGCAGCATTACCAAATTGGATCCTTAATATGTCCAGCACGCCCGAAGCGAACGACTGCTTGGAAATCTACGAATCCCGCGTTCGGCTCGCAATTTTCGTTGCCATGGGCATTATTATGACCGCCGGTGCGCTGTTCATGACCGGAGCGTGTATTGGCGTTCTCTTTGGCTTCCTCGGTCCTCCTCGATCAACGGTTCGCGAGCTTGTTGGACCTGTTCTGGCATCGCTGATTGGGATTGTCGGCATCATCATGTCTGGATCAGTTGCCGTTCAGGGCGCGGTTAGGTGGTCGGGGTCGCACCGACCAGTCCTCTTCATGACGCGGGACGGATTCAAGGACATTCGGATCAGCGCCGATTGGATTCCATGGTCCGCGATCCTGTCTTTAAAGAATTACCGTGGGAAAGGTATTGTTGTTGACGTTGATCCTGACTTCCTTAGGACAAGTCTGCGGCTTGGCCCCGTAACCCGGTTCATGCGAAGGGCAAACGGACTCCTTGGCAATCGTGGCCTATGGATCGCCGCATTCCCGCTAAACATGTCATCGCGCGAGCTTCTTGATGTTATGACCAGTCTCTATCGGCCTGCGCACAGGACGTAGCTGAATCACCGTCTTGAACACGTGTGATTGCTGACTACTCACTTGCCCGATGTCGCCCTTGATCGTCGCTTGGTCACTTACTGACACAGAGCAAGGCCTCCGCGCTAACGCCAGCCAGTAACGCTACTCAACCCAGCGGACCTACCCGTGGAATTACGGCCCTTGATAAAGCGCCGACATTAGGGAACCATGGCTCCACGGGCCGACGCATGGCCCTCGCTCTTCGGGTTGGAGGGACGATCGTGAACGGACAAATGCACCCGGCAGCACCTCACCATCTGCCGTTCTTCGTTCCTGGTCCCGATGGCGACGACACCTTGATGGTGGTGATGGGCATCTTCCTGGTCGTGACTGTCCTGTACGTGGGCACGCTGTACTGGAAGCTGCACAGCCTGCCGGAGCGGATGGCGCACAAGTCGCAGAAGCTGCAGTTCGAGGTCGTCGCCGTGCTCGGCCTGATCTCGCTGTTCACCCACATGCACATCTTCTGGATCGCGGGCCTGCTGCTCGCGATGATCGACCTGCCGGACTTCAGCACACCGCTGCGCACCATCGCGGGATCGGTTGAGCGGATTGCCGACGCCACGCCGCCGCGGCCTGTGCCGCCACCGGAGCCGGACGAAGTCGCCGCCGCAGAGGAGGGACAGGGCCATGCTTGAGCTCCTACTGTGCTCCCTCGTCACCATCCTCCCGGACTATCTCTATCGCCGCTACCGGCAGGGCAAGCGCTTCGGCAAGGAGATCACGTTCTTTTCGGTCTGGCACGAGCTCAGATGGGGCATCACCGGCTGCCTGATGCTGACGATCGCGCTGATCACGATGATCTTTTACTACCATCCCTCCACCACTTCGGCGGCGATCTATTTCCGCACCGTGCCGATCCTCCCCGAAGTGGCCGGCCGGGTTGCCGAGGTGAATGTCGGCTACAGCGCCGCCGTGAAGATGGGCGATGTTCTGTTCAGGCTCGATAATACGAAGCAGCAGGCCGCGCTGGAAACGGCGAAGCGCAAGGTCGCGGAGGTCGATGCGTCGCTGGCCAGTGCGCAGGCCGATATCGTCAAGGCCGAAGCCCAGGTCGGCGAGGCCAAGGCGGCCTGGCAGCAGGCCAAGGACGAACTGGACAGCAAGAGCGAATTGCAGCGCCGCAATCCCGGCATCGTGCCGCAGCGCGACATCGAGAAGCTTCAGGTCGCCGTCAATCAACGGCAGGCCGTCATCGACGCGACCAACGCGGCGCGGGAGACCGCGGGGCTGCGCGTCTCCACGCTGCTGCCCGCCGAGAAGGCGAGCGCAGAGGCGGCGATGGCGGAGGCGCAGGTTGATCTCGACAAGACCTTCATTCGTGCCGGTGTCGACGGCCGGGTCGAGCAATTCACCCTTCGCACCGGCGACGTCGTCAATCAGATGATGCGCCCGGCCGGCATATTGATACCCGAAGGCGCTGGCCGGCGCGTGTTGCAGGCCGGCTTTGGCCAAATCGAGGCCCAGGTCATGAGGCGCGGCATGATCGCGGAGGCGACCTGCATCTCGAAACCCTGGGTGATCATCCCGCTCGTCGTCACCGGTGTGCAGGACTACATCGCTGCCGGTCAATTCCGTTCCGGTGAGCAGCTGCTCGATCCGCAAGCCCTTCGCCAGCCGGGCTCGATCCTCGCTTTCCTGGAGCCGCTCTATGCGGGCGGGCTTGAAGGCGTCACGCCGGGCTCCAGCTGTATTGTCAACGCCTATACCAGCAACCACGATGTGATCGCCGATCCGAAGACCGGTGCGTTGAAGGGATTTGCCCTGCACGTGGTCGACGCGACCGGGCTCGTGCACGCGCTGCTGCTGCGGATCCAGGCCTTGCTGCTCCCGGTCAAGACGCTGGTGCTGAGCGGGCATTGAGATCGCGCATATCATCTTGTTCGTACGGTCGTGTCACGGGCCGCGCTGCTTCGCCCTCTGCAAGAGGAGAGGGCGGAACGAAGAGCAAAGCTCGGACGATTCATGTCGCGAGAATGTAGACGCCTACCCTCATCGCTGTTTTGAAAATTGAGTCGAAGAGTGCCGCGCGTTCGCTTCATCCTCCCCTGGAGGGGGAGGATCGGTGCGCATGAAGCGCAGCGGAATGCGAACCGAGGTGGGGTGATCTCTCCACACGGGCATTGATCGATGCGGATAGACCGTCACCCCACCCCGGATCGCGTTTCGCGATGCTCAATGCGATCCGACCCTCCCCCTCCAGGCCCCTCCAGGGGAGGGTGAAACAAAATGCAAAGCTCGGGCAATCAATGTCGCGAGAATACGAGGCTGCGTTCCCACCCAGAACTGTCATCGCCCGGCCCGCACACTCGACCGGGCGATCCAGTACGCTGCGGCGCATGCGCGTGTGATGACACCGCGTGTTTGGCATCTTGAATCGAGTATCCATCCTCATCGTCGTCCGGGCGCAAGCCAGAACCCATTGCCGCAAATCTCGAATGCCGCGCGACGCTGTGGCCACGACACCGTTCATCACCAAATGCGGTGGCTATGGGTCCTGGCTTTCGCCAGGACGACAACGAAGCGTCCCGTTCACACCATCCGCCGCGGCATGTGTATCGGCACCAGCATTCGCGCCCGGCGAACTCGCCATTGCCAAACCTCGCATTGACCATGCGGGCGTGGCCGGGCACAGCGTACGGCCGGTGTCATTGAACGGTCGCAAGAGCCGAAAGGGATACCGCCGCATCGGATTTTGCAGTGCAGCAATGGCGCAATCAGCCCCTGCTAAAGGGGCAATGGCAATCATCGTTGCTTCTCTGTAATGGTGCGACCGGATGTCTCGGGGCCGGTATTCGTGCTCCGCAATTACGCGGGAGGAAACATGCGTAAATTCATTTTGGTTGCGGCGTCGATCGCGGCCTTGACCTTTGTCGGACCGGCCTCGGCGCAGTCGCCGATCGTCCTCAAATTCAGCCACGTGGTGGCCTCGGATACGCCGAAGGGCAAGGCGGCCGACAAGTTCAAGGAGCTCGCCGAGAAGTACACCGGCGGCAAGGTGAAGGTCGAGGTCTATCCGAACTCGACGCTGTACAAGGACAAGGAAGAACTCGAGGCGCTGCAGCTCGGCGCGGTGCAGATGCTGGCGCCGTCGAACTCGAAGTTCGGCCCGATCGGCATCAAGGAATTCGAAGTCTTCGATCTGCCCTACATCCTCCCCGACCTGAAATCGCTGCGCAAGGTGACCGACGGTCCGCTCGGCGCCCAGCTGCTCAAGAAGCTGGATTCCAAGGGCATGACCGGTCTCGCCTATTGGGACAACGGCTTCAAGCAGATGAGCGCGAACAAGAAGCTGGTCGCGCCGTCCGATTACAAGGGGCTCAAGTTCCGCATCCAGTCGTCGAAGGTGCTGGAGGCCCAGTTCCGCGCGCTCGGTTCTATACCGCAGGTGATGGCGTTCTCGGACGTCTACCAGGCGCTGCAGACCGGCGTGGTCGACGGCCAGGAGAACACCTGGTCGAACATCTACACCCAGAAAATGCATGAGGTGCAGAAGTACGCCACCGTCACCAACCACGGTTACATCGGCTACGTCGTGGTCGTGAACAAGAAGTTCTGGGACGGTCTGCCGGGCGATATCCGCGACGAGCTCTCCAAGGCGATGAAGGAAGCCACCGAGTTCGGCAACAGCCAGTCGGCCAAGGAGAACGAAGACGCGCTTGCCGAGATCAAGAAGGCCGGCAAGACCGAGATCGTGACCTTGACGCCGGAGCAGGATGAGGCGATGCGTAAGGCGATGCTGCCGGTCTACAAGGACGTGGCCTCGCGCGTCGGCCAGCCGCTGATCGACGAATTCCTCAAGGAGACGGGCCGCAGCCCGATGAACTGAGGCGTGCTTCACCTCGCCCCGCCTGCGGGGAGAGGTCGGAATTCGAGCGGAGCTTGAATTCCGGGTGAGGGGGAATCTCCGCGCACGCAGTGCTTGTCGTGTGCGCGGAAGCAGCCCTCCACCCAACCCTCTCAGGGCGAGCGTAGCTCGTCCCGACCCCGTAAGAACGGGGAGAGGGAGACAACGCTCTGGCCGTTGGGGCGGCCATGACAGGGGAGATCAATGCTGCTGAAAATTCTGGACCGGCTCGAGGAAATCATCATCGCGAGCCTGATGGGCGCCGCGACCCTGCTGACCTTCATCACGGTGGTGCACCGCTTCCTGGTCGACGTTCCCGTGCTCTATCCGTATCTGTTCGGCATCAATCTCGCCTGGTCGCAGGAACTCTGCATCTACATGTTCATCTGGATGGCGAAGTTCGGCGCCGCCTATGGCGTGCGCACCGGCATCCATGTCGGCGTCGACGTGCTGATCAACCGCCTCAACGATTACTGGCGCAAGCGCACCATCACCTTCGGCCTGCTCGGCGGCGCGCTGTTCACCGCGATCGTCGGCACCATGGGTGCCAAGTTCGTGTTCGAGCTGATGCACACCGACCAGGTCTCGCCCGACATGGAGATCCCGAGCTGGATCGTCTACGCCTGCATCCCGCTCGGCTCCTATCTGATGTGCTTCCGCTTCCTGCAGGTGTGCTGGACCTACTGGCGGACCGGCGAGCTGCCGCACCATGACGCCTCCCATGTCGACGGCGTCGAGACCAGCAAGACCGCGCCCGTCGCGCTTGGAGAAGCGTGATGAGCGCCGCACTTATCTTCGGACTGCTTTTTGCCTTGATGCTGACGGGCATGCCGATCTCGATTTCGCTCGGCCTGACCGTGCTCACCTTCCTGTTCACGATGACCGAGGTGCCGATCGAGAGCGTCGGCCTGAAGCTGTTTTCGGGCCTCGACAATTTCGGCATCATGGCGATCCCGTTCTTCATCCTCGCCGGCACCTTCCTGACCCGCGGCGGCGTCGCGCGGCGCATGATCGCGTTCACGACCTCATTAGTCGGCCATCTGCCCGGCGGCCTTGGCCTTGCCGGCGTCGCGGCCTGCGCGATGTTCGCGGCGATCTCGGGATCGAGCGTCGCCACCGTGGTCGCGATCGGCTCGATCATGATGCCGGCGATGGTCGATCACGGCTATCCGAAGCGCTTCGGCGTCGGCGTGATCTCGACCTCGGGCGCGCTCGGCATCCTGGTGCCGCCCTCGATCATCCTGGTGCTGTACGGCGTCTCCACCAACACCTCGATCGGCGCGCTGTTCATGGCCGGCATCGTGCCGGGCGTGCTGCTCGCGCTGATGCTGGCCGCGGTGACCTTCTTCGTCGCCCAGCGCAACGGCTATCCGAAGATGCCGCGCGCGACCATCGCCCAGCAGTTCAAGGCGTTCCGCGAGAGCATCTGGGGCCTCTTGCTGATTGCGATCGTGCTCGGCGGCATCTATGGCGGCATCTTCACGCCGACCGAAGCGGCTGCAGTTGCGGCCACCTACGCTTTCTTCATCACCGTGTTCGTCTACAAGGAGTTGAAGCTCTCCGAGGTGCCGAAGGTGCTGCTGCAGGCGGCGAGCATGAGCTCGATGCTGCTCTACATCATCACCAACGCGGTGCTGTTCTCGTTCCTGATGACGCATGAGCAGATCCCGCAGGAGATGGCGGCCTGGATCATCGACAAGAACTTCTCGGTGTGGATGTTCTTGTTGGTCGTCAACGTCATCCTGCTGCTCGCCGGCAACGTGATGGATCCGTCGTCGATCCTGCTCATCATGGCGCCGATCCTGTTTCCGCTGGCGACCAAGCTCGGCGTGCATCCGGTGCATCTCGGCATCCTGATGATCGTCAACACCGAGGTCGGGCTGTGCCATCCGCCGGTCGGACTCAACCTCTACATCGCGAGCAGCATCGCCAAGATGGGCATCTCTGAGATCACGATCGCGGTGCTGCCGTGGCTATGCGCGATGCTGGCGTTCCTCGGCCTGATCACCTACGTGCCGGAGATCTCGCTGTGGCTGCCGCGGCTATTGGGAATGATCTGAATCAAAGCGCAACACTTGCGCTTTGGATATTTCTGGCGGGCAATGAAGCGGATTACATCTTGGTAAGGGATGCCTCTCTGTCCAATCCGTAAGTTGAAGGCGAGGGCGAGCGGCATCATCTTCAAGCAACCTTCAAAGGAGGTTTCGATGAAGAAAGTTCTGCTCGCCGGCGTCGCGGCGCTCACGATTGCTGGTTCGACCGTGGTCTATGCACAGCATCGCCCGTGGTTTCATGGCCATATGCGGATGAGCCCCGAGGATCGGGCCGCCTTCCTCGACGCGCGGATCGCCGCGGTCCACGCCGGACTGAAGCTTACCGCGGACCAGGAGAAGCTGTGGCCGCCGGTGGAAGCCGCGGTGCGCGACTTCGCCAAGATGCGGATGGATCGCGCCAATGCGCGGATGGCTGCGGATAAGACCGACGCGGACAAGGCCCAGAAGCCGGACGATCCGGTCGCGCGCCTGCGCGAGCGTGCCGACAACATGGCTGCGACCGCGACCTCGCTGAAGAGGATCGCCGATGCCGCCGACCCGCTCTACAAGACGCTCGACGACGGCCAGAAGCGGCGGCTTTCCATGCTTACCCATATGGAGGGGCGTGGGTTCGGTGCCGAGGGTTGGCGCCGCCACCGCCTCGAGCGCGGCATGGACCGCTGGGAACACGGAGGCCGCGGCATGGACCACGACCGTTTCGACCGCGACGACGGTCCGGATCAGGAGCGCTCCGGCCGGCTTTGACGGCCTGCCGCCAACGCTTTCGCCAAGCCCATGAAAGGCCGCCGGAATCCGGCGGCCTTTCGGCTTCGTAAAAGTCGGGAAAACTTGCGCCTGCTTGCTGGACATCGCGGAATCGCTTTGCTAAACGACGGCCTCTCTTGCGAGGGTCATTTCCGGACAAGTTCCGGGCGCATAGCTCAGTTGGTAGAGCAGCTGACTCTTAATCAGCGGGTCCCAGGTTCGAGCCCTGGTGCGCCCACCATTGGAAAGTCCTTATTTTCCAAGACCTTCGCGGGGTGGTCGCCGAGAACAAACGGGTTTCGTGCGACGCTTTTTTTGTGGGCGGGGACCACCAGCTTGCTGTTCGGTTTTTCCCTTGTTTCTGTATCTTCACCCCATTCGATACAGCGCGCAGATCCGATGGGACAGGTCGATTACTTGCTCGTCGTAGAATCGGAAATTAGAGCGAGCAAAACGGACAAACCTGTTCTGCCCGTCGCAGCAACATACCGCTTGCTGCAGAACCAAAACCAGATCGTTCGGGTTCGAGTCGCTCCCTCGCTGTGATTTTGTCCGCCAAACTGAGATTTGCCGCGATTTTGTACTCCCGCCGGTAGCGCTGGCGAGCGACCCGCACGACCGTTGCGGTCTCGGCCGCGAAGCAACGTGCGATGGTTGTGCCGGTGCCAGATGCCGCATCTGGCGCGCCGACTCCATGTCTAGGACGCCAATGGCCTTGGAGCCAAATGCATAGGGCTCGTATACTGATCGGGTATGCAATTGAAATCGCGACAAAAGCATTCGTGCGCTGCGGCCGTCACTTCGCCGCAAGGGCCTCGATTTCGACCTTGAACTCCGGTCGCGTAAAGCCGCTGACGATCATCAGGGTCGAGGCCCGTGCCGGCAGTGCCACGTAGCGATCGCGCACGGCCATATAGGGCGCCATGCATGCGCGATCCGTAACATAGGCGTTGATGCGTACGAGGTCGCAAAAGCCCATGCCGGCTTCGGCTAGGCACAAGCCGATGGCCTCAAAGCAGAGCGCCGACTGCTCTTCAACGCCCTCCGGGATACAGTCGTTCGCCGAGATGCCGAGTTGGCCCGAGCAGAAGAGCAGCCGTGTGCCGCCCTGTACTTCGACCGCATGGCTGTAATTGGCAAACGGCTTGCGGATTCCCGCAGGGACGAGATGGCGGAGCACCGTGTTCACTCCGGCTCGTCGGTGCTCTGCGCCATGGCTTGGCGCAGCGCCTCCGAAGCGCGTCGGCAATAGTCGTTGTAGACCGGCGAGACGCGGAAGTCTTCGTTGCGTGGGTAGGGTGCGGATATCGCGATCTCGGTGCTCATGCGGCCGGGCCGTGCGCGCATCACCGCGATCCGCGACGACAGATAGACCGATTCGTAGACGCTGTGGGTTACGAAGATCACCGTGAGGTTGTTCTTCGTAAACAGTTGCAGAAGATCGTTGTTGAGCTTCGTGCGAGTGATTTCGTCCAGCGCGGCGAAAGGTTCGTCCATCAACAGGATGCGCGGGTTGGTCGCCATGGCACGAGCCACCGAGACACGCATTCGCATGCCGCCCGAGAGCTCGCGCGGATAAGCGTCGGCAAAGCGCGTGAGGCCGACCTGCGCCAGTACTTCCATGATGCGCTCGCGCACATCCCGGCGACGCGCGCCGCCGAGCATCAGCGGCAGATAGACGTTGTCGAACACCGTCCGCCAAGGCAGCAGCGTCGGTTCCTGGAACACGAAGCCGAGCGAGCGGTCGGGCTCGCCGCGCGCATCGTAGGTCGAGGTCGGCCAGTCGATGGTACCGGTCGTGGGCGCGCTGAGGCCGGCGATCATCTTCAGGAGCGTGGACTTTCCGCAGCCCGACGCTCCGAGCAAGGTGAGGAACTCGCCGGGCCGGACGGTCAGGTCAACGCCCTCAAGCGCCAGCGTCCTGTTGGTGAAGGTCTTGGAGACGCCCGCAAGCTGCAGCAATGCGCGCGATGGGGCGGGCGCAGCGCCGAGCTCGGGAGGCTTCGCCTCGAACATGGGCATGACATTCATTGCTGCGCCCCCGGCAAGCGCGGAACGAAGCTGCGCATCTTGCCCGGATTGAGCAAGCCGAGCGGATCCACCTCATGCTTGAAGCTCAGCTGGTCGGCGTCGACGCGCTTGTATCGGCTGCCGTCCTCCAGCGTAACAACATGCGGATTGGCAATCATGATTCCGAGTGCTTCATAGGCTGCCATGATCTCGTCGAGGCGTTCCGGCGTCGAATAGCGGATCACGGGGAGTCCGCTCGCGGTCATTAGTCCGTTGATGCGGATGAATTCGAGGTGCTGCATCACCTCGCCTTCGAACCGGGCGCCGATCTCTGCGGCCGCCTCGACGATGCGGTTGTGTGGATAGAGCACCTGCAGGTAGGTGATGCTGCGATCGACCTTGAACGTCTGCAGCGTGCAGTGGTTCCAGCTATGCTCGTAGAGCGGCACCTTCGTAAGCACGTCCTCGCTCGGCGCCTTGTAGGTGAGGGTACCGCCGAATGAGTCGAGCAGCGTCTCGAAGCTCTCGATCGACATCGATCCGATCATGCCGAGCAGCACAGCCTTGCCATCAGGGCAATACTGGCGAAGGCCGGCGAAGTTCTGCGGTAGCGGCCACTCGATCGGCGCCAGCAGCTTCTTGACGACGCCGTCCGCCATTGCGATAGCGTGACCGAAGCGGATTGACTCAGCGAAGTCGTCAAAGGCAACGATCACGTCGATCCATGGCAGCGCCGGCGCCAGCGGCATTTCCAGCACCGTGATGATGCCTGTTGTGCCGTAGGCGCGGCTGATCTTCTGCGCCGCGTCGCCGCGCAGCTCGATCACGCGCGGCGTCTCCTCTACGGTGACGATACGCGCGGCGAGGATGTTGCCGGGCTCGCGCATGCCGCCAAAGGTGACGCTGCCGATGCCCCCGGATCCTCCGGCGACGAAGCCGCCAATCTGCGCCATGCGCTTGGTGGACGGATGCATGCGGAGCTCCCAACCGAGCTGCCGGGTCTGCGCGTCGATGTCGAACAGCTTGGCGCCGGCCTGGACGCGGACGATACCCGGCGTCTGCCATTCGATGCGGTTCATGGCGGCCATGTCGAGCAGAACACCGCCTTCGAGCGGCACGCATTGACCATAGTTTCCGGTCGCGCCCCCCCGCACGGTGAGCGGGATGCGATGGCGATAGCAGGCGGCGGCGACGCGGACCACGTCGGCCTCGTCGCGCGGCGTGATGATGATGTCTGCAACCTTGTCTCTCAACCGGGTGGCGAGGATTGGCGAATACCAGTAGTAGTCGCGCGACTTCCGCCGCAGATCGGCCGGATCGAGGCTCGTCGCGATATCGCCGATGTCGGCGAGCAGGGCCTTGATCGGGTAGCACGCGGCAGCGAGAATGTTTGGCATGGACAGGGTGGCGTCGGACATGTGTGGCGACCTGCAATCGGAGGGTCAAGCGGCGCGATAGACCTCCGCCTCGCCGTGGTCTTCGAGGAGCTTCATCAGCCGCTTGCGCATGATCATGCCGGGCCGGTCCGACACCATGTTGGCCTCGGCGCGGCGACCGACGTCAATGGGGGTGTCGTAGTCGGTGGACTCGATGATGTCCTTGTCCTCCCGCGTGATCTTGTAGTCCCAGTCGTTCAGGAGCTGCGCCGGGCAGTCCTCTTCTGTGTCGTTGCGGTAAAGCCACTGCACCAACTGGATATGGCTGTCGTCGATCGGCGTCGCCGAGTTGAAGATAATGTGGCGAAGGCCGGACGGATATTCGATGTCGAGCCGGCGGCAAAACGGCATGTACCATTTGTTGCGCATGTGACGCGTGGTGGTGGCGGCGTCAGTTCCAGATATCCGATGCTGGATCGGTGGATTGATGACGGTGATCAGCGTCTCGGCTTCGAACCCGTAGTCAGTTTCCGTGATCTCGTACTTGTCAGGGAGCGGCTGGTCGGCCTGGCCGAATGTCCCCTGATGCACGAAGGCGAAGTGGGCGTTGTCGAAGGAGTTCTCCATCATCCGCAGGGCCGAGGTGTTCCAGACTTCGTAGAACTGCGGCACGTAGCGGAACGACGGGTCCCTGTCCTCGGGCACCTCGAAGATCGGCGCCAGCGGCTCGTCAAGCGCCACCCAGGCATAGCCGTAGCGCGCTTGGCAGTGATAGGCGGGCGTCGACAGATTCGGCACTTCCTGCTGCACCGGAAATTGCGGGACGTGCACGAGCTTGCCGGTGGAGTCGTAGGTCCAGCCGTGATAGCCACACACGATTTGCCCGTCCTTGCACCAGCCTCTCGAGAGCTTGGCGGTGCGGTGGCAACAGCGGTCTCTGAGCGCGGCCGGGCTTCCATCTGGACCGAGGAACAGCACGATGTCCTCATCGAGCAGACGGAACGGCCTCGGTCCGTCCGCGAGGTCGGAGAGCGGCATCACCGCGTACCAGAAACGGCGCAGCACCTTCTGCTTGGTGGTCAGCATGCGAACCTCGTCGGGACGTGTTGTGTTGCGGGCAACTCGCGGGACATCAGCCGTCCCGCTCGAACTCGCTGTCGTGCCAGCGGCCGAGCGCCAGCTTCGACAGGGCGGCCATCGCCAGAAACAGAGCGATGCCGGTGATGGTGATCAGGAACAGCGCAGCGAACATGCGGGGTATGTCGAGCTGGAACCCGGACTGCAGGATCTCATAGGCGAGGCCTGCGCTGCGGCCGCCGGTGCCGGCGACGAATTCGGCTACCACCGCGCCGATCAGTGCGAGGCCGCTGGCGACGCGCAAGCCGGCGAAAAAGAACGGCAGGGCGCTCGGTATGCGCAGATAGAGGAGGCTCTGCAGGCGTGTGGCACGGTTGATGGCGAACAGGTTCTGGTGGCCGCTCTCGATACTGCGAAGGCCGATGGTGGTGTTGGAGATGATCGGAAAGACGGCAATGATTGTGGCGCAGATGATCAGCGCGACCTGCGTATTTTTCACCAGGATGATGATCAATGGGGCAATGGCAACGATCGGCGTCACCTGCATGATGACGGCGTAGGGGAAGAAGCTGCGCTCGATCAACCTGTTCTGCACAAACAGGAAAGCCAGGGCCGAGCCGATCATGGTTGCGAGACCAAGCGCGGTCAGCGCGACTTTCAACGTGCTCCACAGCTCCCGCATCAGTCCCGGCGTGTCGACGACGATCGCCTGCGCGATCGCGCTGGGCGCCGGAAAGAGGTAGGCTGGAATGGCGAAGATACGGCAGGAGGTTTCCCAGGCGGTGACGATGATCACGCCAACCACCAGGGGCGGCAGCACTTCGGTAAGGGCGGAACTGGCCTTGTGTTGTTGCATCGCCGGCGTTCGTCTGTCGTATCGGGGGGCGCAGCTGGGATCAGCTGCGCTGCGTGTCAGTTCATCGGAATCTTCATGCCGTCGATGAACTGCGTCGTGAACGCCTTCTTGTAGTCGACGCTCTTGTCGAGCAGGCCGCCGGCCACCATGAAGTCGTAAGTCGACTTCCAGCGCGCGTCGGTCATCACGCCGATGCCCATGGTCTGGGCATCGCCGCCATCGACCACCTTCAATTCCTTCATGCGCTTGACGCCGAAGGCGATCTGATCATCGGTCATCTTCGGGTTATCTGCCTTGATCAGTGCGTTGGCAGCGGCGGGATCGTCGGTCAGATAGCTCTTCCAGCCCTCCATCGACGCGCGCACGAAACGCTTCAGCACGTCCGGCTTCTCCGCGACCAGCTTGGTCGTGGTCACCATCGTCGTGCCGTAAGGGGGATAGCCGTCATCCGCGAACAGGAAGAAGTTGACCGCTACGCCCTTCTGCAACGCCTGGAACGGCTCGGATGAGGGATACGCCTGCTGGGCGACGTTGGCGTCTGCAAAGAAAGGTTGAAGGTTGAACGTGTAAGCCTTGGCCTGGTTTTCGGCAAAGCCAAACCTGGTCTTCAGCCACGGCCAGAAGGTGGAGTGACTGGAGCTCGCGATCAGGATGTCCTTGCCTTTGAGGTCCGCGAGGCTCTTGACGTCATCATGCGTCATCATGCCCTGCAGATCCTTTTGAAATGACGCACCGATGGTGACGACGGGCAGGCCCTTCCCGATCGACTGCAGCACTTGGATGTCGTAGCCCATGATGACGTCGGCTTCGCCGCCGAGCAGAAGCTGCATACCGTTCACCTGCGGACCGCCCATCTTGATGGCGACGTCGAGGCCGGCCTTCTCGTACAGGCCTGTCGCCTTGGCTTGATAGAAGCCGCCATGCTCGGCCTGCGCGAACCAACTCGACAGCAGCGTGATCTTGTCGGCGGCAACGGCAAACGACGGAGCGCAGGCAATGCCAAGGAGCATGGCACCAGCGATGGCATGTCGGGAGATCCGTACGAGCGTGGTCATTTGCGAAATCCGTTGGGTGTGATCAGGCTTGGCAAGGATGTCAGCAAATGCGAATGATGAGAAAGCATCAATTTT